>JBDHAL010000082.1:0-18336 GCA_039588075.1 Gemmatimonadota bacterium | reverse complement strand
GGTGGGCGCGTTGTGCGGCGCGCGGGTACGCGGGGCGGGCCTCGGCTCGACGGAGATCATGTTCGATCCGGGCCCGGTGAAGCCGGGCGCCTTCACCCTCGACGTGGGCACGGCGGGCTCGACGACGCTGGTGCTGCAGACGGTGCTTTTGCCCTGCCTGTTCTTGCCGGGTGAGTTCCAGTTCGACGTGCGGGGTGGAACGGACGTGCCGTTCAGCCCGCCGGTGGACTACCTGAAGCACGTGACGTTCAAGGTGCTGCAGCCGTTCGGTATGGCGACGCTGAAGGTGTCGCGTCGCGGCTACTACCCGAAGGGCGGGGGACTGCTGTTGGCTGGGATCTCCGGCGGATCGGGTTTCGGGTTCTCGCTCGATCTTTTTCACCCCGGCGAGGTGAAGAAGATCAGGGGGATCAGCCACGCGACGACGCAGTTGGAGGAGCGCAAGGTCGCGGAGCGCCAGGCGGACGCGGCGGATCATCTATTGCAGCGGCTCGGCTGCCCGGTGGAGCTGGAGGTGCAGTACTCGGAGGCGGCGAACCTGGGGAGCGGGATCACGCTGTGGACGGAATCGGACGACGGTCCGGCGCTGGGCGGCTCGGCGTTGGGGGTGAAGGGTAAGCCGGCGGAGGAGGTCGGTCGCGAGGCGGCGAACGCGTTGATGACGGAGATGAACGCGGGCGCCGCGGTCGATCGACACCTGGCGGACCAGCTGATTCCGTTCATCGGGGTGATGGGCGGCTCGTTGCAGACCTCGGGTATCACATCTCACACGCGGACGACGATCTACGTCGCCGAAAAACTCCTCGGGATCACTTTCGAAGTGGAGGGTCTGACCATCACCGCCCTACGCTGACCGAAACGCCTCAGAGTCCTCCCGTCATCGCCATCATCGCACGCGCTCCGACAGGGCCTGCAGAGAATCGGTGCTCACTGTTCCCATCAGGGTGAGCCGGTAGCCGCCGTCCCGCCAGCGGTAGGCCCTGAGGCCGGAGGGGTCGACGAGCAGGGCGGGGTCCGCTTCGGCATCGTCCAGGTCGCGGCCTTCGCCGACGTGTTGCTGGATCAGCGCGATCTCGTTGCCGGCGGCGTCTATATATATGAGTCGTACCGCCGGTAGCCCTTCCAGGCCGCCCTCGACGGCGGCGCCGGGCCCCACCTCGGTC
Source organism: Gemmatimonadota bacterium (assembly GCA_039588075.1). Lineage (GTDB taxonomy): Bacteria > Gemmatimonadota > Gemmatimonadetes > Palauibacterales > KS3-K002 > JBDHAL01. The sequence continues at coordinate 17,173 of JBDHAL010000082.1, read as the reverse complement.
CGCACGAGTTGCAGGTCGGACAGGGTACGCAGATCGGCGTCCAGCCAGACCGTGGCTTCTTGCGGGCCCACGGGCCTGAACATTCCGGCGTACGCTTCGCCCGCCGTCATCCGGAAGTCGGCGCGGACGCGCATCTCGTCCGCCATGTCGGAGTCGGGTGCAGCTCGGCCAGCCAACGCTGCGGCGTCGGCCTCGCCTTTCGGCTGCTCCAGTTGCGACTCGATACCGAAGGCCTCGGCGGGCGGAGCCGCCGGTTCCGCTTCCGCGACCGGCTGCGCGGCGCGCTCGACGGCCGGCTGGTTCAACATCTCGCGCGTCGCCGTTTCGTTCTCCGCCCCCGCGACTTCCTGGCGCCTGGCTTCCACCGGCGCGTCTTCCTCTGCCTCGGTTAGACTGGTCCGCCTGTCGGCCGCCCGGCCGCGGGACTGCGCCGGCGCTTCTTCGGCCGCACGGACTTCGTCGGTGGAGAGACCGCCCACGGCGTCCGCCACACCCTGGCCGGCCTCCCGCGCCGCGCTCTGCTCGTCCGCGGATTTGGACGATGGCTGCGGCGCCATCACTGGCTCCGCCGCCGTGAACCCGAGGTCGCGGGGCGACTGTCCGCTCCAGAACGGCTGCGAGTACCAGCCGACGGCGAAGGCGATGGCGATGGAGGCGGCCCAGGCGAGCCTGGGTCGGACTCTGCTGCGGCGCGGCGCCGCGGCCTGTGCCCGCGCGGCGGCGCGCTCTTCCAGTTCGCGGAACGATGGCGCCTGTGCGGCAGCGGGCTCCAGCTCGGCGATCAGTGCGGAGGCACGACCGGCGGCCGCGCGCGCCGACTCGAGCCGATGGCTGCACGGGTCGCAGGCCGAGACGTGCTCCTCTATCTCGAGCAGCTGGCGCTCGTTCAGCTCGCCGTCCAGGTAGGCGTGCAGTGTTCCTTCATCAATGTGCGACATCTTCACCACTTCCTTCGCTATCTAACTCGTCAAAGGCCGCGGCCAACCGCGTTCGCGCCCGGGCCAGTGTGGTCCCGATGGAGCCGCGTGAGAGGCCCAGCACGTCGGCGATCTCGTCGTAGGAGAATCCTTCCTCCCAGAGCAGCAGCGCCTCGCGATCGCGGTCGGCCAGCTTGGCCAGCGCGGCCTGGACCCGGCGAACCGTCTCGCGGCGTTCCAGCGCCACCTCGGGCCCCGGCTCCGGCGGCCGGGCCTCCGCCTCGGCCTTGATCAGCGTCAGGTGCTTTCGCCGCACCGACGCCTTCCTCCCCTCGTCACGCGCCAGGTTGGCCGCCACGGTGAACAGCCAGGCCCGCGGCTTGTCCGGCGGGTGCTCGATGGCGCGGACGAAAGCTTCCTGCGCCAGATCCTCGGCGCGAGCCTGGTCGCCGATCCGTCTGTATAGGAAACGGACCAGCGACCGGTAATGCTCGCGATAAACCTGGGAGAGGTCCAAGCGTTCTCCTTAGAGGTTCCCCTCGAAGCCTCGCAGCAGGGTCCTCAGCTCCCTCGAGCTCAGCGTCGTCGCACCGTCGGGCGACAGCTCGAGCGTCACGCCGTCACCGGCGATCACGACTTGCGCGCCCAGCGCGAAGTGGTCATGTCAGTCCAGCTTCCGTCCCGAAGGGCGAAAAGCCGGCGCCCGACGTGTTGGACCGCCGCACGGTATTCGCCGGTGCGGCCGTCGATGGAGCCGCCCACGGCCATCTCATCCGCGTCGGCCAGCGATTCGGCCTCGCGCAAGCGGCTGCTGCGCTCCGCCCGCTTGAACGATTCGGCTCCCGCCATCTCGGCCGGCGGCGCCGTCATCGCCTGCGCCTGGTCCATCGCCCGCTGCGGCTCGTTCATCATCGCGAACTGCGGCTCCTCGACCAGGTACGACGTGTACTCCGTGATGATCCCGTAGCGCAGGCCGAGCTGACGAATCTCTTCCACGACCTCCGGGTCGGCGCCGTGTAGCCGCACCTGCGCCGTGAGGGCGCCCGCTTTGCGCGCGGCCCAGAGCCGCGGGATGAAATCGTTGTCCGGCTCGCGACGCGGCAGCTGCACTTCATAGGTGAAGCGCTGCGTCCGGCCGCCCCTGGAGCCTTCCAGCACCAGGTCGCCGCCGCCATCACCACGATAGCGACCGAAGAGGATCAACTCTTCGCCGTAGAACAGGTCGGGCAGCGGGTTGGGATAGAAGTCCTCCAACTCCGCCGGCGCGTCCACTATCCGCAGGTCGGCCAGCGCCGGGAAGGCGATCTTCCGCGTCAGCGACGATACGGCCTCTTCCACATTCTGCCCCGGCTGCACGTAGGTCACCGTGCCACGGCCGCCTTCCGCCATCCGGTCCAGCAGGTACGTGTTCACGTCGTAGCCGACGCCGAACGCGAAGACCCGCTCGCCGTCGCGCAGTTGCTCCGCCGTGTCGGCGATGCGCTCGGGCTCCGTCTCGCCGACCGTCGGCTTGCCGTCGGTCAGGAAGACGATCAGCGACAGCCGGCCGCGCTCCGCCTGCGGAGCCAGCGCTTCGCTCAGCGCGTCCATCACGTTGGTGCTTCCCTCGGCGCGGATCCCGGCGAGATAGTCGCGCGCTTCGCGCAGCGTCTCACTGTCGGCGCGCGACCAGTCGCTGCGGAATGAGCGCGCGACGCTGTTGAACGTGATCAAGCGGAAGCGATCGGCGGGACGCAACCCGGCGAGCACCTGGTCCAGCGCTTCGCGGGCCTGCTCGATCTTGCCACCCGACATCGAGCCCGAGATGTCGAGCACCAGCGTCACGTCGCGTGGGATCTCTTCTTCGGCGCCTGCGGCAGGCGGAGAGATGAGCAGCATGAAGTATCCGTCTTCGCCGCCGGGCGCGTGAGCGACCAGGCTGGCGCCGACCAGCGTCTCGCGAAGCGGCAGGAACAGCTCGAAGTCACGGGCGGTTCCTCCGCCGCTGTGCACGATCTCCAATTCGTCACGGCCGCGCTCGCGGACTTCTATCGCGTGGGTCGGCGAGTACGGAGCGGCGAAGCGCGAGGCGCCGTTCACTCTTATCGTCAATGTGAACGGAGGCGACGATTGTGTGCCCCGGTGCTGCGGGGTGACCTCGACCGGCGGCCGGTCGGGCGACATGGTCACGACGCGCGGGTACCGTAGTCGCATCAGGTCGCCGCCTTTGCCCAATACCTGCGTGTAACGCAGGATGACGCGGCGCGTGGCGCCCGGGTCGATGGGAAAAACGCGAGCCCTGAGCAACCCGTGACCCACCAGCTCGATGAGCGCCGGGTCCTTCTTGCGGCGCACGATCTCCTCGTAGATCCGCCGCGCCTGGTCCGCGTTCATCACCTCGCCGCGTAGCTCCTCCTCGCCCATGAACAGCGAGAAGTTGGTGAACACGGCTTCCGGCGCGATGGGATAAAGATAGACGCCTTCCATCATCGCATGCCCGCGGTTACGGAAGATCTCTTCCACTTCCACGAACGCGACGCGGCGTTCGGCGTCCACGGTGATCCGTACGTCGCTGCGCACGCGCTCGACGGGGAAATTCGGATGCCAGCGGTCGGGCGGCGGCACGATCGCGCCCTGGCCCAGTCCGCTGCCAGCGGCGGCGTGGAGCAGCAGCCCGGCCAGCCCGGCCGCCGCCAGCGTTTTCAAGTCTATGAACCTCATGGTCTTACCTCCAATTTGTGGCGGGGTCCATGGTGCCTTATCCAACCGGGAGACGGGTGAGGGGCGGATCCTTGCACATCTGGCGGCGGCGGCCTAATACATGGGGGCGGAGGGGGCGCGAGGGGCCCGAAGATGCGGAAATCGGCCGGTTTCGTTACAATTAAGCACCCCCCTCCCCAACCGCTTCACCGCAGCCACTGGACAACGGGAGAACAGGACCGGACATGAAATTCCACAAGGCGTGGCTATGGGTTGCTGCAGGCGGCGTTCTCGCCCTGGTCGTCGTGAGCGTGGCTGTCCCGGAACCGGGCACCCGAGCCCTCCTGGCGGTTTTTGCCATCATCCCGCTTCTGCACGTCACGGTACGGGTCGTCCTCGGCTCCGAGCGCCAGGTGGCGCAGGAACGCCGCAAGTTCATGAAGCTGCGCAACGCCACCGACGAGTTCATCATGCACGTCCGTAACCTCAACCGCCTCTCGGTCATCGCCAAGAGCGACGACGCGCCCCAGAACGCCGGCGGCATGATCGACGATGTGGTCGAGCGGATGCACGCCCTGGTGGAACGCATGCGGGACCTGGCGGGGGAGGAGAGTTTGCCGTTGCCGGGGGAGGAGAAGTAGTTTTCAATAGGAGCGGGCCTTGGCCCGCTCTTTTTTTGTGAATGTCGAACACCGCACACCGAACACCGCACTTCGAAGGTGGCACTTCAACTTCTAATCACTGAGTTCGACGGGCGAAGGTCTAAGGTATAAGGCCCTTCGGGCTTTGATGAGTTGCGCGCGGTGCGCTGTTTGCGGTGCTGGCCTACCTGGCGGATGAGGCGGGGGCGAGGGAAGTAGAAGCGATATTGAGGTCGGCGGAGGAGGGGCGGTCGGAAGTTTGGAGGTGTGTCGTCAACCTGGGCGAGGTACTGTACGTTACGGAGCGGGAGGCGGGGCTGGAGACGGCACAGCGGGTCGCGGGCATCGTGGAGCAGTTGCCGGTTGGGTTGGTGGATGCCGATCGTGCATTGACGTTCGCTGCCGCTCACGTGAATGCTCATCACTCGCTTTCCTACGCCGATGCGTTTGCGGTCGCCCTGGCCGGCGAGCGTGGGGCGGTGGTGGTTACTGGCGATCCGGAGTTCAAGCAAGTCGAGCCTCTGGTTGCGGTTCGCTGGCTGGGGCGATGAAGGTCAAGGAGTCTTGAGGGGATGATCGATCGTATTCGAGAGCTGGAGGCGATCAGCAGGCGGCTGGAACCCGATCGGGGTGGTCGTGAGCGGGTGCGGGATGCGGTTGTCGCCTATACGGAAGGTTTTTTCGAGCGACTGAGCGAGGAGAAGGCGTACGAGATCGATAAGGAGAGCGCGAAAGGCATTCGTCGCTCGCCGATCGTTGAGGGGCCGACTGACATCGAGGAGATGGTGGCGCTGCTTCGCGAGTGTGTGGAAAAGCCTGGTGTGAATCCCGCATCGGCGAATTTCTTCGGCTACATCCCGGGCGGCGGCATCTACGGTTCGGCGCTGGGTGACTACGTGGCCGACGTCACCAACCGGTACGCGGGTATACGATTCGCCGGTCCCGGCGCGGTGGAGATGGAGAACATGTTGCTCGACTGGATGGCGGATCTGGTCGGCTATCCGGAGGGGTCGGGTGGCAACCTGGCGTCGGGCGGCAGCATCGCGAACCTGATCGCGATCGTCGCGGCTCGCGACGCGCACGGTCTAAAGGCGCGTGACGTCGAGCGAGCAGTCGTTTACCAATCCGAGCACGCGCACCACTGCATCGATAAGGCGTTGCGCATCGCCGGCGTCGGCGAGTGCGTGAGGCGCCAGATCGAGATGGATGAGGGCTACAGGATGATCCCCGGCGCGCTGGAGAGAGCGGTCGCCGCGGACAAGGCGGCCGGGCTCATCCCGTGGATGGTCATCGCGTCGGCGGGTACGACGGACGTGGGCGCGATCGATCCGCTGACGGAGATCGGAGAGGTCGGGGCCGAGTACGGGCTGTGGTACCACGTCGATGCGGCTTACGGCGGCTTCTTTGCCCTGGTCGACGAGTGCCGGCCGAAGCTAGCGGGCATGGCGCTGTCCGACTCCATCGTACTGGATCCCCATAAAGGTCTCTTCCTCCCGTACGGGACCGGCGCGCTGCTGGTGAAGAACCGGGAGGCGCTGCGCCGCTCGCATTATTACCACGCGGCCTACATGCAGGATACGGTGGCGGAGGAGACGCTGGAGATGGGGTCGCCGGCCGAGCTGTCGCCCGAGCTGACCAAGCATTTCAGAGGGCTGCGTCTGTGGTTGCCGCTCAAGCTGCACGGGTTGGAGCCGTTCCGTGCGTGCCTGGAGGAGAAACTGCTGCTGACGCGGTACTTCTACGAGGAAGTCCAGAAGCTGGGGTTTGAGGTGGGTCCGGAGCCCGAGCTGTCGGTGGCCACTTACCGCTACGTTCCCGAGTCCGGCGACGTCAACGAGTTCAACGCGGCGCTTGTCGATGAGATCCACCGGGACGGCCGGGTGTTCATCTCTTCCACCATGCTGGACGGTAAGTTCGTGCTAAGGCTGGCGGCGCTGACGTTCCGGAGCCGTCTCGAAAATGTCGACTTGCTGCTCGAGGTCCTCGACGAGAAAGTGAAGCGACTCACATGATGGAAACGGACGAGATCACCCTGGAGATGGCGCCGGAGGAGATGAGGCGGTTCGGCGGCGCGGTCGTCGAGAGCATCATTCGGCACTTCGAGACGCTTCGCGATCAACGCGTTGTGAACGTGTCGGACCGGGACGAGACGGAAGCGTTGCTGCGCGAGCCGGCGCCTGAGGAAGGGAAGGGGCTCGACGAACTGCTGTACGAGTTCGAGGGCAAGGTGGCGCCGCGCATGGCACACGTGGATCACCCGCGGATGTTCGGCTTCATCGGCGGCTCCGGCACCTTTGTCGGCGCGATGGGCGACGCGCTCGCCTCGGGCTACAACGTCTACGCGGGCACCTGGATCGAAGGCTCGGCGGCCCAACAGGTAGAGCTGGTGGTGGTCGACTGGTTCCGCTCCTGGCTCGGGCTGCCGCAGACGGCGGGCGGCACGCTGGTGAGCGGCGGCTCGGTGGCGAACCTGACGGGGTTGATCCTGGCGCGTGAAGCGCGGCTGGGGGACATGCGCGAGGACGGGGTGATTTACGCCAGCGAGTTGACCCACTCGTCGGTGGACCGGGCGGCGCGCATCCTGGGCTTCCGCGGCGATCAGGTAAGGAAGATCCCCGTAGATGATGATCTTCGAATGGATGTCTCGGCGCTGCAAGATGCCGTGTACGAGGACGCGTCGACGCGGCGCTGGCCGTTCTGCGTCGTGGCGAACGCCGGCGACACGAGCGCGGGAAGCGTCGATCCGCTGGGTGAGATCGCCGACTTCTGCGAGTCGGAACGCCTGTGGATGCACGTCGACGCGGCGTACGGCGGCTTCGCCACCCTGGACGAGCGCGGCGCGAATTTGTTGCAGGGGATCGAGCGCGCCGACTCGGTGACCCTCGACCCGCACAAGTGGCTGTACACGCCGTTCGAAGCGGGCTGCATCCTGACGCGGGACTTCCAGAAGCTCTACGATGTTTTCCACATCCTGCCGGACTTTCTGATCGACGTGGCCGGCGGCCCGCGGAACCCCAACCTGAGCGACCACGGGATCCAACTGACTCGCGAGTTCAGAGCGCTGAAGATCTGGCTGGCGATCAAACACTTCGGCCTGGCCCGCTACCGGGCGATCATCCGCCGGACCATGGAGCTGGCGGATTACGGACAGCGCTTGCTGGAGGAAGCTCCCGGCATCGAGGTCGTGAGCCCCAACAGGCTCAGCATCGTCACGTTCCGTTACGTACCGTCGTCGGTGGACGGCACGGACGTGTTCGAGGAGGAGTTTGTCGAGCGCGCGAACATGGAGATCCTACGGCGCGTTTGGGAGAGCGGCCGCGCGATGATCACGTCGACCCGCCTGCGCGGGCGCTACGTGCTACGTCTCTGCGTCGTCAACCACAACACGCGGCGCGCCGACGTGGAGGAGGTCGTGAAGCTCATCGCGGACGCGGGTGCCGCCGTGAGCAGCGACTTCATCGAGGGCGATCGCGCTTAGCGACTCGCGGCCGGAAACCCGACATGGTCTTCCGTTGTTGTGGGTGTACACGGCGGCAGGAGCCGCCGAAAACAACCGCAATTGGAGAGAATCATGTCGTCATATAAGATCAAGAATACTGCCCTCAGTACTGGACCCTGGGTGCTCGCCGCGGCCTTATTAGGGGCCGTGGCCTTCGTCGTCGGCCAAAGCCTGGCCGGCCTTCCCATGAACATCGCCCAGTTCATCGGCGGCGAGATCGTTCGCCGCGGAGGCTACAGCCCCGGGCTCGCCGGACCGATCGGGTGGGGCGTTCACCTGGGTGTGGCCACGAGTTACGCGGCGCTGTACGGCGCGATCGTCGTTGCGCCCTTCTTCCCCAAGGAGCGGACCGCCCGCTGGGGCGCCGCGCTGGGCCTGGCGCTCGCCCTGGGTTGGCTGACCACCCTGGTCACCGCACCGGCCATCGCGATCACGATCGGGCTGCTCTCGGGTTCCGGTCTCCCCAGCACGATCCCGGCGCTCAACACGACGCTCGGATTCGTGTTCTGGAACCACGTCGCGTTCTTCCTCGTCTCGTTCGCCATCACCGTGGTGGCGCGCGATCTGGTCCGCAACAGACAACCGGCAGTTGGAGAGAGCTTGCAGGCCGTGGCTTGAGGACGTGGCGGGCACGGCCGGGCTGGGGCGCTCCAAATTCCGCTCAACGACCCCTGCCGCACCCCTTGAAGCGTCCGCGCGGACTGTAACTTCGAAGTTCGAACCACTACCGCGTTAGGGAGGGCGCGACGGGGGGCCTCGAGCGGATATTTGGAGCGCCCCGGCCCGTCCCGCCTTTCAGCCCGTCCGGCGCGACATGGAGCGAAGGCCCCCCGTCGCGCCCGACCGCTCCCCGCGCTAGCCTACCACGATGTTCATCAGCCGGTCCGGCACGAAGATGACCTTGCGGATCTCCTTGCCGTCCATGTGACGCTGCACCGAGCCTTCCGCCAGCGCTTTCTCTTTGACCTCGTCTTCCGACGCGCCGCGAGACACCGTGATCGTCGCCCTGAAGCGACCGTTGACCTGCACGGCGACCTCGACCTGCTCGGCGACGGCGAGCGCGGGATCGTAGGAGGGCCAGTTGGCGCCGGCGAAGATCGACCCATCGTGTCCCAGCCGCTCCCACAGCTCCTCCGCCAGGTGCGGCGCGAACGGCGCGATCATCGGAGCGAACGGCTCCATCTCCGAGCGGCGCGGCGTCCGGCCGTCGGCGCGGGCCACGTTCAGGTACTCCATCATCGCGGCGATCGCCGTGTTGTACTGAAGGCCCGCCAGATCCTGCGTCACCTTCTTGATGGTGGCGTGAAGCTTCTGGGCGATCTCGTCGGTCTCCGGCGGCCCGTCCCCCAGTCCGTCACCTGAAGCCATCGCGTCCCAGACGCGATCGAAGAAGCGAGAGATACCGGTGATCCCCTGCTCGCGGAAGTCGCCGCCTTCCTCGTAGGGGCCCAGGAACATCAAGTAGGTGCGGAACGTGTCGGCTCCGTACCGCTCCACGAACACGTCGGGTATGACCACGTTGCCCCGGGACTTGGACATCTTGGCGCCTTCGCGGATGATCAGCCCGTGTTTCCTGAAGATCTTGTATGGCTCCTCGAACGGCAGGTGGCCCAGGTCGTGGAGCGCCATGGTGATGAAGCGCGAGTACATGAGGTGGAGCACCGCGTGCTCCTCGCCGCCGATGTACATGTCGACGGGCAGCCATTTCGCGGTGCGCTTCGCGTCGAACGGCGCGTCCTCCACGTCGGTGGACGGGTAGCGCATGAAGTACCAGGCCGAGTCGAGGAACGTATCGGAGACATCGGTCTCTCGCTTCGCCGGACCGCCGCACTTCGGGCAGTCGACGTTGATGAATTCCGGGTCGCGGGCCAGCGGTCCGACCCCGCTGGTGTCCGGCTTGAAGTTCTCAACGTACGGAAGCAGGACCGGCAGGTCTTCCTCGGGGACCGGCACGATGCCGTCCTTCTCGCAATGGATGACCGGGATGGGTGGCCCCCAGTAGCGCTGGCGCGAGATGCACCAGTCGTGGATGCGGTAGTTCACCGCGTGGGCGCCGCGGTCTTGTTCGGCCAGCCAGTCGGTGATTTCCCCGATCGCCTTGGCGGCCGGCACGCCGTCGAACTTGCCGGAGTTCACCAGCACCTCGTCTTCGGTGTGCTCGGTGAAGGCGGCCTTCAGCTTGGCTTTCGGGTCGAACTTCTCGTACTGGTCGGCCGGGATGACGACGATGCGGATCGGTTGGTCGTACTGTTTGGCGAACTCGAAGTCGCGCTCGTCGTGGGCGGGCACCGCCATGATCGCGCCGTGGCCGTACTCCATGAGCACGTAGTCGGCGACCCAGATGGAGATCTCCTCGTCGGTGACCGGGTTGATCGCCTTGGCGCCGGTGTCCACACCACTCTTCTGGCGCTCTTCGCCGGCCTTGCGCCGCTCGACCACGTCCATGGCGAGGGCGTTCTTCACGTACTCGTCCACGGCGGCGCGCTGCGCGCCGGTCGTGATCTCCTCCAGGTACGGGTGCTCCGGCGCAAGAACCATGAAGGTGGCGCCGAACAGCGTGTCGGGCCGCGTGGTGAAGACGCGCAGGCTCTTGTCGGGGTGGCCGACGATCTCGAAGTCTATATCGGCGCCGTCGGAGCGGCCGATCCAGTTACGCTGCAGCCGCTTGGTCGAGTCGGACCAGTCGATCCACTCCAGGTTGTCGAGCAGCCGCTGGACGAAGTTGGTGATCTTGAAGAACCACTGGTCGAGGAAACGCTGGGTGACCTCGGTGGAGCAGCGCTCGCAGCGGCCGTCGATCACCTGCTCGTTGGCCAGCACCGTCTTGCAGGAGGGGCACCAGTTGACCGGCGCCTTGCGGCGCTCGGCGAGCCCGGCCTCGTAGAGTTTCAAGAAGATCCACTGGGTCCACTTGTAGTACTCGGGCTGGGTGACGTCGACGACGCGCTCCCAGTCGTACATGAGGCCCATGCGCTTCAGCTGGCGCGTGAAGTTCTTGATGTTGCTGGGTATCAGCTCCATCGGGTGGGTGCCCCGCTCGAGGGCGAAGTTCTCCGAGTGGATGCCGAAGGCGTCGAACCCGATGGGCTCGAACACGTCGTGTCCCTGCAGCTGCTTGAAGCGGCCGTGGATGTCGGCGCCGGTGAAGGCGTAGACGTTCCCCACGTGCAGCCCTTCCGCCGACGGGTAGGGGTACATCATGAGGTTGTAGAACGGTTTCTCGGCCCCGTCGATGTCGACGTTGTTGAGCCGCGTCTCCGCCCACCGCTTCTGCCACTTCGTTTCGACCGCACCCGGGTCGTAGCGCTCTGACATGATCTTGGGATCAACGTTTGGGTCTATATGAGCCGAGAGGCGGGTTATCGTACCCGCCTCGCGAGTCCGGAACGCCTAATAAATAAGGAGGCGGACCTCAATATCAAGCTGGAGCCACTACGTCGTGCACGCCCTTGCGGCGGGGCCTCGTGAGAACCCGGGTCAGAAGTGTGCCCGAACGGATATTGAGAGTGTCACGTTTCCATGGAGATCCACACCGGCCGCCAGTTCTGGCAACGGCACTGTTTCCCACTTGTCGCTAGCGGCGGTGTGACCGATGATGCCGCCGAGGAGGCCGCCCAAGAGGGCGCCGCCCACTACGGCTCCGGTTACGATGGCCGGCTCGGCTAGGCCGGCAGCGAGCGCGTTGGCCACACACCCTGCGCCTTCGCAAGGCTGCTCGTCGACGCTTCCCGACGCTGCCACGCCGAAGGCTACGGCGCCGACGATGATGCCGAGGCCGATCCCGAGCCCGGTATGCCTTTTCTTCCCGTGGGTTACCTCGAGTTTGGAAACGGAGTCAACTGGCACGGCGACCGATTTCGGGTAGCTGTCTCGTTCCAGGACGATGGAGTCGGCATTTATGATCTTGACGACCCCTACAGACTGTTGCTGTGGCAACGTCGGCCCTGAGACGCGCACCTTGTCGCCGACCTTCACGCTGGATGGGGTCTGAGAGATCTCGCCTTGCCCGGATGCCGCGGTCGTGTCTTGGGCGAGGGCCGAGCCGGTGGCGCTGGTTGCCAACAGAAACAGAAGGAGCGCTGAGCGGGCCATGATCGCTGACCTCCATTTGGCTGGCCGGGCTGCAAAAGCCAGCTTGGTTTCGGGGGACGTGGGCTGTGGCCCCGACACTCGACACTCTAGATGTACGTTCCTGACGGCGGGTTCATCTCATGGAGCCCCGTCGTCGGTCGGGCCAGAATCGTTGCTTCAGGCGACCTACCTCCGGTAGGCCAGCACCAGCCTGGGGCCGGTACCGAAGGCCCGGGTGATCTCGATCGTGATCGTGGACCCCTCGATCAGCCCCGCGTAGGTCAGCCCGGGGGTGGTGGATCGCAGCAGCACGAAGTCGCCGTCCACGGCGTAGGGTCCGAGGTCGAGGTACTGCGGGGTCTGCACGTCGGGGCCGCCCGGCCCGTCGACGGTGACCCGGTAATCGATGGTTATCGTGTACTGCTCGTTGGTCAGCAGCGAGAGCTGGCCGCCGGTGATCTCAGCCGTCGAGTCGGCGGTCGTATAGATGGTCGCTGGAACCGGGACGTCGTCCACCGAGACCAGGTTGTACGTGGCGGAAACGTCCGCGACCGAGACGGGGCCGCCGCTGCAGCCTGCGGCGACGAGTAGGGTCGCGGTCAAACACAGACACTTCCTCACGGTTCGCTCTCCTGTTGGGCGAGGCCCTCGAGGGCGCTCCACGGCTCGTCGGCGCCGCCGACGGCAGCGGCGAGTCGCTGGATCGACTCGGTCAGGCCGCCCGACTGCTCGTAAAGCTCTTGAAAGAGTGGAAGTCTATGATAATACAGATGACGGGCGACAAGCGAGGCGTTGTTGAGGCCAGCGGGATCGAAACGGGCGAACCCGCGGGTCTGCATCTGCGGCGCGATGTCGGTCTCGAAACGGCGGGCGGACTCGGCCAGCAGCGCGTCGCGCCGCGGGATCAGCGACTCGATGGGCAGCGCCTCGGCGTAGAGCGTCTCCAGATCATCCCATAGCCGGTCGAGGAAGACGCTCAGCCTCACGGTGTCGTGCCAGCGCCCGCGTGCCAGTTCGCACAGGTCCTCGTCCACACCCCGGCCGCAGAAGAACTCGATGGCGCCCACCGAGCCCACAAAGTTGGCGAAGCTCTCGTTGAACTTCACGTGGCCGCTCACGAACAGCGTGTTGTGGGTCACCTCGTGGATCACGGTCTCCACCAGCCCGACGCTGTCCTGGCGCAGCACCGTGTTGAGCAGCGGGTCGGGGAACCAGCCGAGGGTGCTGAACGCGGACGTCGTCCGGAGATACGTGTCGTAGTTCTCCTCCTCCAGCTTGCGTTGCTCTTTTTGGGCATCCTCGAGGCTGAAGAACCCCTTGTAAGGCACGCGCCCGACGATGGGGAACCACCAGGTGTGGGCGGCCAGCCGATCTGCCGGGCTGGCGGAGATGACGAGCGCCAGCGTGTCGCGCCCGATGTCGGTGTACGACGTGTAGCTGTCGCCGACGTCGAGGTCCAGATCGTACTCGGCGAAGCTGCGCGCCTGCACCACCAGCTCCAGCTTGCCGCGCGTCGCGCCGTCGAGCGCCGGATCGTTCAGCACTTCGTCCATCGACCGGCGGCGCGCCAGGATGCGGGCTTCCTCCCAGGCGGCGCGGAGCACGTAACCGGGCGAGCAGGCGGCAAAGGAGAGTCCGAGCATGATGATCAGCGTGGCGTTCTTCACGCGGCCTCCCATTCCGCCAGCTTCTTGAGCGCCTCGAGCCGGTCGCTCTGGCCGATGCGGGCCCGGCGGACGGCATCGCGCAGCCATTCGATCGAGCGGTCGTAGTTCTGCTGGTCGACGGGGTAGGGGAAGCCGTCCTTGCCGCCGTGGGCGAAGCTGAAGCGGGCGGGGTCGCGATAGCTGGCCGGCGCCCCGTGAGCGAGATCGGCGATGAGGGCCAGGGCGCGGATCGCTTTTGCTCCCACGCCCTTCAGCGCCAGTAGCGCCTCGAAGTTCTGCGGCTGCGCTTCGTAGGTCGAGAGCAGCACCTTCCCCAGGTTGCGTGGGCTCACGTCGCGGCGAACGTCGACGTGGTGACGCGCCGGCAGCTCCAGCGTCAGGATCTTGCCCACCTCGCGCTGCACGGCCTCTGGTTTCTCCCTGGCGATCTCGGCGGCGGCGACCCGGGCACCTTCCGACTCGGCGCGCCGCTCGGCGCAGATCGCCGCGTGCGGCTCGTTGACGAAGTCGTCCACCCGCTCGCCCAGCCAGTGGTAGCGGCGCGCCGAACGGGTCGACTCTTGCATCCCCTGCTGCACCACGGCCCAGCGGCCGGCCGGAGTGAAGAAGAACGAGTGATGATAGACCTGGAAGCCGTCCTGCACGGCGGCGCTGTCTACCTTCGCCGACATGCGGCTCGAGTAGACCAGCGCTTCGCCATCCAGACCCAAGCGCGACGCGTGCTCTCGCAGTTCGTCGGGCGTCTTGCGAGAGGCGCGGCCCTTTCCACCCGCCACGTAGATCGACGTGTCGGCTTCCGCTCCCGCCAGGCCGGTCTTGAGCGCGCCGCACACCGTGGTGGTCACGCCACTGGAGTGCCAGTCGAAGCCGAGCACGCACCCGAAGGCCTGGAACCAGTACGGGTCGGACAGCCGCTGCAGGAACGCCGGGGCGCCGTGCTCGATGACGATCGCCTCGGTGAGCGCCCGGGCGAGCTTCGTCATCCGCTGGAAGAGCCAGCGGGGTGCCCGGCCGGTGTGGAGCGGCAGAGTGGCGGTTCCGGTGCGACGTGCCATGGTCCTCGGAAGTCGTGATCTTGCGCTGTGATGCTCAACTGATTATACGCCTTGGGACTCGGCGCGATCCACCCCGGGAGCCTGGGGGGCACATTTCGCGTTAGATGGGTTATAGTTAGGTCACTGGCGTCGGCGGACCCGGCGCTCGCCATCAGGGGCGGCGAGAACGGCGAAAACCAACGGGAAGGGACGAGTCGATGGCGGACCGGCAAGAGGTTGACCCGAAGAAAATCCGAGAAGATCTCCTGGCTCTGGCCGATGCGATCGTCAGGCTGGAGGAGGAGGGGTCTCTGCTCGAGGCGACGCCCGAGCTGATCAAGATCTTTGGGGACCTCAGGTCCCTGCTGTTCGAGTACGAGGTCCGCGTCACCGGCCGCATGTTCCCCGGCCACGAGGACCTGCCCGAGGTGGCCGAGGCCCAGCGCATCGTCCATGATGCGGCCCGCCAGCTGGAGGAGATGGACGAGGAACTGTGGCGCCGCTGGTCGATGGAGCCAGACGAGGAGGAGGACGGCTGAGCGCCTAGATCCGGATCCGCCCCTCCAACATCGAGACCGCACCGCCGACGATCTCCAGATCGCTCACCACGCCGGCGTCCTGCCGGACCCTCACCAGTACCCGTCCCGGCCGGCCCAGTAGATCGCCCTGTTCGCCCTTCATCTCCATCCAGCCCTCTCCGGGATGGCTGCCGATCGTACCCAGGTGAACCACGCCCATCGGACCCTGAGCGCTGCCGGTGACGATGTCTTCATCGACTCCGTGGAACGGCGCGAAGAAGCGGATGTGCCAGCTCGAGTCGATGTCGACCGTGTCGCGGGAGAAGAAGACGAAGGCGGCGCTGTCGTCGATCTTAGCCAGCCCGTCCACGTCCAGCGTCAGCTTCGCCATCGCTTCGCGGTTGTGGATCGGCAGGTACCAGTAGTTGAGGCCCGTGTGGACCAGCCACTCGCCGGCCATGTCCTTCGGGGTCACGCCCCAGAGCGCCGCGAAGTCCCGGGGGTTGATGTCCAGCGGGTCGAAGCTGGGGACCGGGACCTGCATCGCCACCCGGACCGCGCCGTCGACCCGGCCAACCCGGATCCGCAGCAGGCCCGATAGGGTCTCGACTTTCAGGACCCGATCATCTCCTTCGGACACCGGGAAAACGTCGCGCTCCGCCGCCGCCGTGAAGGCGGCGATCGTCGCGTGGCCGCACAACTCCACTTCCATCGCCGGGGTGAACCAGCGCAGTCGGACGTGGGCCTCGGGGTTCGACGGCGGAACCAGGAAGGCGGTCTCCGCCAGGTTCATCTGCCGGGCGATCATCTGCATGACGTCGTCGTCGAGTCCGGAGCCGTCGGTGACGACGGCCGCCGGGTTGCCGGCGAAAGGCTGGTCGGTGAACGCGTTGTATTCGAAGATCTCGATGCTGCGCGGCGCGGCCATCATCTCTCCTCGTCTCTGCGGTCAGGCGAGCGCGGATGGTAGGACTATGAAGCTAAAGTAATGCTTTTTACAGCACGGGTGCGAGGGTTGCGGGTGGGACCCCTCGCTTGAAGGCTTGGCGCTGGTGAGGGGTCGGGCGCGGCGGAGAGCCCCTCTCTCCATGTCGCGCGGGGATGGGCTGAGAGGCGTGCCGGGCCGGAGCGCTCCAAATATCCGTTCGGGGCTCTCCGCCGCGCCCTCCCTTCGGCGTGGAATCGCTCGAAGGGTCCGGGGCGCGGCCTCGGTGTCGCGGTACATAACTTTGAAGTCGGACTTCGTAATTTCAAAGCGCCGCGGCAACAGTAGGGGTGCGGCAGGGGTCGTGAAGCGTAATTTGGAGCGCCCCGGCCCGACCGAGCTTCAAGCCCGTCCGGCGCGACATGGAGCGGAACGACCCCTGTCGTACCCCGCCCCTCACCGCGCTTGCGTTGTTACTCGAAGTCCGCCTCGTCGAGATCGGCCTGGGCGGCGGCTGGATCGTCCGGCAGCTCTTCCTTTTTGAGCCTTCGGTACAGGAAATAGGACAGCCCCGCGGCGCTCAACGCGCCGGCCGCGGAAGCGACCACGCCGGCCAGCGTACGGCGGCGCGCCAACTTCCTCTCCGGCTTCTTCCTGCGCGGGGCCTTCTTGCGGGTGGACTTGGGGGACGTCCACGACCAGAGGTGACGGTCGAGGTCGCTGCGGTAGTAGTCGCGGATGCTGCGCCGGCCGTCGCGCCGGTCATGCCCAAAGCGCCGGTCCTTGCCAGTCCGGCGTTCCGACTTCCTGCGGCGGTCCTTGCGCTCCGCCGTCGGAGTGCCGCCGTTGCGATCGGTCCTTCTTAGCCACAGGGGGGCCATAAATCCTCCATCAAAACAGGGAGTTTCGCCGCGGCCCCTAGAAGCTGGCAGGCGCTCTGGACAGGGGCTTTGTTGCGGCCGGCGGGGGATCAGCACCAGCCTGATAATCGTAACCCGTAGTAGTCTACACGTTCCGGGTCACGTTTTTGTTTCATGCAAGAAGCGTTCTTACTTTCAAAACGTTCGAACGTAGTAAAGATGTTCCGTCACGCGATCGCCTTTATAGCGCCGCGTCGCGCTGTCGCGGTCGCTTCGGTAACGTTTGTAACTTTGCTCCAGGCGCCGGTACGTGTCGGGGTCGCCGCGCTCGCGCAACACGCGTTCGATGCACTCCTCAGATA
>JBDHAL010000081.1:0-12475 GCA_039588075.1 Gemmatimonadota bacterium | reverse complement strand
AAGAGCCGGCGCGATACCCGGAGACGTTCCTGCTGACCGCCGCCGACGCGATCTCCGGCGCGCGGCCCGGCGCGCGCCGCGAGTCCTTCGAGGCCTACGTCAAGCGGCTTGAGAAATTGGAAGAGATCGCGACTTCGTTCGACGGCGTGTCCAAGTGTTTCGCGATTCAGGCTGGTCGAGAAGTACGTATCATGGTCACGCCCGAGTCCATTTCCGACGATGAGATGGCGGTTCTCAGCGAGAAAACCGCCCGTCGCATAGAGCAGGAGCTCCAGTACCCCGGGCAGATCAAGGTCGTCGTCGTTCGCGAGACCCGGGCGGTCGACTTCGCTCGTTAAGCAGGGAGCCGTGGCGCCGGGTCCGATCGACGTTCTCGAATCGCTCCCGGCTCGAGCCCGCTACCGACATCTATGAGGATCCTGTTTGTAGCCGACATCGTCGGCAAACCGGGGCGCCAGGTCGTCAAGGCGCTCCTGCCCAGGCTGCGGAACGAGCGCGAGATCGATGTCGTGATCGCCAACGGTGAGAACCTCGCCGGCGGCTACGGCGTCACGCCGAATCTTGTCGGCGAGCTGTTCAGCTACAGCGTCGACGTCATCACGTCGGGCAACCACATCTGGGATCGCCGTGAGGGCATCCCGTTGCTCGACAGCGAGCCCCGACTGCTCAGGCCCGCCAACTACCCGGCCGGCAACCCCGGCAGCGGCACCTACGTTCTCGGAGTCGGCGATTCCAAGCTCGCCGTCCTCAATCTTCAGGGTCGCGCTTTCATGCAGGACATCGACGACCCCTTCCGCTTGGGGCGCGCCGTCGTCGACGAGCTTCGTGCGGACACCAACAACATCGTGATAGATTTCCACGCTGAGGCGACAGCCGAGAAGCTGGCTTTCGGGTGGTACTTCGACGGTCTCGTGAGCGCCGTGGTTGGCACGCACACTCATGTGCAGACGGCGGATGAGCGCATCCTGCCCGGCGGCACCGCCTTCATTACCGATCTCGGTATGTCCGGATCGCACGCCGGCGTGATCGGATATCGAGCCGAGGAGGCGGTCCAGAGGGCCATACTCGGTCGCCGGATCCCGCTGCAACTGGCAGAGGGTGACCTGCGCCTCCAGGGCGCGATCATCGAGATCGACGTTGCTTCCGGCCACGCCAGTCGGATTGAGCGCATCAGTGTGCCCTTTGGAGAGGAGTGAAGACGTTGGCAGAGATCATCGATGGCAAGCGGATAGCTGGTGAGGTTCGGCAGGAGGTCAAACAAGCGGCCGACGAGCTTAAGAGCAAAGGCGTGACGCCCGGGCTCGCCGTCGTGCTGGTTGGAGAGGACCCCGCCAGTGGCGTGTACGTACGCATGAAGGCGAAAGCGTGCGAGGAGGCGGGAATCTACTCTCGCGTGATCAGGTTACCCGAGGAGACGAGCCAGGGTGAGCTAGAAGCCGTGGTCGATGAGCTGAACGCCGACCCCGAGATACACGGCATGCTCGTGCAGTTACCGCTGCCGCCACAAATCAACGAACAGGATATCATCTTCCGCATCTCTCCCGACAAGGATGTGGACGGGTTCCACCCCGTGACGGTGGGGCGGATGGTGATCGGTGACCCGACGGCGTTCCGGCCGGCGACGCCGGCGGGAGTGATCGAGTTGTTGATGCGAACGGGTAACGATCCGTCGGGCAAGTGTGTGAGCATCGTTGGGCGATCGAACATCGTGGGCAAGCCGCTGGCGGTATTGCTGTCGCAAAAGGCGAAGGGCGGCAACGCTACGGTGACGCTCGCGCACAGCCGCACCCCCGATCTGCCAAGCGTGTTGCGTGGTGCGGACATACTGGTTGCTGCGATCGGAGTGGCGGAGTTCGTGAAGGCCGACATGGTCAAGCCGGGCGCCGTGGTCATCGACGTGGGTGTCAATCGGGTGGACGATCCGAGCAGCGAGAAGGGGTATCGACTTGTCGGCGATGTGGCGTACGACGAGGTGGCGGAGATCGCCAGTGCGATCACGCCGGTGCCCGGCGGCGTAGGCCCGATGACGATCGCCATGCTGCTCACGAACTGCATCGCGGCGGCGCGCGCGATCGCGGGCGTGTCGTGAACCGCGACCTATTCTTTCAGGCAGCGAATACGAAGGCGCTTGGCGGAGATGAGATTCCCCAGGTTTGGAGCGTAGGCCAGGTCAACTCCCTGGTCAGGGAGCTTCTCGAGGGCTCGCTCCCTCCACTCTGGGTGGCCGGTGAGGTATCGGGATTCAAGCGGTACCCTGCCGGCCACTGTTTCTTCACGCTGAAGGACCGGTCGGCTCAGCTGAGCTGTGTCATGTGGCGCGATGCGGCGCGCGCGCTACCGGCGGAACCGCCGGAAGGGATGGCGGTCCACGCTTTCGGCTACCCAACCGTCTACGAGCGAGCCGGCCGCTTCCAATTTGTCGTTCGCCAACTGTCGGCCCGCGGCGAGGGGCTGTGGCGAATCGCCTTCGAGCGCGTTCGCAAAAAGCTCGAGGCCGAGGGGCTTCTCGACCCCGCCCGCAAGCGCGTCATCCCCCGCTTCCCGTCCTGCGTGGGGGTGGTAACTTCCGTAGAAGGCGCGGCCCTGCGGGATATCGTCTCGATCGTACGGCGGCGAGCGCCCTGGACTCACATCATCGTCTATCCGAGCCGCGTGCAGGGCGACGGGGCGCCACGGTCCATCGTTGCCGCTCTCCACCTCGCCGCCGAAACGGAAAAAGCGGACGTCCTGATCGTCGGGCGCGGTGGCGGCTCTGCCGAGGATCTGCAGGCCTTCAACCACGAGCGGGTCGCCCGGGCGATAGCGGAATCGCCTCTGCCGGTGATCTCCGCGGTGGGGCACGAGACCGACGTCACGCTGGCGGACCTGGTCGCCGACCGGCGCGCGCCCACCCCTTCCGCCGCCGCCGAGATTGCCGTGCCCGACCGGCAGAGGTTGAGCGCCGAGCTGTCGAGCTGCGGCGACCGGATGGCGGCGGCGCTCAGCAACGGGTTGGATAGAAACGCCAGACGGCTCGATCGGCTCGAGGAGCGCCTCACTCGGTCGGTCGCCGGCGCTCTCGAGCGTCGCCGGCTCGTCCTCGATGGACTCCGTAAGCGATTGCACGCGCTGGGTCCCATGGAGGTCCTCGGCCGCGGGTACGCCCTGGCCCAGGACCGGCGCGGCCGGATTCTGAGAGGCGTTGCAGGGTTCGGGCCCGGCATGGAGTTTATCCTGCGACTCAAGGATGGACGCGTTGTCGCGCGGGTCGATACTGTGGAAGAGGAGTAGATAGCTCGGCATGGCCAAGAAGCCCAGCATCGGCAAGTCGATCGACCGCCTCGAGGAGATCGTCCAGCGCTTGGAGCGAGAAGAACTCGAGCTCGAAGACGCGCTCCAAATGTTCGACGAAGGCATGGAATTGATTCGTGCGGCCGAAAAGGAGCTAAGCGAGTCGCAAGGCCGGCTTAAGCAGGTCCTCGTGGATCGTAGCGGGCGCCAGCGGCATGTGGACTTGGGAATCGAGAATGGTGAAGTTGAGAATGAGGAAGGCTGAGCGGTGACCGGTTACCGGTTACCGGTTACCGGTTACCTGTAGCTGGACGCCGCAGTGCAGAATTTCGCAGACTACCTTGAGGACGTACGTGTCCGAATCAACGCCGGCCTATCAGGAGTCCTGGACGACTACCTGGACGGTGTGGACGATTGGCTGTCGGCTCCGATCCGTTACGCGTGTGAAGGCGGCGGCAAGCGCTTTCGTCCGGCGCTGTTCCTGGCGAGCTACGAGGTGTCGGGTCGCGGGCCGAGCAACCGCGTGGAGCGACTGGCCACCGCTCTCGAGATCGTGCACGCTTACTCGCTCGTCCACGACGATCTACCCTGCATGGATGATGACGACTGGCGGCGCGGTCGGGCGACGTGCCATCGGGCCTACGGGGTCGAGCGGGCCACCGTGGCGGCGGCTGCGATGGTTCCCCTCGCCGGCTGGATCGTCGCCGGAGAGGCCCAGGCCCTCGGCTTCGCGCCCGAGGATTGCGCGGTTCTGGTCGCCGAACTGTCCGAGGCAGCCGGTCCCACCGGGATGGTGGGTGGGCAGGTTCTCGACCTGATCGCTGAAGGCAAACGCGTGGCGCCGGAAGAGCTGGGCGAGATCCACCGCCGGAAGACCGGCGCGCTCATACAGGCGTCGGCTCGACTTGGCGGACGGGTGGGGCGCCTGGAGGCGAAAGAGCTGGCTGCGCTGTCGGAGTACGGCGACAAGATCGGCCTGGCGTTCCAGATCGCCGACGACCTGTTGGAGGAAGAGGGCACGCTGGGCTCGTTGGGTAAGGATCCGGGCAGCGACCGCGGACTGGAGAAGGCCACTTTTCCCGCGGTCTACGGAGTGGCGGAGGCGCGGGCGACCGCGGTCAAGCTGACGGAGGAGGCGATCGCGGCGCTCCGGCAGGCCGATATCGCGAGCCCGGCCCTCGAGGGGCTGGCCATCCATGTCGTTGAGCGCGAGAGTTAAGTGTTGCGTACCCCGGTCGCCGGGACCGGGCGTTGACACCACGTTGACGGTCATCGCTTACCCTTAGTCACGGGAGCAACCATCGGTGAGTCGGATGAAACGAATCGGCGTTGTGGGAAACCCGGGCTACGGGAGCGTCACCGAGGGTCTGGACCGCCTGGTGAAGATCGTTCCCAAGCACGGCTTCGCGCTCTTTGTCGGCGAGAAGCTCCGTGCCGCAAGCACTGCCGCGCTCGCCGAGTTGCCAGGTGATCCGAGCGAGATCGACCTTCTGGTCACGCTCGGCGGCGACGGCGCGCTCTTGGCAGGCGCGCGCTGGGCGGCGCCCGCAGGGACGCCGGTGCTCGGCGTGAACCTGGGGCGGCTCGGGTTCCTGACCTCCATCGCTCTCGAGGAGCTGGAGGTCGCTATGGATACCGTCGCTTCGGGCGAACACGTCCTCGACACGCGCATGGCTCTCGAGGTTTGCCCCGAGCACGAGGGTGATGCCGCCGAGCCTTACTACGCGCTCAACGACGCGGTCCTGCATCGCGGTGGCCTCGTCCGCGTCGTAGCACTGCGGGTATGGGTGGACGAGGAGGAGGTCGGGCTGTACCGAGGTGACGGCGTGATCATCGCCACGCCGACCGGCTCCACCGCTTACTCGCTTTCGGCCGGAGGCCCGATTCTCGATCCCAGGCTCGACGCCATCGTCATCACCCCGATCTGTCCCCACACAATGGCGGTCCGACCACTGGTCGTGCGTGCCAGCGCTGAGATCACCATCCAGGTGGTCTCTTCGCCGGAGGATCTCATCCTCACGATCGATGGCCAGGTGGGGTCCAGGCTAAAGCAGGGTGACCGCGTCGTCGTTCGCAAAGCCGCCGAGTCGGTTCGGCTCGTTCGCATGCCCGGTCAGTCCTTCCACTCGCTGCTTCGACGCAAGCTCAAATGGGGTGATGTGTCGGAGCCTGTTGACACCGGCGAATAAAGTCGCGGAAAAGGATACCGCGCGCCGAATGTCCCGCTCATGCTGCCGTGCTTAACGAGATACGGATCAAGAACTACGCGGTCATAGAAGACCTGAGCCTCAGGCTGGAGGCCGGTCTTGTCGCGCTCACCGGCGAAACGGGCGCCGGTAAGTCAATCATCGTCGGCGCCCTCTCGCTCGTGCTCGGCGAGCGAGCGACCACGGATGTGATCAGGGCCGGCGAGGACAGGGCCGTTGTGGAGGCGGCGTTCGATATCAGCCAGCGCGAGGACCTAAAAAGCCGTTGCGACGAGGCCGGTATCGACGCCGCCGACGGCTGGCTGGTACTGAAGCGGGAAGTCAACGCCGGTGGCCGCAGCCGCGCCTGGGTGAACGGGTCGCCGGCCACGGCCGCGGTGATGGGGGAGTTCGGGCAGGCGCTCGTCGATCTGCACGGGCAGCACGAGCACCAGGCCTTGCTCCACGCCGGTCCGCAGAGGCAGATCCTCGACGCGTACGCAGAGGCGACGGCGCTGGCGGCGGATCTCCGCGCCTGCTGGACGGCGCTCAACGAGCTGCGAAGAAAGCGTGCCGAGATCAGCGAGCGCCGCGCGCGGACCGAAGAGCGTGCCGAGTTCCTGCGACATCAGGTCGACGAAATCGAAGCGGCGGAGTTGAGCGAAGCGGATGAGGATCTGCGGTTGGCCGATGAGGAGCGGCGCCTGGCGCACGCCGAGGAGCTGCTCGACCGGGCGGACGGCCTGTACGAGGCGGTCTATTCTTCGGACGGCGCGCTCTACGGGCGTCTGGGCGCGCTGCGCCGCGAGCTGGACGCCCTGGCCAAGGTCGATCCCACGGCGCAGGCCGAGTTCGCCGAATTGTTCGACACGGCCTACTACACGCTGGAGGAGATCGGCGAGCGCCTGAGCGCCTACCGCAGCACAATCGATCTGAGCCCGGCGAAGCTGGAGCAGGTGAGGCACCGCATCGACGGGCTCTACCGCTTGAAGTCGAAGTACGGTCCCACGCTCGAGGATGTGATCGAGGCGGGGAAGCGTGCCCGTCAGGACCTCGACGCTGTCGACCTGGCCGGGTTCGAGCTGGAGGAGATGAAGCGCGAAGAAGAGCGGCTCTCGGAGGAGCTGAACGGCCTGGCAAAGAAATTGAGCCGGTCGCGTCGCAAGGCGGCGAAGTCGCTGGCGGCCGAAGTCGCCGAGATCCTTCCCGAGCTGGGGATGCCGGATGGCCGGTTCGAGGTGGCACTGCCGGAGCGTACCGAGATCGGCTCGGCCGGCGCCGAAGAAGTGGAGTTCCGAGTCACCCTCAACAAAGGCTTCGAGCCCAGCGCCCTCTCCCGAGTCGCCTCCGGCGGCGAGTTGAGCCGCGTGATGCTCGCCTTGAAAACCATCCTGGCCAGGCTCGATCGGACTCCCACGCTCATCTTCGACGAGATCGATGCGGGCATCGGTGGCATCGTCGGCCAAAAGGTCGCCGAGCGACTACGGACCGTGGCCGGGCACCACCAGGTGTTCGTCATCACACATCTGCCGCAGATCGCCGCGCTCGCCGACCACCACCTCCTCGTTACGAAGGAGTCCAGGGGCCGCAAGACGGCAACAAGCGTGTCGGAGCTCAGCAGCGATGAGCGGGTTAAGGACCTGGCCCGCATGCTCGGCGGGGACCCGGAGCGCGAGGAATCGCTCGAGCATGCCCGCGCGTTGATCGACGGCAAGCCGTGAGCGCACATAGACCTTCGGGTTTAGTGATCTGTAATTATTGATCAAGGATTGCCGTGCCACCTTCGGAGTGCGGTGTTCGGTGTGCGGTGTTCGAAATTGCAGTAAAGCAGCGCTACTGTCCACCAAAGACGTAAAACCGGACCGAGACCTGCCAGATATTCCGCTGGGGCGCAATCCCGCCACTGGCGCTCTTCGTCTTCAGGTGAGTCAGCTCCACGTCGACGGGGAAGCTCGATCGCCGTGCGCCCGTCCAGTTGGTCGTGGCGTATCGTGCGCTGAATCCGACGGAAAAGGCGTCATACTCGGTGCCGACCTCGAGGTCGCTCGGCACGAACGGCGCGCCTGGGTCGATGGGGTCGACCGGCTCCACCTGGTCGCGACCGCGTCGAGTCAGTACGAACAGCCCGGAGAAAGTGATGACCTGCGTGAAATTAAAGCGAGGCGCCGCGATCAGGGTCAACACGTCGCCCGGGTCCCAGTTGACCGTCGCTATGTAGGCGCCGGGCTGAATAGGTGCCAACGGGGAGGTGATCAGCCGTCTCACGTCCGCCGCCAATTGCATGTTGTAGCCGGCGTACGCCGTGAGCCAGAACCGGCTGCCCAAACCCACGTCGAGCGTGCCGCGCAGCTCGATGTCCGGCTGCCCGTCACCCGTCCCTACATCGGTGATTCGTTCCGGCGTCGGCGGCGTTCCGGTTGGAAACCGGTAGAGCGCGTCGAAACGCGCCCGAACCGGAAACGTCGGCCGCGGTCGGTCAGCGGGCGGCCGGAACGTGTTGAGTGGCTGGAGGCTGAGGCCCAACTCGATGTCGCCGAACTTAATCCCGGTGTCCCTCTCCTCTATCGGATCGATCCCGAACTCCTGGCCGGATGTCAGCGCAGCCGCTTCCTGCGACGTGATCGGTTGCGAGAGCTCGAGCCCCGGGACCGTGACGTCGAAACTCTGGAAATCGCTCTGCATCTGATCGTAGAAACCCGCCAGGTCCCGGCCCGCAGCGCTGGAATCGGTCGGCACGTACTGCTGCTGCTGCAGCTCCAGCAGGCCGCCTTCCATCGTGCGCGCGTTGGACAGCAGGCTCGTCGCCTGCGCCTGGCGGTCCGGTGGCAACGTATCGGCGGCTATGATCGCTTCCAGTTCCGCGATTCCGGTGCCCAGCCCCGGCAACAGGTCCCCGCCGAACGCCAATTCCACGCGGCCCGCAGCGGCCGTCGCCGAGTCGAGCTGCAACCCCACAAACGACTGACCCCGAACCAGGGGAACTACCGTGAACGCCGCCAGCCAGTCGAGCGGGCTGAACCTCAGCGATATGGGTGCGTGGGTCCGCTCCAACAGCACGTCATACTCTACCAGGCCCAGGCTGCTCGGGTCCGGCGCGGTCAGACCCAGAGCCGGATAGAAGTCGGCCAGGACCCCGTCGAGAGAGTCCAGCGGCGCCACCAGGCGCGAGTCGAGCACCGCGGAGTACAGGCTGCTGAGAGGCTGCAGCGTCCCATCCGAAGTGAACCACTGGTCGACGGACAGGTTCTGGCCCGAGAGCGCGATCTGCAACTCACCTCGGCGCGGCATCTCCGCGTCGATCCACTGCCCCTCCAGAGCCGCCGGCCCGCAGAGCAGCGCTGCCGCAGCCAGCATGCGACACGACCGCCTCATCACGAGGCCTCTCTTTCCACGCGCTCGTCCCGGTCCCTCATGCCTCCCGATCGTGCGCCCTCTTGTCGTTGGTGAGTCGAGCCCTTCAGGCGAAAGCCGCGGTAATATGAGCCCATCGCCGCTACCCGGACAGGGATCACAAAATTGACACCACGCTCCGGCCGCCTACCTTTCTAGCTGGCAAGCACTTGGGCGCCGTGGCCAAGTGGACTAAGGCGGGGGCCTGCAAAGCCCCTATTCGTGGGTTCGAATCCCACCGGCGCCTCCTCTCCGGCTGTGCACCCCCGCGGCCTGTCCGGGAGCGGTTCCTCAAAGTGTTGGTAAACTGTAACTTAGAACTCAGAGCTTGCTCTCTCGAGGTGTTTTGGCCAACTTGTTAGGCACCCGCCCTGTGTCCCGACGCCGTCTCGCGGCGGTCTCGCCACTCTGTCCCCGCCTCTTTGAGTGCCGTCGCGGAATAACGATACTCGAGCTCGCGATGGTGATGTTCGTGATATCGGTGCTCCTTGGCCTCAGTTTGCCACTGGCCAGCGCTTGGGCAGGCAGGTTCAAGGTGGGCAGCGCGCGTGACGCATTCGTGAATACCTATGCGCGGGCGCGGTCGGCGGCGGTGCAGTACGGGCGAGAGGGGCGCATGAAGATCCAGGCGTCGAGCGGCAAGTTCTGGGTCGAGGTAGACACGGGCGTACGGGGCGCTTCGGCGGCGGACACGATTGGCCGGGTCGTGAACCTACCGGCGGAGTATACAGGCGTGACGATGTTCTCGCCGGTGCAGGAACTGTGTTTCGACTCGCGCGGCCTGGCGTATTCGGCCGGGACGTGCGAGCCGCACGCTGTTTACATAACTTTCTCGCGGGCGGACCGTGTTGACACGGTGCAGCTCTCGCTTGGCGGAACGGTCGTGAGGCGCCAATAGCCTGAATGGGTAAATTGAAGAGCCAGTCCGGATTCACGCTCACCGAGCTACTGATCTCGGTGGTGATCATCGCCATTGGCGTGGTAGGCTTCGCCACGGCGATAGGGCTGGCGTCTACCGAGCTGTGGATGGGCCTCAGAGACACGGAAGTATCGATGCTGGTCCACGATCAGGTCGAGCAGCTGAAAGCTCTGCCGTACGACTCGGTGGCATCAGGCGTCCGCGACGAGGGGGACTACCACCTCGACTGGACGGTCTCCGGTGGCAGCCCGAAGAAGGTGGTTCTCGTGGCCGAGTACAACCGCAGGAACGGGGGCCAGAGAGCCGACACGATCGTCGTTTACATACCACGATGAGATCCCGGCGTCCGCGCCGATCCCGCGGGTTTACCCTCGTTGAGGTTCTGGTTGCCATGACCCTGACGGGGATCGTCGTAGCCGGTACCCTTCGAGCGCTCTCTGCACAGAAGAAGTTCTACGCGCGCCAGGCTCGCATCCTTGCCGCCCGGCACGCCATGCGCGCGACGGCGACGATCCTCAGCGCCGAGCTGAGGGAGACCAGTTCCTCGGGCGGCGACGTGTACACCATCGGCGTCGACAGCCTGGCGATTCGCTCGACGGTTGGGTTCGGTGTCGCCTGTGCCGTGAACGTCGGCGCCGGCACCCTCGCGCTAACCGTCACCTCCGGCCATTTCAGGTTGGAGACCGCCGACAGCATCCTGGTCTACGTGGAGAACGGGCTCACCGACGCGGACGACACCTGGACCGCGCTCCCCGTCTTCGGTATCTCGCCCACCGGACCCTCGTGCGCGTGGGGGAATTCCGCCGACCTCCAGCTCACCGTCGGCGGATCGCTGGCCGGCACCTGGGTCGGAGCGCCGGTCAGGTTCTTTCGCCCCTACGCCTACGGCATCTTCGAGATGAACGGGACCTACTGGCTGGGCCGCCGCAACCGCGCGTCGGCGATCTACGTGCCGGTCGCCGGCCCTCTGGCTCCTCCCAGTCAGGGAGGCCTCGAGTTGACCTACTACGATTACCAGACCCGCCTGCCGACGCTGGACCCGGGCCGTATCGGACGCGTCGATGTTACCGTCAGATCACCGACCTATCGGTCGCTCAGCGACCCGGACTACAAAGAGATGAGCACCAGCGTTTACCTGCGGAACTGATGGTGAGCAAATGCGCGTGATGTTTCGGTTGCCGAACCGCCTGAAAGACGAGACTGGATTCGCCCTCGCCATGGCGATCTTCGCCCTGGTCCTGCTGGCCGCCATCATCGCCGGAGGCTACTTCTCCGCCTCCCAGGAGTACCAGATCGGCCGCAGCATGCGCACTGTCACCACCAGCTTCTATTCCGGCGAATCCGGCATCTACGAAGTGCTCGATGACTGGGACCCCAGGGTCTACTTCGCGCTGGCCCCCGGTGAAACGCTGTCCATAGCCCCGACGGTGTTCGAGGGGGGCGGCAGTTACAGCGCCACCGTCGTTCGCGTGGGAAGAGCGGCCGACGTCGAGAAGCGCTACTTCTACATCGAAGCCGTCGGCCGGCCGCCGGGATCCGGGCTCGGCGAGCGCCGCCAGGCGATGATCGTCCGGGCGCGATATCCCGACTTTTGCTGCGACTACGCCATGAGGGTCTATGATATCATCGATTTCTCGGGCGGCGGGCAGGAGAGGATCTACGGCACCGACCGCAATCCGCCCGGCTGGCCCTCATCGGTCTGCGACGAGTTCTCGTTCGGCGATACCGCAGGCGTTTTCATTCGGGACCCCAGCGCCATCACCAACCCCAGCTTGATCGTGGGCAGCCCGCCCGTCGTGACCGACTATCCCGCCGTCGGCGAGGGCGTCATCTTCTTCCCGGGCTACAACTGGAACGACCTGGTCTCGCTGGCCGACCACGATATCCCGGGCGGCTACACCGGAAACAGCACGCCGTCCTACCATGCCAACGGCGAGTGCGATACCTCGGACCCGTACAACTGGGGCGCCCCCGATTCCCCGGGTGACCCCTGCTTCGACTACTTTCCCGTCATTCACGTCAACGGAACCATCACCATCACCAACGGCAGCGGCCAGGGGATTTTCCTCATCGAGAACGAGCTCCACATGATCGGGCCCGCCGACTTCTTCGGCATCGCCCTGATTCGCAACGACTTCGTCCATCAGGGCCCGAGCGCCTTTTATGGCATGGCCTGGGTCGCCGACGACATCGAATTCCAGGGCACCATCCCCAGGGTCTACCTCAGCCGCTGCGCCGCCGAGCGCGCCATCCTCGAGTCCAGCCTCACGAGCCCGCGGCCCGTGCGGCCGAGGAGTTGGGTTGAACTTTTTTGATTAGTGAACATCGAGCATCGAGCATCGAGCATCGAACGTCGAGAATACGCCCCGATGTCGAACGTCTAACCTCCAACGTTTAACTTGAACGTTGAGACATCATCCCGCGGCACATCTTTCCGACCGTCGCGCAGCCCAAAGTCCAACGTTCAAGGCCCATAACCCGACGCCAGTTTCCCAACCAGCCCTTCTCGATTCCCGTCCGTCACTTCCAATATCTCGATGTCCGACCGCTCCCAAAGCCAGTCCACCTCCGGGTGCCGCGCACGCATCACCGTCCCCAAAACCGACCACCCGCCGTCCCGATCGAAAACTCGCTCCAGCGACTCAACGAAGCGGTCGCTGAATAGCTCCATCTTCCCAATCTCGTCCACCACCAACAGCTCCGCGCCGCC
>JBDHAL010000080.1:0-12496 GCA_039588075.1 Gemmatimonadota bacterium | reverse complement strand
GGCGACGACGATGATCACCGCCGCCTCGCGGAGCTCCTGCTGATCGGACAGCAGCCGGTGGATTCCCGCCACGCCCACGTCGTCCAGGCGGCGCACCGGGTTGCCCATGGCTCGGGCCGACACCGCCGCTTCCTCGGCCACCGGCAGGTCGGATGTCCCCGCGCTGACGATCAGCAGCGGTCCCCGGACCTCGACTTCCACCGGCTCATCGGGCGGCTTGAATGCGGTACGGGCCAGGTCGTTGATCTCGATTCCGGGCATCTCCTCCGCCAGGCGACGCCGGACCGACTCGTCGGCGCGCGTGGCGAGCAGCCCGTCGCCCGCGGCGGCGATCCTGGCGCAGATCTCGGTGATCTGGTCCTCCGTTTTTCCCGGACAGTACACGACTTCCGGATAGCCCTGCCTCACGGTCCGGTGGTGATCGATACGGGCGAATCCGATGTCCTCGAAGGGAGCGCGCCCCAGCTGCTCGACCACCTGAGGAACAGACAGCTCGCCCCGCTGAAATCGCTCCAGCAGACTCTTTAGACGTTCTGGTCTCATAATCCTGAGTTCCGGCGGCGGGATGTGGCTTTGGCGGCGGAATATACGCCCGCCGCCGGGGCAGTCAAACAGGCGCTCGGCGCTCCGCCCGACCCGGCTTTTGACACGTGGCGGTGGCGCCCCATATTGATACCCGCAACGGGCGTGCGGAGGGGTATTCACCGGGCCGGGCGCCGGCTATCTTGGTCGCGGGTCCGGAATCGGAGGTTAGGAATGGAATTGAGAGAGTTCTTCAACGAAGATGTGATCAACCTCGACCTTCAGGGCGAGACCAAGGACGCGCTGCTCAAGGAGTTGATCTCACTCCTGCAACTTCCCGAGAAGTCGGAGGGCATCCTCTTCAAGATGTTGAAAAGGCGCGAGAACCTGGGGTCGACCGGGATCGGGCGCGGGATCGCCATCCCCCACTGCCGGTCGCTCGTCGTCAACCGCTTGCGCGTCGCCTTTGGCCGCAAGAAGGCACCCATCGATTTCAAGGCTATCGACGACAAGCCCGTCTCCTTCTTCTTTCTCATCGTCGCTCCGCCACTCGAGGTATCGAACCAGTACCTTCCGGTCCTCGGCAAGATCGCCCAGCTTTGCAGGGAGTCCGACGTGCCCGGCCGCCTGGCCGAGATCGAATCGCCGGCCGACTTTCTCCAGCTTATCGACGAAAAACACGTCTGACCTAAGGACGCGGCCATGCACCCTCAGCTCGAGATTCTTCTGGAACTCCAGGATCTAAAAGCGCAGAAGCGCGAGATGGAGGAAGCCGCCGAAGAAAGCAGCCGCGAGATCGAAAAGAAGGTCTTCAAGCTCAAGCTGGACGACGCCGTCGCCCACCTCGAGAACAAGATAGCCGAGATGGAGAAGGCGCTGGATGATGAAGTCGAGAACCACTACCAACAGGTCTCGGGGCGCCGCGCCCGCGCCGTCGCTCCCGTCCTCGACGGCATCTGCTACGGATGTTTCATGGCGGTTCCCACCGCCACGGCAAAAACTAACGAACAGATCCACTGGTGCGAATACTGTGGATCCTTCATTTACTTTGTCGATTGATTGCTGTCTGATTGCCTAGCGGGTGACCATCATCTTGCGCACATCCCGCGAGCCCGCCGCTATCATCTCACAGAAGTAGATTCCGGACGGTACGCGCCGACCCTCCCGGTCCGACCCATCCCAATACAATAGATAACGGCCTGGAGCGTCGTATCTCAGCTCCAGGGCGGGCTGGCCCGATGAGAATGGATGGTCGAGAGCCGTGGGGACCGCGACAACTTGGCGCAGCACATTGTATATGCGTACACTCACTACCACCGGACGCCCATCCTCGAAGAGATCGGCCCCCAGCACGAGCGGAATCCGGGTGTCGCGCCTGAACGGATTCGGGTAATTCTGCTCCAGCGAGCCGCCGTGGGCTTCGGCCCGGGCGGTGTCCTGAGCAGCCACTGTCGTGTCGGTCTGTTGCGCGAGAACCTCCGATGCACCCGGAACTCGCACGAGCAGAAGGACGAGGAACACAGCTATACTGTGCCTCATTCGCCCTCTATCCTCCTTTGATCTGTAGCGTTTATTCTTGGTATTCCTCCGGGTGGCCAGTCGTCACATCCCTTTATCCCTGCTAGCATAATAGGAACGCTATCAGGATGGGGCAAGGACGAATGTTTACCGTTTTTTCTCTTCTCTTAACGTTCGTCCCTCGGGCGTGCGCTGAGTGAAGCCCGCCGCATCCAGATGCTCAAGAAGTGGGATAAGATACTTTCTTGTCACCCCAAGGGCTTCCCGCAGCTCGGATGGCGTTGCCGCCCCGCCCGACCCCAGTACACGACCCACCCGTTTCTGTACCTCCGTTATAGCCCCCGGGTCGTAGTAAAGATCCGCTGTGACGGCGACGAGGCGGCCCTGATCGAGAAGAAACTTGAGGACCGGGAGCAGGTCGTCCTCGCCGCAGCCGAGCGCTGACGCCAATTCCTTGACGGAGGGAGGCGCGAGGCCTGCCTGTCGGATCCGGTCGATGGCGGCGGCGGCGATGGACTCCTGGTGGGGGCTGAGTTTGGGGATGTGAGACGCGAGGGCGGCGAGGGCCCCGGCGATGCGAATCGTGCCGTCCGCTTCCAGGTCGGAGAGGGCCGCGTTCACGAGATCGGCGGGCCAGCGAGCGGCGCTTCGCAGGGATTCGAGGCTGACGCCGCGGGCGCCGGCGTCGCTGGCGTGGCCCTGCTCGAGCATCTGGAGAAGGAACAGCCGAGCCTGGTCGAGGGCGTCGGTCGGGAACCAGCGACCGGCGAGCTCTCGAACCGAGCCGGTCTCGGCAAGCGAGCTGAGCTCATCAGCCAGGTCGGCGGGAGCCCCACCGGCGAGGATGGCAAGCTCGCTCGGGGAAGCGGCGCCGGCGCGACTGACGGCGAGGAGCAACCGCTGTGCCCTGTCCATCTCCGGCGTTGGCTCGGCGGGTCGAAGGCGGCTGCGTCGAGGCGCCCAGGGATCAACGATCACACCGCCGCCAATGGTCGTCACCGGGGAGTAGAAGCGCAGGACAAAGCGATCGCCGGCCCGAGCCACGACGGGCTCCTCCAGCCGGAACTGGACCAGCGAGCCGGCGCCCGGCGCCAGGCGCTCACCGTCGAGCAGGACGAGGCGCGCCAGCGTTTCGGCAGTCCCCAGGTGGAAACGCACCCGCTGCCAATGCTTGAGGGTCCACTGCGAGTCAGGCACGACATGCAGCATCGCGTCGACGAATCGCGTGGTACGCCAGACCGGGTCGATGGTCAAAGTGTCGCCCCGCCCGATCTCCGAGCGCTCGACTCCAACCAGTGCGATGGCCGCCCGCTGCCCGGCGTGCGCACTCTCCGCCGCCCGGCCGTGCACCTGGATCCCGCGAACGCGCGTGCGGCGGCCCGCCGGAAGGATACGGACCTCGTCGCCCGACGTGACCCGCCCGCTCCACACGGTGCCCGTAACCACGGTACCCACGCCGCGAACGCTGAAGGAGCGGTCTGCCGGAAGCCTGAACAGATCGTCGTCGTCTCGAGCCCGGGCGAGGCGAGCCGCCTGGAGAATCGCGTCGCGGAGATCGTCGAGCCCCTCGCCGCTGACGGTGGAGACTTCGACCACGGGCCAGTCGACCTCGCCGAACACGCGACGTATCTCTTCTCCCACGGATTCTATGACCAGGTCGCGCCACTCATCGTCCACCAGGTCGCACTTGGAGATCGCCACAACGCCGTGCTCGACGCCGAGCAGGCGCGCGATCCAGAGGTGCTCGCGGGTTTGCGGCATCGGGCCCTCGTCGGCTGCCACGACGAGCAGCAGCAGGTCGACGCCGGTCGCCCCGGCGAGCATGTTCTTCACGAAGTCTTCGTGCCCGGGCACGTCGACGACCGATATCTCGAGATCGTCCGAGTCCGACGGGAACGGAGCAAAACCCAGGTCGATGGTGATCCCGCGGTCTCGTTCCTCCTCCCAGCGGTCCGTGTTGATCCCGGTCAGCGCTTCGATCAGCGTGGTCTTCCCGTGGTCGACGTGCCCGGCGGTCCCCAGTATGACGGACTTCATCCCAGCTGCTCGTCCATGAAGCGGAATGAGTTCAGTGGCTTGTGGTCGGCCAGATGATGCGCGATGAAGTCACGGACCAGAGTGCGCTGAAAGCGGGCCGTGTTCAGCTTCGCACCGCCGCCACCGACCAGCGCCACGAGCTCGACCCAAGCCCGAGACGTTAGGGGCCGGAGGTTGAGATCTTTCGTCTCCGGCTGGCAGCCCGCGCAGACGACCGCCCCACCCGACAGGTGGAAATACGCCGGCAGGTCGGGCGCCGGCTCGCGGTTGCACGCGGAGCAGCGCTCCACCGCCGGAGCGAACCCGAGCAGCACGACCATCTTCCACGTCTCCTCGAGCACCGCCGTCTCCGTGTCGACCGCCTCGCCCACCAGTCTGTCCAGGCCGTCTCTCAACTGCTCGAAGAGTTCGCTGTCCGGATTGAAAGAGGCGAAGCGGAGCGCGATCTCTGTGAGCAAGCCCGCCCCCGCGTATCGGAGCAGGTCGCGGCCCAGCGCCTGGCGCTCGCGGCGAAGCTCGAACGACGACAGCGTGTGCAGCTCCCTCCCCTCCTTCGCGTAAAAGGTGGCGACCCCATCGGTGAACGGCTCGAGCAGGCCGCCGAAACGACTCTTCGGCCTACGCGCTCCCTTGGCGATCGCCGAGCAGAGTCCGTGGTCGCGAGTCAGGAGGCGAAGGATCTTGCTCGTCTCGCTGTATTCGTACGTCTTCAGGATGGTCGCTTGCGTCGTTACGAGCGGCATCTGAACAACTTATGGCCTGAAGGGAGGCGGCCGACAGCGCCTAGGCGGAAGAACGGCCTCGCCAAACGCGGACGCCGACCACGAAGGCGAGGGTTGCCGTAGCGAGAAGAACCGCCAGGCGCGAGCGCCAGTCGGCGCGCGTCGCCGCCAGCGCCAGCCGGACTGTGCTGTCGGCAGCCAGCTCGCCGGTCGTGTACCGGATCATCGGGCGATAGTCGTTCCCACCATCGTCCACTCGGGTGAGGGATCTGTCGGGGCGCGCCTCGACACTGCCGGCCGCAACTTCCAGTACGAGCTCGCCCACCGGAACAACGGCGACGAACTCGGCAGCGGCCGATTCCCGGGGCAACACGTAGGTGATCCCAATCTGAAAGATGCCGTCTGGTACGTCACCCTCGACAATTGACAAGAAAGGCCGATCGTAGACGACCCGGGACAAAGGCACGTCGCCGCCGATCGCGCGCGCTTCGGAAACCGACGCTTGAAGCCGGACAAGCGGAATCGGCCCGCTCGAAGCGTGATCGACGCCGGAGTCGGCCACGGCGCGCGCGTGAAGGATTTCATAGATCCGATAATCGCCTGCCTCGTCCCACGTGACCCGTACCTGGCGCTGTACTATCTGGATGCCATCTGCCGTTGTCTCCGTCTGGGCGGAAGCGCTGAACGCCGTCGCCCCGAGCAGGCCGGAGAAAAAGAAAAGCCGCCGTAGCGCAGCGCGACGGCGGCATGGTTCGAAACCACCCCGGGTCATCATGGATTGAAACGACCGAAATCTTCCGGGTTCAGGTTCTTCAGGTATTCCTTGAGCTGCTCGGCATCCATACCCTGGGGCTCCTCGGCGCCCGCGATGTCGGGCGTCTGGCCTGGCTCGATCTCGGACGGCTGGATCTCGATCGAAGCCTGCTCCA
Source organism: Gemmatimonadota bacterium (assembly GCA_039588075.1). Lineage (GTDB taxonomy): Bacteria > Gemmatimonadota > Gemmatimonadetes > Palauibacterales > KS3-K002 > JBDHAL01. Next base: position 6,768 of record JBDHAL010000080.1, on the reverse strand, counting down.
ACAGGTCATCGTGCGCGAAGATGGGAGCCTTGGCACGCAGAGCGATGGCGATGCTGTCGCTGGGTCGAGCATCGATGGACACCATGTCGCCATTCCGCCTGATGATCAGCTCGGCGTGATACGTGTTGTCGATGACTTTCGTGATCAACACGCGCTGCAACTCGCTGCCCAGTCCGGTCAGCATAGCCGTGAACAGGTCGTGAGTCAGCGGGCGCGAGAATTTCATCCCTGCCAGTTCCATCGCAATCGCGCTCGCCTCGCCCGGACCGATCCAGATCGGTAGCACGCGCTCGCCCTCCATCTCCTGCAGAATGACGACCGGCGTGTTCGAGGCCTTGTCGAGCCCGAGACTTGCGACCTTCACTTGATTCATAGTCCTCGCTGGCTACCGGGAGGCGGGGAAATATTCGGCTCAGTCAAGATACCAAGCGGCCTGCCCCTGTAAACCCCGTATGAACAGCTAGGTTCCAAGGTCCCAAGAGGATAGATACTTCTCCTGCTCGGGAGTCAGCGAGTCGATTCCGGTGTTCATCGTCTCGAGTTTCAGCCGAGCGATTTCCCGGTCGATGTGATCGGGAGTCGTGAGTACGGCGACCTCGAGTTGCTTGCCCTTCTCGACCATGTGCTCGGCAGCGAGCGCCTGGTTGGCGAACGACATGTCCATGACGGCGGCGGGGTGGCCCTCCGCGGCCGACAGGTTGATCAGGCGGCCCTCGCCGAGGACGAAGACCCGGCGTCCATCCAGGCGGTATTCCTCGACGAACTCGCGGACCGTGCGCGGCGGTCCATCGGCGACGGAGGCGAGCCGCTCCAAGTCCAGCTCGACGTTGAAGTGTCCCGAGTTGGCTACTATGGCGCCGTCCTTCATCACGCGGAAGTGCTCCTCCCGAATGACGCTCGTGTTCCCCGTCACCGTGACGAAGATATCTCCAACCTTTGCCGCGTCGGCCATAGGCATGACATCGAACCCGTCCATCACGGCCTCGAGCGCCTTGAGCGGTTCGATCTCGGTGACGATGACGCGGGCGCCGGCCCCGCGGGCCCGGGAAGCGACACCGCGACCGCACCACCCGTACCCGGCCACGACAAATCGCGCTCCGGCGAGCAGCGAGTTGGTGGCACGCAGAATACCGTCGAGAGTCGACTGGCCGGTGCCGTACCGATTGTCGAAGAGGTGCTTGGTCAGGCTGTCGTTGACGGCGATGACGGGGAATCTCAAAACGCCGTCACGAGCCATGGCGCGCAGACGAATCACGCCGGTCGTCGTTTCCTCGGTGGAGCCGATCACCGTATCGATGACCCTCTTTCTGTCCTGGGGCGAAAGACCGGTGGCCCAACGCCTCACCGGCTCGGCCAGGTCGTCCAAACGCTCGAGCGCTATCATGTGCAACGAGCCGACCAGATCCGCTCCATCGTCCATCGTGAGGGTGGGACCGTGCTCCAGCGCGGCGCGAATGTGCTCGTAGTATGTCTCGTGATCCTCTCCCTTGATGGAAAAGACCTTGATGCCGTGGTCGCGCACCAGGTGGGAGGCCACGTCGTCCTGGGTCGAGAGCGGGTTCGAAGCACAGAGCGCCACGTCTGCACCGCCGGCCTTCAACGCGATGACGAGATTGGCCGTCTCCGTAGTCACATGCAGGCAGGCAGAGATACGCTGGCCTTTCAGAGGCCGCTCTTTCGCGAACCGCTCTTTGATCATGCGGACAACCGGCATCGTGCGCTCGGCCCACTCCACGCGCCCCCTGCCCCCATCGGCGAGGTTCACGTCCAAGATATCGTGATCTACTAAGTCCTTAGCCATTATCAACTCTTTCAAGTCTTTCAGTTCAAAGTTACCGGTTACCGGTCACCGGTCACCGGTTACCTGCCTTCGGCGGCAGCCTTCAGGTCGTCAACACGATCGCAGCGCTCCCAAGAGAAGCCGCCGTCCGCATCAGGTTCGCGACCGAAGTGTCCGTATGCGGCTGTCCGCCGGAAAAGCGGGCGCCTGAGACCCAACGCCTCGATGATGCCTTTGGGTGTGAGGTCGAACACTTCCCGCACCGCCGCCTCGAGGTTCGCATCGGAGGTGTTGCCGGTTCCGCGGGTGTCGACGAGAACGGAAACGGGGTCAGCGACACCGATGGCGTAGGCCAACTGGACCTCGCAAATGTCTGCGAGCTCGGCGGCCACGAGGTTCTTGGCGATCCAGCGCGCCGCATAGCTGGCCGATCGGTCCACCTTGCTGGGATCCTTGCCACTGAATGCGCCGCCACCGTGCCGGCCCATCCCACCGTAGGTGTCCACGATGATCTTGCGGCCGGTTAGGCCGGCGTCACCCTGGGGTCCGCCGGTTACGAAACGGCCCGTCGGGTTGATGTGGATTTCGGTGGAAGACGGGTCGTAAAGGTCTGAGGGCAGCACCGGATCGATGATCTGGTGCTTCACGGTCTCGTGTATCTCGCTGTTATCGACTTCGTCAGCGTGCTGAGTGGAAACGACCACGGCCTGGATCCTGACCGGCGTGTCGTCCTCGTACTCGACGGTGACCTGGGATTTGCCATCCGGCCGCAGCCATGAGGCATTCCCGGCCTTGCGGACCTCGGCCAGGCGCTGGGTGAGCCTATGGGCGAGGACGATCGGGAGGGGCATGAGCTCGGGGCTCTCCCTGGTGGCGTACCCGAACATCATCCCCTGATCGCCGGCGCCACCGGTATCGACGCCCATGGCGATGTCGGAGGACTGCTGGTCGATCGACGTGACTACGGCGCAGGTCTTGTGGTCGAGACCAAGCACGGCGTTGTCATAGCCGATCTCCTGGATCGTCTTGCGGACAATCGCGGGGATGTCGACGTAGGTCTTGGTCGTGATCTCGCCGGCGACGAATGCGAGGCCGGTGGTAACCAGGCACTCGGCAGCCACACGCGCGGCCGGGTCCTCCTTGATGATCTCGTCGAGGATCGCGTCCGAGATCTGGTCTGCCACCTTGTCGGGGTGGCCTTCGGTTACGCTTTCCGATGTAAAGAGGCGTCTTCTCGACAACTCGCCGCTCCTGGCTTACTGGGCTGTGGATTGAGAGGCCGGGGTCGTTCCCCAGCCGCTCGCAGTAATAAAGCGAAGGAAGCTACTTTTTCAATCGGGGCGTGACAAGCTGCCGTCGGAGACCAGCGTCGAGAGGTCGACGGTCTCGCCCAGGGCCGCGAGCATGATCTCCCGGATGTCGCGGCCGGTCTCGGCCTCGAGGGCCGCGGCGGCTGCCTTTCCTATACGCTCGACATCGATCGAGCGGATCAGTTTCTTCTGCTCGAGGATGGCGCTGGGGGCGCAGCTCAGGCTGCGGACGCCGAGGCCGATGAGTAGAACAGCGCCCAGAGTGTCCGAAGCCGCCTCTCCACACACGCAAAGCGGGCGATTCATCTGCTCCGCCGCCGCTACGGAATCCCTGATGTACCTGAGCAACGCCGGGTGGTAGAGATCGAAGAAGGCGGAAAGCTGAGCGTTCCCGCGATCGACGGCCAGCATGTACTGGATGAGATCGTTGGTACCGAGGCTGAAGAAATCGGCGTGGCGGCCGAGGATCTCGGCGATGGCGACGGAGGCCGGGGTCTCGAGCATGACGCCGAGGGCCGGCACAGCGTGGTCGATCCCTTCCCTCTCCAGTTCCTCGCGGGCCGCGTCCATCACGGCGCGGATCGCCCGCACCTCCTCCACGGTGTTCACCATGGGAACCAGCATCCGCACGGTGCCGACGGCGGCCACCCGCATGATCGCCCGCACCTGGTTATGGAAGAGCTCGGGCATCATGTCGTAGATGCGGATCCCGCGCCATCCGAGGAAGGGGTTCTCCTCTGCGATGGGCGGCAGGAACATGGGAAACTTGTCGCCGCCCAAATCGAAGGTGCGGATCGTGACGGGGCGAGGCGCCATGGTATCGACGACACTCTTGAATGCCTCGTACTGCTCATCTTCCGCCGGAACATCGGTCTTGCCGACGACGAGGAACTCGGTGCGAAACAGACCGACGCCGTCGGCGTTCACTTCCACCGCCATCTCTGCGTCCGCCGGTAGCTCGAGGTTGGCGTACAAGCCGATCCTGCTACCGTCCTGGGTGACCGCGTCAAAGGCCGCCAGCTTCTTGAGCTCCTTGGCGGCGTCTTTGACCTCTATATCCCGGTCGTGGAACCAGTGCTTCTCCGAGTCGGTGGGCTTGATGACGACCTTGCCACGTGACCCGTCGAGGATGACCTCGGCGCCGTTGTCGATGCGGTTCGACAGATCGCCCAACCCGACCACGCACGGTATCCCAAGCGATCGCGCCAGGATCGAAGCGTGGGAGGTGCGGGTTCCAGCGTCAGTCGCCACTCCCAGGATGCGATCCCGATCCAGGTCGACCATCCGACTCGGTGTGAAATCGTGGGCAACCAGGATGAACGGCTCGTTGGACGTGTTGTGCAGGACATCCGGACCCGGAACGTCGATCAACGAGGCCAGCACACGCAGCTGAACGTCGTTCAGATCGGCGACTCGATCCATCACCCGGGCGTGGGTCGCATCCAGCCACTGGGATCGAAACTCGAGCACGCGCAGGCTGAAGGCACGCTCCGCGGTCAGATAGCTCTCGCTGATGTAGGTCAGGGTCGCGTCGATCAGATCGGGGTCCTCGAGCATCATGAGCTGGGGATCGAAGATCTTGGCCTGCACGGTGCCCAGCCGGTCCTCAACGTGCAGTCGCAGTTCGGCGGTGCGGCGCCGCGCCGAGTCTCGGGCCTCTTGGAAACGTGTGACCTCGATCTCGACCTGGTCCGGGCTGACCGTTGCGTGCGGGACCTCGAGGCGCGGCCAGTGGGCCACGAAGGCGGGTCCGATCACGATGCCCGCAGAGGCGGGGATCCCCTGAACCGTCTCGCTCACGTTACTCCTCGCCGAAGCCTTGCGAGACGAGGCCGACCAGCGCCTCTATCGCCGCCTTCGCATCGCTTCCCCGGGCGCGGATCTTGATCTCCGAGCCTTTCTCGGCCGCCAGCATCATGACGCCCATGATGCTCTTTCCGTTCACCTCCAGCCCATCCTTGCTCACGAATATCTCCGATTCAAACTTACCGGCCAACTTGACGAACTCCGCCGCCGGCCTGGCGTGCAGACCATACGCGTTCGCTATGACAACGTCCCGCATGTACTCCTGGTTTTCCACGCTCACCATACGATCACACCGAGGCCGATTACCGTTAGAGAAGCTACAAGTAGGCCCAGGGCGGCTACACGACCGCCCGTACCCGGACGCATGGCGCCCAGTACCGCCAGGGTAAAGGCAATTCCGATGACGGGAAGCGGACCGACCCCGGAGGTGCTGCCCACAGCCAGAGCGATCAGCGGCAAAAGGGCCCCGCTGACGGCCGCAAGAGGAATCGTAAGTCTATCAGGCAGGCGCCGCAAAGGCGAGCCCATGAGAGCGCGCCCCACATAGCGCCCCTCGCGCCATCCGAGGCGGAGGCCCCAGACCCTGAGCGCCAGGTGAACAGCGTTGTAAGCTACCAGAAACGCGACACATGCGGCCCACCATGGCACGCCGACGAGAAACAGGAGAATCGCCGCCAGCAGGCAGAGCGGCCGCCAACGCGACCAGACCAGCCTGTCGCCGAGGCTGCCGAGCGGGCTCACCAGGGCTCCCTTGAACCTCTCGATCTGACCCGCGTCGGTTCCCTCCGACTCCATCCGGGCCAGAGCGGCAATGGCGACCGTAGACAGGTACGGGTGGGCGTTGAAGAAGCCCGTGTGCCTGCCGATCGCCTCGGCCATGGCCGTCGTGTCCTTGCCGTAGAGCTTCCGTAGCACGGGGACCAGCGCGAAGCCGAGCCCGGCGCCCTGCATGCTCCGGTAGTTCCACGAGCCCTGCACCACGAAGCTCCTGACCAGGAGCCTCAGGCTCAACCGGCGGCCTAGCCTAGCCATAGCCAAAGGATCGTGCTCAGGGCGGCGCCGGCGCCGAACGCGGTCCATACCCGGCGCCCTCGTGCCATCATGGTGACGTCGGCGCCGATAGCGAGGCAGACGCAGGCGAGCAGAACCAGGGAGATGGCGGCCGCGGCGTCGGCCGGCGCGTCGCCGGATATCGCCGCGGTACGAACGACGACCCAAACCGCCACCAGGGTCAGGGCTGCGGCCCTCAGGAAATCGATCGCCATCGCACTGACGTGCCGCGCCAGGAGTTCGGACGGCATCATGGCCGGCTGCCCGTCCTTGACCACCAGCCGTGCGTTCAAGTGCCTCATCGCGTACACCGTCCAGCTTCCCGCCCAACCGACCAGCACCCCGAAACCGGCCGACACCAACCAATTTGCCGACCCCGGCCATGACGTCATCGCCACGACCGCCGCCACCGATGCCGGTCCCGTATCCCAGTGGCGGTTGGCGCCGATCGGTAGCTGGTGGAGGCTGACGATCTCCAGTACGGCACCGGCCCAGACACCGGCCACAGGATCGCCCAGCGCCAGGCCCGCCAGCGCCCCGGCGACGATCGGACGCGAGATCATCGCCTGAACGCAGGACACCGTATCGAGGCCGAGCACGCCACCCAGCAGTGCCAGCGCTAGATAGTTGGTGGCTTCCAGGGCTAACCTGACCTTTGTTCGAGAAGCTCCTCGAGTTCGATCTTGCGGGCGCTCGGCACGTCGCGCGCGATCACGCTGATCTCCGCGCGCCGCAAGCGCTGCAGTTCAGAACGGTCCTGATCGCTCAAGAAAAGGTAGGGCAAGACGCGACGGCGACCCGGCGCGTCGTGCAACCCGCCGA
>JBDHAL010000079.1:0-17128 GCA_039588075.1 Gemmatimonadota bacterium | reverse complement strand
GCCCGCGTTTCCTCGTCCATGCCGGCCCCGGTGTCGCTGATCGCCAGCATCACGTACTGTCCGGGCTGCACCGGAGAATGAACGCCGACGTACTCGGGATCGAGCTCGGCGTTGACCGTCTCGACCAACAACTTGCCGCCCTCCGGCATCGCGTCTCGCGCGTTCACGGCGAGGTTCAGGACGACCTGCTCGATCTGGCCGGGATCGGCGTTGACGCGACCGAGGTCGGCATCCAGTGTGGTCACCAGTTCGATCTGCTCGCCGATCAAACGCTGGATCATCTTGGAAACGTTCTCGACCACCGAGTTGAGGTCGAGCATGACGGGCTCCATCAGCTGGCGGCGGCTGAAAGCCAGCAGTTGGCGGGTCAGCCCCGCGGCGCGTGCGCCGGCCTGGCGTATCTCATCGAGATCCGCAAGCCGCGGATCCTCGGGATCCATGTGCGACATCAGCATCTCGCTGTTGCCCATGATGGCCGTCAGCAGGTTGTTGAAGTCATGGGCCACGCCGCCGGCCAGCTGGCCGATCGCCTCCATCTTCTGCGATTGGCGAAGCTGCTCCTCGAGCTCCACTTCACGCGTCACGTCGCGCGCCGCGCACACGTAGTTGACGATCTCTCCCGACGCGCCCCTGACCGGTGAGATGGTCGCGTTCTGACGGTAGAGCGTGCCGTCCTTTCTCTTGTTGATGAAGTGGCCCGTCCACACTTCGCCCCTCTTGAGCGCCGCCCACATCTGGCGGAAGAACTTCCCGTCGTGCTTGCCGCTGCTCAGCATTCCCGGGTTGCGGCCCAACGCTTCGTCGGCCGAATAGCCCGTGATCCGCTCGAAAGACGGATTCACGTACTGGATGGTGCCATCGAGGTCGGTGATCAGAATAGCCTCCGCACCCTGCTCCACTGCCGTGGCCAACAGCTTGTTCGCCTGTTCGGCGCGCAGCTGATCGCTCGTATCGATGATCAAACCCTCGAGCGCCACTACGTCGCCTTCCGCGTTACGGATGCCCACGCCCTGCTCCCAGACCCACTTCTCTTCGCCCGTCGCCGTGGTTAGCCGGTAAGACATTGTGAACGGACGGTTCTCTCTCAGAGCCTCCTGCACCTCTTCCCAACCAAGATCCCGGTCGGTCGAGTTCACGAGGTCGCCGTAAGCCACGACCTTGTCGTTGATCAGATCGTCGTCACGGTAGCCCGTCAGGTCGTAGCAGCTGCTGCTCACGAACTCCATGGTCCACATGGGAGTGTTCCGGCAGCGATAGGCCATTCCCGGCAGATTGCCCATCAGCGTGGAGAGAGCCCGCCGACTCTCGGCGAGGGCGGCCTCCGCGCGGGCTCGCTCGATCGCGTAGCGCACCGTACGGCCCAGGGCGTGGGCATCCATATGCCCTTTCACCAGGTAGTCTTGGGCGCCGCGCCGCGCCGCCTCCATCGCGGCCGCCTCGTCGTCCACCTCGCCGAGCACGACGATCGGAACCATCGGCGCTTCCTGGTGCACTCGGTCGAAGGTCTCCAGGCCATCGCTGTCCGGTAGGCCGAGGTCGAGGAGCACCACGTCCACGCCTCCGTACGCCAGACGCTCCAGCCCCGCCGCCAGCCGGTGCATGGTGTCCACGGCGAACGAGGCTCCGCCCGCGACGCTGAGCATCTCCGTTACCAGACGGCTGTCACCCGGATCGTCCTCGATCAACAGGACTCGGGTCGCTGGTTGGTTCATCGCTTTTCGACGTTTCCAGGCTTCCCAGACGTATTTCGGCCGATGAGCCGGAATACGGGAACCAAAGGCAAACCAAGCGGGTCGCCCAAAGGCGCACCCGCTGGCGGGAAGAGCTTGCCCGCAGGGGGGAGGACGGGAACAGCCGGCAAAGAAGGCTGAGAGGCCAATATGCAACATTTGCAAGGACTTAGAAAGGGGTTCTCGTTTGGCAGGCTCTGTCACGTTGCTGCGCTGCGCTCGAGACCGCATATTCCGCGATTGAACTAGGCCGTAACCGCCTGACTCACACGGTCCTCGCTGCGAGCCGGAATGTCTGACTTCAAGAAGCTCATAGGAGAAATACACAAGCGATCGCTGTGGCAGGTACTGGGCATCTACATGGTGAGCGCCTGGATCGCCTACGAGGTCGTTCAGAGCCTGACCGAAGGTCTCGGTCTGCCGGCCTGGTTCCCACCCTTCGCCGTCGTCCTGTTCATCATCGGACTGCCCATCGTTCTGGCCACGGCGATCGTGCAGGAAGGCACCGGACGCTCGACGAGCGAGGAGCCTCCGGCACCCGAGGCCGGCACGGCTCCTACTCCGGCAGAAACCGCTGACCCCACATCGACGGCCAAGAAGCTGTTGACCTGGCGCAACGCAATAGCCGGTGGCGTACTGGCACTGGCGCTCTGGGGGATCATCGCGACCGGCTGGCTGTTCTTCGGCGATGGATCGCGAGCCGGTAGCGCCGCGGTCGAGCTCGATCCCGACGTCGTCGCCGTGCTTCCATTCAGAGTATCAGGTGCAGATCCGAGTCTCGAGTATCTGAGCGAGGGCATGCTCGACCTGCTGGCCGCGAAGCTCACCGGTGAAGGCGGACCCCGGGCCGTGGATCCTCGCGCGGTGATGAGCGCCTGGAATCGAGCGACTCGCTCCGTCAAGCTCGACCTCACAGATGCAGCGGCCATCGATGTCGCGGCGTCGCTCGGCTCCGGCCACGTGCTGCTCGGCGGGATCGTTGGAGCCGGCAACAATATCGTTCTCAACGCGTTGCTGCTCAGCGTGCCGGACGGCGCGGCAGGCGCACAGGTGAGCGTGGAAGGGTCGACCGACAGCCTGACGGCGTTGGTGGACAACCTGACGGCGCAGCTGCTCGCTCGTGAAGCCGGCGAGTCTCAACAGCGCCTCGCCGCTCTGACCAGCACGTCGCTACCGGCGCTCCGCGAATACCTCGACGGCCAGGCCACCTACCGCCGCGGACGCTACTCCGAAGCCGAGCAGCACTTCCGTACTGCTCTGGAGCTCGATTCGACTTTCGCGCTGGCGGCGCTCGGCTTCATCTCCACCCGCTACTGGACGGCAAACCTCTTCGACCCGGACGGGATCGCCGCGGCGTGGCGGCATCGCGATCGCCTCAGCGAGCGTGACCAGGCGCTCCTCCTCGCCCTCGCCGGACCCAACTATCCCGAAGTGTCGACGCAACAGGACGTGGTCACCTCCCTCGAGCGCGCGGTGGAATCCGCACCGGACCGTCCGGAGGGCTGGTACTGGCTGGGTGAGGCTTACTGGCATGGGGGACCTGCGATCGGTCTCACCTCCTGGAAACGCCTAGCCGGCGATGCACTCGGTCAAGCCGTGATGCTCGATTCGGCCTTCTCCGGTCCCCTCTCGCATCTGATCGACTTACCACTCCTGGACGGTGACCGTGCCGAGACCGAGCGCATGCTGGCGCTCTACCTCGCCGTTGACTCGACAAGCGACTTCCGCGACTACGAGCGCTGGCAGGTAGCGCTGGTCTTTGACGACACGGCAAGACTCGATTCCGTCCGCGAGCGGTTCTCGCAATGGAGCGGTGTCGAGCTCCGCGCGGTGGTAAGGACCAGTATGCTGAGAGGCTACGACCTCGAGGACGCCGGCCGAGCCGCCGCTCTCCTCACCGATGCGTCCGAAACTCCGGCCCTGCGTCTGGCAACTCTCACCCTCATGCACGACTACGAGCTCAACCGAGGACGTCCGGCCAGGGCACTCGCGGCGCTCGAAGAGTCGGCATCGCTGGCCACCGACCCGCGGCTGCACCTGCGGCTGCAGGTTTTCGACGCACTGTACGGAGACGGCAACCCAGACGCCGCGGCGCAGGCAGCAACTAATCTCTCGCCCTATGCGGCGGCGCCGTTGGTCGAGGACGCTAGTGACCGGGCACTGCAGTACGCCGATATCTGTACCGTGGAGCAGTGGCGGCTCTGGCAAGGCGAATATTCCTCCACGGAGAACTCGATAGAGCAGCTCCGCAGCTCCGCATACCCAGCCGACTCGAGCGTCACGGCGAGCTTCGCTCACACCTGCGCGTCTGTTTTGAAAGCGCTCCACGCATCGGCTACCGGGCACGCCGACGCCGAGAGACTCGTCGTCCAACTCGATTCGGTGTTGCGGGTCATGCCGTTCGGTGTCTACACCGGCGAGCGCCTCGACAGAACGGGAAACCTCGTCGTGACTCAACTATTCGAGTTGTATGGCGACCTGGAAGCGGCGTACCGGGCCGTGAAGCGTCGGGAGTTCTTCCAGCCTCGCTACCTGTCAACCTATCTGCGCGAAGAAGGCCGGCTGGCTGCGCGGCTGGGCGATCGTGAGGCTGCGATCCGCGCCTATCGCCACTACCTGACGCTACGCTCTGACCCGGAGCCCGAGTTCCTCGCCGATGCGGAACAGATCCGCAACGAGCTTGCGCGTCTCACCGGTGAAAGCGGGCTTTGAAACGCGCACCGCTGCGTTCATCATTCGCTCTCCGCGTGACGGGCGAGGGCGCGGGTCGCAGCGTCCAGCACGCGCCCGAGCAGCGCCGGGTCCCGGGAACTGATATGGCCTTCGTCGAGCCAGACCAGCTGCTTGGGCTCTTGCGCCGCATCGTAGAGCGCCTCGACGCAGGCGAGCGGGACCCGGTCATCCCGGCTCCCGTTGATGATGATCAACGGCCGGGGCGCGATGAGCGACGCATAGTCCAGCGGCTCGACGGGCGCCAGCAACCAAGCCCCGGTCCTGGCCACCAGTCTCCTCAGCAAGGCTGGTTTGACGTCCTTCAGGTTCGCCTCCAGGATGGCGGCGTAGTCCCCTCCCCCATAGATGGAAAGCACCGTTCCGGCTCGCTCGTCGAGCGCGCCCGCCACGGTGATCAGCTGGGCGCCGAAGCTGGCGCCAACGAGAACCGGCCCGGAGGCGTCCACGTCCTGGCGCGTCTGCAGGTAGTCGATGGCGAGAAAGATCGCCGGCGGAGTGAGGAGCATGGCATGCCTGACGGCCAGCACGCGCGGCAGGAACTCCCACCAGGTTAGCTCCGTAGACCCTTCCCACGGGTAGTCGAGTCCCAAGATGACGTACGGCCTTTCCGGATTGATCAGCTCCGCCGCCATCCGGCCCGTGTTCACTCCTCCTATGACGATGATCGACGGCCAGCGACCGGCGCGGCGCGGGACCCGCAGGTGTCCGCGCACCCGCCAGCCCACGCTGCTCGCCAACTCGACATGGAAGGCTTCGTAGAGCGAGTCCCCGTCAACCGGCCTGATCTCCACGGCGGCCAGATCGCCCTTCTGCTGCCAGAATTCCTCCGGTGCGTCGAAGGATATTGCTCGCTGCAGCAACACGGCCGCGACGGCGACCGCGACCAACACGACAACCGCGGCCCAACGTCCGTATCGCCGGATGCGCCTTCGAACCGGACCGGCGCCGGTGGGGTGCGTAGCCATGCCTAGGAGAATATGAAGCTCGGGTCGCCACTGCCACCTGCACGGTTCCTGTCACGAGCATCGCGCTACGCATTGCACATTGCCGGTGCCAGGGCCATAGTCACCGGCGGAACGGCTCTCTGATGCCGTGAACCCCGGACAAATACCGCGTGATCGATCGCATCTGCGTACTCAGTACCCACGGATACTTCGACCCATCGCCGCAGTTGGGTCGCACCGACACCGGCGGCCAGGTGGTCTACGTGCTCGAGCTGTCCAAGGCTCTAGCGAGCCTCGGGATCGAAGTCGACATCTACACTCGCTGGTTCGATCGATCCCGCAACCAGATCGACCCGCTGCCCGGGCATCCCGGCGTCCGGGTCGTGCGCATACCCGCCGGTCCGTGGGAATTCGTGCCCAAGGAGGAGATCTACGGTCTATTGCCCGAGCTGGCAGAGAACATACGGTCCTTCATCCGCGATCATAGCCTCGACTACGACCTCTTTCACGGCCATTACGTCGACGCCGGAGACGTGATGCTCGACGTGGCCGCGGCCATCGACCGGCCCACATTCTTCACCGCGCACTCGATCGGCGCCTGGAAGCGCGAACAGATGGGCGGCGACCCGCAAGAAATGGAGCGCAAGTTCAACTTCGAGCGGCGCATCGCCGACGAGCTCCGGATATTCGAGTCGGTGACCGCTCAGACGGTGACCACCGACATTCAGCGGGAGAAGATCGAACATCTGTACGGGTTCTCGGCAGAAAACATCGTGACGATTCCGCCCGGCGTGGACGTTCACACTTTCAAACCGCTGGAGCCCGGCGCGGGTGCGGCCGAGACAGGCCTCCCGGAGCGCTACGTCTTCTGTCTGAGCCGAATCGATACCAACAAGGGCCACGACTTTCTGCTCAACGCCTTCGACCAGGTGAGGCGAGCGATAGCGGACGTGCACCTGGTGATCGGAGGAGGGTCTCCCGAGCCGCAGCAGCGAGAGCGAAAGGTGTTCGCGATGATGCGCGAGATCATCGACGAGAAGCGGATGGCCGACCGGGTTCATGTCATCGGCTACGTGCCCGACGAGATGCTCGTTCCTTACTACCGCCAGGCGGAGCTGTTCGCTCTCCCCTCGCTGTTCGAGCCCTTCGGCATGACCGCCATCGAAGCGATGGCCTCCGGCACGCCCGTCGTCGCCTCCCGCCTGGGCGGCATCAGGACCGTCATCACCTCGGGCCTAAACGGCCTGTTGGTCGATCCGTCCGACACCGAGGAGTTCGCCGCCGCGATGGTGCAGCTGTTGACCGATCACGAGGCGACAGAACGACTCGGTCGCGAAGGGCGCGACGTCGTCCGCCAGCAGTTCAGCTGGGAAGCGATCGCCGAGCGTCACCTGGAGCTCTACCAGCGCTACCTGGAGCCTCGAGCCTGATTCCCTACTCGTATCGCAACGCCACGATCGGGTCGACCTTGCTCGCCCGGCGTACGGGCAGGTACGTCGCCGCACCCGCCACGACCAGCAGCACCCCGCACACCAATGCATACGTGAGGGGATCCAGCGGGCTGACGCCGTAGAGCAGGCCGGCCACGAGCCGCGACACGAAAACACCGGCGGCGAGCCCGATTACACCTCCGGCAAGTACGAGCGCTGCCCCCTGACCCGCCACCTGCCGCACCACGTCGAGCGGGCTCGCGCCAAGCGCCAGGCGGATTCCGATCTCGTGCGAGCGCTCCGCGACCGACTGAGCCAACACGCCGTACAAGCCCACCGCCGCCAAAAGCACGGCGGCCGCTGCAAAGATCAATATGAGCGTGAAGTTGAATCGCGGTTGAGCCACCGCCTCCGACAGGCGATCCGTCAACGGGCCCACGGCGTAGACCGGCAGGCCGCTATCGATCGAGCGAACCTCCGACCGCAACGTCGCGGCCAGCGCGCTTGGCTCGCCCTCCGCACGCGCCAGAATCGTCATGGCTCGACTCGGGCTCTGCGAGTGAGCGACGTAGATCTGCGGATAAGGCTCGGCGTCCAACTCGTCGTGCCGCGTATCGCCCACCACACCAACGATCGTCAACCAGGGTCCATCTTGAGGGTCCGCAAACGTGACGCGTTCCCCCACCGGACTTTCGCCCGGCCAGTAGCGACGCGCCAGCGTCGCGCTGATCAAGGCGACGCTCTCGCTTTCCAGACCATCCCGCTCGGAGAACAGCCGGCCCTCGATCAGCGGGATTCGCAGGGTTCGGAAGTAGCCCGTCCGCGCCGCCTGGACCTGGGCGTCCTGCACCTCGCCGGGACCGGGAGCCGGCCTTCCCTGCACCGCGAACGAGTAGTAGTTGCTGCCACCGCCCAGCGGAGCGCCGGTGATCGCTCCCACTCCGCTCACCCCCGCCACCGTCGAAACCCGCTCGATCAGCCGGTCATAGAAGTCGAGAACCTGCGACGGCTCCGGATAGTTGCTCGACGGCAGAGAAACCCGGAAGCTGAGCACGCCGTCGGGCTCGAACCCGAGATCGATCCGCTGTAGCTCGGCAAAGCTGCGAATCAACAGGCCCGCGCCGAGCAGCAGCACCAGGGCCAGCGCCACCTCGCCGACGACCAGGCCGCCGCGTAGGCGGCTCCGCTTCAGGCTGCCGCCCGCTCGCCGTCCACCTTCCTTCAGCGACTCGTTCAGGTCGGCCCGAGAAACCCGGAGCGCCGGCACCATCCCGAAGATCAGGCCGGTGCCCAACGACAGCAACGCCGTGAGCCCGAGCACGCTACCGTCGATCGTGACTCCGTCGAGCCGTGGCACGTTGTCCGGCGCGAACGCGATCAGCCCACGCAGGCCTGCGATGGCCAGCAAGACGCCAACAACACCTCCGAGCAACGCCAGCACGCCGCTCTCCGTCAGCAACTGCCGCAGCAAGCGTTTCCTACCGGCGCCCAACGCCGCCCGAACCGCCATTTCGCTGCTGCGCGCCGAAGCGCGCGCCAGCAATAGGTTCGCGACGTTCGCACACGCGATCAGCAACACGAAACCGACCGCGCCCAGAAATGCCAGCAGAGCCGGACGAACATCTCCCACGACGTGCTCGTGCAACGGGACCAGGTCGACGCTCCAACCCGCATTGGTGTTCGGGTAGGTCTCCTCCAACCGCCGCATGATCGTCTTCAGCTCCGCACCGGCGCTCTCCAGCGTCGACCCCGGCGCCAACCGCCCAATCACAAACAGGAAATCTCCGCGCCGACCGACCTGGCTGGGATCCTGCGCCAGCGGTGTCCAGAGCTCCGCATACGACGGAAACGCGAACCCGGCCGGCGCCACGCCGATGATCGTGTATCGCTCACCCTGCAGCTCCATGGTCTCACCGACGACAGCAGCGTCTCCTCCGTAACGCCGCCGCCATAGCCCGTCGCTCAACACCACCACCCGCTCAGCGCCCGGTTCGTCCTCCGCCGCCGTCGGGGTCCGGCCCAGCCCGGGGCCCACGCCCATCACTTCGAAGAAATCCGCCGTCACCCGCGCCCCGATCACTCGCTCCGCTTCTTCGCCTCCCGTCAGGTTGAAGCTCGCACCCGAGATCCCCGCCATCCCGCCGAACGATCGGCTCTCCTCTCGCCAGTCCAGGAAGTCCGGGTACGATGCCACCTCCCGTCCGATCTGGGCTTTGTAACCCCAGATGACCGTCAACCGCCCCGCTTCCGGATACGGCAACGGCCGCAGCAGCACCGTATTGAAGACGCTGAGAATCGCCGTGTTCGCTCCGATTCCCAGCCCCAGCGTCGCAACCGCCACCGCCGCGAAACCGGGGCTCCGCCGCAGCCGGCGCAGCGTATAGCGTAGATCCTGGAGAAACGTCTGCATGGGTCACACACCCGGTCGATGGTCAGGGCCTGCTACAAAACCAGCACGAAGGTGCTAATATTATAGCACCCTCGCCCGCCAGTCAATGATTACTTGTCGTGAGACGCGCGTAGAAAGGCCCGCGTAGAGTACCGCCGGTTCGCCGTCAGTCGGGAGTGACTCGGAACACTTCGTCGCCGTGGCGAACGCGCTCGTCCACTTTGAGAGCGACCTCGGATCCAGGGGCGGCCGATTCGACGGCGGCGTGGTCGACCTGCATGGATGTGAGCTGTTGCTGGAAGTCTGTGGTGTTGCCGCGAAAGTGGAGGACGTCGCCGGAGTTGATCTCGGCGCTCACTTTTACGACACCGACTTCCGGTTTGCCGAAGTAATGCGTGACGGTACCGACGAGTTCCTCAGCCATGGTGCTCCTCCGGTGAACGCTCGTCCGGCGGTGCCGGTCAGTACGAAAACTGCGGCCGGGGCCAGCCGCTCGCACGTCGGTTGGTTTCTAACGTACGGCGGGTCGCCGTTGGGGTAAAGAGTTTGGGGAGCGGCGGCAGTCTGGTTATACTGACGTTTCAGAAGGAGCCCTCCCCGGCTCAAAAACGAGGCACCCGAATATGGCAGGCATGAAAGGTACAATTGGGATCCTCACGGGCGGAGGAGACGTACCAGGCCTCAACCCGGCCATCCGGGCGATAACGATCCGCGCGCTGCGCGAGGGGTACCGGGTGCTGGGAATCCGGCGCGGCTGGGCGGGGCTAATCGACCTGGTGCCGGAGGACGGTGCCGACAACATCTGTTGCATCACCGAGCTGACGGAAGAGGTGGTGAACCGGGCCGGGCGGACGGGCGGAACGTTCCTGCACACGTCGCGCACGCGGCCGAGTCACCTTCCCCAAGCGGTGGTTCCGCCGCACCTCTCCGAGTCCTACACCAAAGACATCAATGACGTCACGCCGGCGGTCTTGAAGAACCTCGATTACCTGGGGATCGACACGCTGATTCCGATCGGCGGAGACGACACGCTGACCTACGCGGAGCGCCTGCACCGGGAGGGCGTCAAAGTCGTGGCCATCCCCAAGACGATGGACAACGATGTACCGGGCACCGACTACTGCATCGGGTTCAGCACCTGCGTGGCGCGCACGATCCAGCTCACCCACGGGCTGAGGACGACGGCCGGCTCGCACGAGCGTTTCCTGGTGATCGAGGTCTTTGGCCGCTACGCCGGCTACACGGCCCTGCTGCCCACGATGGCCGGCGCCGCCGACCGCTGCGTGATCCCCGAGCATCGCTTCGACATGGAGAGCCTGACGGAATTGCTGGTGTATGACTGGAAGCGGAATCCGAGTCGCTACTCGGTGGTCCTGGTCTCGGAGGGCGCGCAGATGATCCGCGACGAGGGGATGTCGTTCAAGGGAGAAGAAACGGATCAATACGGACATCGAAAGCTGGGCGGGATCAGCGACAAGGTGTCGGGGCTCCTGAAAGAACTATCGCCCAAGTACAACGAGGGTCGCCGTATCAATGTCGTGAGCCAGCGGCTGGGTTACCTGGTCCGCTGCGGTGATCCCGATGCCCTGGACTCCATCGTGCCGATGGCCTATGGCAACCTGGCCCTCGACTTGATCCTGTCGGGCAGCTCGGGGCGACTCGTCAGCCTACGAAACGGCGTGTACGACAGCGTGCCCATCGACGTCGTCACCGGCCGCAAGAAAACCGTCGACGTTCAGAAGTACTACGATCCAGACCGCCTGCGACCCAGGTACAAGACGCTGTTGCGCCAGCCGCTGTTCATCATGACGTCCGACGTCTAGCCTTACGCAGGGCCAATCGCGCCGCCCCGCGCGCGGCATCCACCTCCGCATCGACGACCGCGCACCCGTACCGGCTCGCCGCTTCGATCACGCGATCGCGCAGCGGGCCGCCCGGCGCGATGAGGCCGCCGGCCAGGGCGAGTGGCGGCGCCGTGCTCCAGGGTCCCAGGCGGATCTCGATGGCCTCGACCAGGGATCCGAGCGATGAGACGGCGGCGTCGACGATCTCCGCAGCAGCCGGATCGCCGGCTCCAGCGGCCTCGCAAACGGCCGGGGCCAGCCCGGCAACGGCGCTCCGGTCGGCCTTCGCCGCCCATGTGATGAGGTCCGCCGATTCTTCGATGCCGAGCTCAGCCATCAGCCGCTGAACCAGTCTCTCCTCATCGGCGCGCTCGACGATAGAACGCGCCGCGGCCTCCAGAGCGCGTCTACCGATTTCGTAGCCGCTTCCCTCGTCTCCGAGCAACGGACCCAATCCGCCGGCGCGAGCTTCGCGGCCATCCTCGCCACGTCCCCACGAGATGGACCCCGTTCCGGCGATCACAAGTATCCCTGGGCCGTCCGCGAACGCATCGAAGAAAGCGATCTCGGCGTCGGTGAGGACCACTACCGTATCCGCGAGGTCTCGCGCCTGCAGCGCACGGCGCGCCGCATCGCGTGCGGACTCGTCACCCGCGCCGGCGAGTCCGGCGCACAGCGCCGCAACGGGAAGATTGACGTTTGCAGCACCGGCGACCCCCTCCGCCAGCCTGACGACCGCATCAATATCGATCGGAGACGCCGGGCCGCCCGCTTCGCGGGCCAGTTCCCTGCCATCGCCGTCGAGCACCACGGCTCTGGTTGCGCTACCTCCGCCATCGATCCCCATCACCGGCCCACCGGTCACGATTCGATCCGCTTTCCGATGAGGGACGCGGCGGAGCCGACGCCGAACGTGATGAGCGTGCCGATCAGTACGTACCATGGCCAGGCTACGTACGCGCGCGCGAAGAGCCACAGACCCGTCACCGCTCCGATGCCCGTCGCGATTCCGATCACCACATCTCGCGATCGAGCCGATGGAACGAACAGCGCCAGAGCGAAGGCGCCGAGCAATCCGCCGTAAACGAGCGACGCGACGCCTAGCGCTACCTCCACCGCGGCGGTGCCGCGACTCAGGGGGATAAAGACGAGCGCGGCTATGATGAGTGCGGCCGCCCACACCAGCGTGAACGACTTGCCGGCCCGCAGTATCCGCTCATCGTCCTCTTCGACCCCAAGGGCCGGCGCCCAGAAGTCGTAGGCGCTTGCCGAGGCCAGCGAGTATGAACGTAGCGAAGATCTCGTCCGGCCTGGCAAACGAACGCTCGCCGTAGAAAACCCACAACCCGATTCCGATGGCCAGAAACAACAGAAACTGGAGCACCACGGCGAAACCACTCACGACCAGCGCGCGCCGGCCGGCACGAAGGTCCTTGCAGGTGAGAAGCCGCTGCACGATCAACTGATCCGTCCCGTGCGACGCCATCGTCAGAAACCCTCCGCCCAGGATCCCCGCCCACAGCGTGTACGGCTTTCCGAGATCGAATGACGTGTCGAGTACGATGAGCTTCCCGGCGTCGCCGGCCGTCGAAAGGATGTGCTCCCAACCGCCGGGGACCACCATCTGCAGCGCCAGGACGGCGACGATGGCGCCGACCAGGTATAGCCCCATCTGCAGAGCGTCCACCCAGATCACCGCCTTGATACCGCCCACGTAGGTATATGCCACAGTCAGGAATCCGACCACGGCAATCGAGGCCGGGTACGGCCAACCCGTAACGAGCGCCAGCGGGATGGCCGTGGCGAACAGCCGCACCGAATCGGCGAGCAGCCGGGTCACCATGAAGATCCCCGAGGTGAAGCGCCGTGCCCCAAGCCCGAACCGCGTCTCGAGCAGCTGGTAGGCGGTAGCCAACTCGCCCCGGTAGTAGGCCGGCAAGAGCAGCGCGGCGACGACGACGCGGCCGATCACGTACCCAAACGTGAGCTGAAGAAACCCGAGCGTTCCCAGGTAAGCGACGCCGGGGATGCTGAGAAACGTCAGCGTGCTGGTCTCCGTGGCGACGACGGAGAGCATCACCGCGCCCCACGGCAGCTCGCGGCGACCAAGGAAGTAATCGCGCCCTCCGCGCTGCCCGCGCCCCAGCCATGCTCCCCAGGCCGTGACGCCTACCAGGTAGACGATGATGACAACCAGGTCGAGACCACCACTCCCCACTCGCTACCTCCCGGTTGCTGATTTCAGGTTCACTGCAATGTCGAACGGCGCCTGGGGAATTCTCGAATGTTGACTCCGGGATTACGGAGTTATGGAGTTTGGAAGTCAGAAGCGCCGCGGGCATGCCCAACGCGCCGTAACATCCCACTTCCAAAATCCCCTATTCCGTAATCCCGGAGTCAACATTCGAGAATTCCCCAAACCGTGTTCGCCGTTCGACATTTCAGCCCACCGCCGCTACCATGAACGTCAGCCCGCTCCAGACGTTAGAACCCACACCCGGAAGGCCGGCAGTGCAAGCTACGTTTCACGCAAACGCTCAGCAAATAACCGGCGCCTGCATCGTGTTGGCCTGCCTGGCCGCGTTTGCGCCTTCCCAAGAGCCCATCGTTCGCCCGGGCCTCGATGTCCTGCTGGCCGACTCGAGTCACCTCGTTACCGGCCGCCGAGTCGGCTTGATAACAAATCAGACCGCCGTGGCGCGCGACGGAACACACGCGATCGATCTGCTGCTCGGTCGCAACCTGCAGCTCGTATCGCTGTTCTCGCCGGAGCACGGAATCCGCGGCGAAGTGGAAGGCGGCGAGCGAATCGAAAGCAGCTTCGACCAGAGAAGCGGCCTGCCAATTCACTCGCTGTATGGTGATACGCGCAAGCCAACTCCCGAGACGCTATCCGATATCGATGTCCTGCTGTTCGACATCCAGGACATCGGCGCGCGCTACTACACCTACGTATCCACCATGGCTCTGGCCATGCAGGCAGCCGCCGAGGCACACATCCCCTTCATCGTCCTCGATCGCCCCAACCCCATCGGCGGCGACCTGGTGGGTGGCAACGTGCTGGAACCGGAGCACGCCTCTTTCGTCGGTCTCTACCCCGTCCCGATGCGGCACGGGATGACCGCCGGCGAGCTGGCCCGACTGATCAACGACCATCACGAAGTCGGCGCCGACCTCACCGTCATCCCGGCCGCCGGCTGGAAACGTGCAACGTGGCTCGACGATACGGACCTACCGTGGGTCAGACCCTCGCCCAACATGCCGTCACTGGAGAGCGCGGCACATTACCCCGGTACCTGCCTCTTCGAAGGCACCAACCTTTCCGTCGGCCGCGGTACCGACGAAGCGTTCCAGCAGATCGGCGCCCCCTGGCTGGAGGGCGCGGTCCTCGCCCAGCGTCTCAACAGCTACGAGCTTTCAGGAGTGCGCTTCGAGCCAGTCACCTTCACCCCCGACCGGCCCGACGACAACAAGTATGGCGGAGAACTTCTCAGCGGAGTGCGATTCATCGCGACCGATCGTACGACATACGACCCGACCCTCGCGGCCACCGCTGCCCTAATCGAGGCGCGTCAGCTCGCCGGCGATCGCTGGCAGTGGCGCGCGCCCCAGTTCGACCGGCTAGCCGGCACGACACAACTGCGCGCGCGAATCGAAGCCGGCGCCCGACTCGACGAACTCGCCGCAATTTGGCGCAGCCAGCTCGATACCTTCATGCCGCTGCGCAGCCGCTATCTACTCTATTAGAAAATCGAAATTAGAAGTCAAAAGGAATGTCGAACACCGCACACCGAACACCGCACACCGAAGGTGAGATTCGACGCTGACTGACCAAGCCCCAAGATCCAATCCAAAAGATCTTCCGGATTCGCTATCAATCATCAACGATTCAACGTCGAATCCCACCTTCGAAAGGCGGTGTTCGGTGTGCGGTGTTCGACATTCCTTCCAAATTACAGACTTGGACCTTCAAGCCATCGCCTCAACCAGGCCAAAACCGTCTCATGCCACTGCACACTATTCGCCGGCTGAAGCACCCAGTGATTCTCATCCGGATAGTACAGAAACTCGCTCGCCACCCCTCTCCTCTGCAACGCATTGAACGCCGCGAGTCCCTGTTCCAGCGGCACCCGGTAGTCCTCCGCCCCATGAATCACCAGCATCGGCGTCTGCCAGTTCTCGACGTGCGCCGCCGGATTGTGCCGCTCGTATCCTTCCGGACTCATCCAGTACGGCCCTCCGTGCTCCCACTCCGGAAACCAGAGTTCTTCCGTCGCATAGTACATCATCCGCTGGTCGAACACGCCGTCGTGATTGACCAGGCAGTTGAAGCGGTCTGACCAATTCCCGGCGATCCAGTTGATCATATAACCGCCGTACGAAGCACCCAGCGCGCAAATCCGATCGCCGTCCATCCACGGATAGCGCTCCAGCGCCGCGGCGAGCCCCTTCTGCAGATCTTCCAGCGGCTTGCCGCCCCAGTCGCCCCCGATCGCGTCTGTGAAGGCCTGCCCGTAGCCGGTACTCCCGTGGAAGTCCACCATCACAGCGGCGTAGCCGGCGCCCGCATAGATCTGCGGGTTCCAGCGATAATGGAAATCGTTGTCCGACGATCCCTGCGGTCCGCCGTGAATCACGAAGGCGATGGGGTACTTCTTCGAGGGTTCGAAGCCCACCGGCTTCACCATCCAGGCGTAGACCGTCTCGTCGTTCCAGCCCCTGAACGTGAACTGCTCTGGCTGCCCCAACTCGACGTTAACGAGCCGTTCGTAGTTGATCCGAGTGATCGCCCGCACGTCCGACCCGTCGCGCCGCGCCGTGTACAGCTCCACCGGCGCGCGCAGGTGATCAAGTCCGAACACGATCCGGTCGCCGGCGAAGGCGGGTGAGCGAACGTGTCCCTGGCCTTCGATCAAAGTGCGGGCACGGCCATCGCCGGCATCGATCTCGAACAGCGACACGTTGCCCAGGTTGCCGGCCGTCGCGAGGATCGACCGACCGTCCGGCGACCAGGTGATGCCGCCCGGCGAGCGGTCCCAATCCTCCGTCAGCACTCGCTCGTCGCCGTCCGGCCACCGCTTCACCACGATCCGAAAGCGATCCGACTCGTAACCCGGCCGCTCCATCGCCAGGTAGGCCAGCGTCCTCCCGTCCGGCGAGAAGACCGGGCCCGTATCCCAGGCGCGATTGTCCATCGTGATCAGCGCCGGCGCGCTCGATCCGTTGATCGGCGCGACGTACAGATCGAAATCCGTCGACCACGCCTCCCCGCGCCCAGCCACCCGGGCCGTGAAAACGATCGACCTGCCATCGGGAGTGAAGGTGAACTCTTCCGACCCACCGAACGGCTTCGACGGCGAGTCCGCGTCCATGCCCCTCATCACGTCGGTCGGCGCGCCGCCCGAAACCGGCATCACAAACACGTGCGACCGGCGACCGTCCATCCAGGTGTCCCAGTGGCGGACGAAGACCTGGTCGTAGAGCACGCCCGATGTCTCTTGCTCACCTCGTTCCTCGAGGCGCGTAACCGTGCACTGGATCGTCTGGCAGTTCGGAAACACATCCAGCGAGAAGGCGATGCGCGAACCGTCCGGCGAAAGCTCCAGGTTGCCCGCGTTCAGCGGCAGGTCCGTCACCTGCTCCGGCGACCCACCGTCGACGCTCAGCCGCCAGGCCTGCGAGGTGCCGGAACGGGTCGACAGGAAATAGATCACCCTCCCGTCCGGCCCCCAGCGAGGGTTGAAATCGCTCGCCGGATCGGTGGTGAGGCGTCTCAATCCCGTCCCATCCGTTCCCACCAACCAGAGATCGGTCCTGCGGCGGTTCGCCTCCCGATCGAGCTCGCTGACCTGGAAGACGACCCACTCGCCGTCGGGCGAAGCCTGGTGGCCACCCACCCGGTCCATGCCGATCAGGTCATGGATGTTGAACGGGTGCGCTTGTTGCGGCTCGCCCGTTTGCGGCGTGACCAGCATCGTCGCGAATATGGCTACAGCTACGGTAACACTACGTCGCATGGTTCCCTCCCGTCTTCACACTCAGTTCGCCGATCGCCAAT
>JBDHAL010000078.1:0-12731 GCA_039588075.1 Gemmatimonadota bacterium | reverse complement strand
GGATTGGCTCTTCTGGTGGACGAGCCTTACCGGCTTCCACAGCTCACCTCGGTGCGCATCCCCGATGGCGCCGATGACAAGGGGTTCCGTAAGGCTCTGCTCGATGAGTTCGGTATCGAGATCGGGGGCGGACTCGGACCGCTGGCCGGGAAAATCTGGCGAGTCGGCCTGATGGGTGAGACGTGCAGCGAGGAAAACGTGACTCTGTTCCTCGGTGCGCTCGACCAATTGCTGGAGGTTGGCGGATGAGACGAACGGGCTGGCTGGCCTGCTCGATGACTATCGTGGCTCTGGTGGCCGCCGGTTGCGGGACGAAGCAGTCCGGCACGGCCCCGGAACCTGCCGTGTCTGATGACGCTCCGGATCAGCGGGCCGCGGCCGAGAGCGTCACCGATACCGTTGGGGTGCTCCTCGGCCGGATCGTCGACAGCACGCGCGTGAACAGCCCTGAGGTAGAAGCCGAGGTGCGCGAGATGTTTGCCGGCGACGACCTGGCCGAACTCGAGCCCGCCACGCCCAGCTGGGATATCCCGATCACCATGAACGACGCGGTCGAGCGCTGGCTCGACTACTTCCAGGGGGACGGCCGAGAGAACTTCGCGATCTACTTGTCCCGGGCCGGGCGCTACGAACCCATGATGCGGGCGATCTTCCGAGACGCCGGCCTGCCGGAGGACCTGGTTTATCTTTCGCTGATCGAGAGCGGATTCAGCCCGAGGGCCTATAGCCGGGCCCGGGCGGTGGGGCTGTGGCAGTTCATATCGAGCACGGGGCGGCTCTACGACCTGCAGATCTCATATTGGGTCGATCAAAGACGCGACCCGATTCTAGCCACGAAGGCGGCCGCCGCTCACCTCTCAGACCTGTACGATGAGTTCGGCCAGTGGTACCTGGCGGCGGCGGCCTACAACGGAGGCCCCACACGCGTTCGCCGGTCGATCAGCCGCTCGGGCTCCGACGATTTCTGGACGCTCTCACAGCGCCGCTACCTGCGGAGCGAGACGCGCAACTACGTCCCCAAGCTGATCGCCGCTGCACTCATCGCCAAGCAGCCGGAACACTACGGCTTCTTCGATATCTCGGTGGCCGAGCCCATGGCCTACGACATCGTTCAGGTCCCCGACGCGACCAGTGTCGACGTCATAGCCGATGCCGCGGGCGTCTCCGTCGCCGAGCTCGTCGAGCTCAACCCGCAAATCCTCCGCGGCGTCACTCCGCCCGGCCAGCGCTACTCGGTTCGCGTTCCCCCCGGCACCGGCCACTCCTTCGCTGTGAACTACGCCCGCGTTCCTTCCTCGGAGCGCGTGACCTGGGTCCAGCACGTCGTTCGCCGCGGTGACACCCTCGGCGAGATCGCCCGTGCTTACGGTGTCAGCGTCTCCGCCGTCCGCGCCGCGAACTCGGGCGTGAACCCGCGACGCCTGCGCATCGGGCAGCGCCTCATCATCCCGCGGGCGGGCAGACTGCCCCGCTACGCTTCCGCTCCCACCGTGCGCCGAACCACGTCGTCTCCGACGCGCGTTCAGCCGCAGCGCCCCGACGGTCCCTATATCACCTACACGGTTCAGGGCGGGGATAGCCTCTGGGCAATCGCTAAGAAGTATGAAGTTACGGCGCGTGACTTGATGCTTTGGAATGGGCTTGCGAGTAGCAGGATCTATCCGGGGGACGAAGTGCGGATCTACGTTGGCTCCGATTGAAGTTAGGATTCTTGAGTGGGGAATGCAGAACTGATTGGGAATTCGAAGTTGATTACGTGATTACGGAACAATAGAGTTCGGAAATCTAAAGGGGGCGTCCTCAACGCTGAGAACGCCCCCTTCGATTGTCTGAGGTCGGTAACGTCAGATTTCCGAACTCCCCTGTTCCGTAATCACGTAATCAACTTCAGAATTCCCAACGAAATTCCCAAATCAGATTTCGAAGTCCTTATTCCCCCAGAACTTTCTTGGCGTACCCATTGGCCGGGTCGATCCCCGCGGTCAGCAGCGAACCGACGCGTCCCGGGCCACGGTTGTAGGCGAGCAACGCCAGGCGCGTGTCGCCGTTGTACTCATCGAGCAGGTAGTGGAAATACCGAAACCCCAGGTGCAGGTTGATCTCCGTGTCGAACAGGTCCGCCGTCGACACCTGAGGGTCCAGCCACTTGGCCGTGCTGGGAAGCACCTGCGTGAATCCAATCGCTCCGGCGGAACTCACCGCCGTGCGCCGGAAGCCGCTCTCCACTCGCACCAGGTTGAAAGCCAGCTCCGGGTTCAACCCCTCGGCCAGCGCGATATCATAGATCTGAGTCGCACGGTTCGCCGGTATCCGGAAGTCGCTGGAGTACCCGTGGACCAACTGCAGCCGCTCGACCTCCAGTGACTTCAGCTCGATCTCGCTCTGCAGATCGCGAGTCCCGGCCGCCAGTATCGACAACTCCGACGCCAGGTGCTCCGCCGCCGGGTTGCTCAGCGCAGGCACTCCGCTGAGCCCCAGCGCCGCAACCAGCGCGATCGCCACCACCAGCAGCGCCCAGACCGGCAACGGTACTTCATGTAATTTCAGATTAACCAGCGGCCATCTCAAGGAGACCGCCTGATTCTGCCATGTCGGTGTATATTGTCGCATCCTTTTCCTATCCTGACCTATTTACTATTCCCCGCCATCACCCCAGGGCGACCGGCGCTTCCACCGGCTTGCCCCAAGGTCCGCGAACCTTGCGGCCTACCTACAGCTCTCGTTTCCTCGTGGGACTCACTCGGCTGAAGTGCGGTTCCCGTTTCGGGAGATCGAACCAGCCCAGTGCAACTCGCCTGGGCGGTGCCTTCAGCCGGGCCAAAGGCAGGTACTGAGAGATCGTGGGAGATCCTACAGTTTTGGCCCATCCACCTCACGTCCCCACACGGTGCTGCGCTGCTGACTTCGCATCGGCGAGTCCTTGGATACTACGTTTCTCGCCGTTGCCAGGTTCCAGTTCGGCCGCCGCTCTTCTCGACCAGTTGAATGGTGCTGATGACCATGCCGCGGTCGATAGCTTTGCACATGTCGTAGACGGTGAGCAAAGCGGCGCTGACGGCTACCAGCGCTTCCATCTCGGCGCCGGTCTTGGCGGTCACGCCAGCCCGGGCCCGGACCCTCACGCCAGGAAGGCCCTCGTCCAGGGTCAAAGATACATCAATTCCGTCAATTGCAAGAGGGTGGCAAAGTGGGATCCACTCAGCCGCCCGTTTTCCGGCCATGGTGCCGGCGATCCTGGCGACGGCGAGCACGTCGCCCTTGTCGACCGCGTTGAGACGGATCGCGTCGAGCGTTGCGGGCAGCATTTGGATCCAGCCCTCGGCCGAGGCGGAGCGTCGGGTCGGCTTTTTGTCGCCGACGTCGACCATTCGCGCCGCGCCGTGCTCGTCTACGTGTGTCAGCTTGCGCTTATCGTCCGTCATTTCTCAGGAGCCGCCTCCCCCGCCGCCGGAGCGGACGGTCGATCTACGGTGAGAAACGCTTCCGCGGCGCAAAAGGTTCAGGACGATGAGCTGGGGGTTGATGTTGCGCTCGGCGAGCTCCCTGGCGTCGTCGATGGCCTCGAGGGCGCGGACGAGCAGAGCGGGCTCGGGAGGCGGGTCGCCAACCAGGGCGGCGACGGCGTCGGGGTCGCTGGCGGCAGAGCCGGCGCCGGCCGAATGCGCGAGGAGATCTCGCAGCAGGTTGCGGGCTTCGCCGAGGACGCGGCCGAAATTGCCGCGTGCGCCGGTGGAACGGTAGCGGTGCGCGGCGGCGAAACGGGCGGGGTAGCGGCCATCCAGAAGGGCCCGAATCAGGTCGACGGCGGCCGCCTGCAGGTCCTTGGTGTCGTCATCCTGTAGCTCGAGAGCACGGCCGATGGAGCCGCCGCTCTTGGCGGCGAGGTTATCGGCCGCACCGGCGGCCAGGCCGGCCTCGGAGCGCAGGAAGTCGCCGACCCGGGCATTGGGCAGGGGCGGAACCCGTACCGCCTGGACCCGGGAGCGTATGGTCGGAAGCAGGGCGCCGGGGACGTCGCTGGTCAGGATGAGGGTCGTGTCGGCGGGCGGCTCCTCGAGCAGCTTGAGAAGAGCGTTGGCCGCCTCCGGGTTGGCCGCCTGTGGGACGAGCGCCTCGGCTCGTCCGATCACCAGCACTTTCGCCGGTCCCATGGCAGGCGCCTTCTGGGCGAGCCTCCGCATGATGTGGACTGCGGCTACGTAGATGCCGGTGGCGCCGTCCTCGTCGTCGGAATAGAGAAGGTTTTCGCGCCGCTCCTCCAGAGCGGATATTCTCAGGTCTTCCAGCTTCTTCTGGAGTTGATCGGGGCCGGAAGCCTGTTTGGGGCGCGGAAGCGGGAAGAACCAGTGGATGTCGGGATGCTGGATCTTGGCCGCCAGGCGGCAGGAGTGGCAGGCGCCGCAGGGCCGCGGCGGCTCGCCTCGGCAGTTGAGGACGGCGGCCGTCCAGATCGCCAGCCGTTGCTTTCCGACGCCGCGTGGCCCGTAGAGGAGGAGCGATTGAGGCAGGCGACCCAGCTCGGCAGCGCGTGCCAGGCGCTGCCGGATGTCCTCGTGATCGAATACGACTAGATAACCGGGCTCCACCTCACCTCCGAAGCCAGGGCATGGGGTCGACCGCATTGCGGTTGCTGCGAATCTGGAACTCGAGGTGAGTGCCTTCCGGCGTGTCGGCGCCTCCCACGTTCCCAACCGTCTGCCCGAGGATCACCGCCTCTCCCTGCTCCACGACGATCGCTGAAAGATAGAGATAGACCGAGTAATTGCCGCCGCCGTGGCTCAGGATCACCGACGGCCCGTAGCTCAGGTAAGGCTGAGCGAAGACCACCGTGCCACCGGCGACCGCCTTGACTGGCGTTCCTTCCGCCGCCGCGATACCGATGCCGTTCCTCAGGATGACGGTCCCGTCGTCGTTGCGCTGTCTGCCAAACGTGTAGATGACACGACCCTCGACCGGCCAATCGAGCTTGCCTATCTCGGCCTCGGTCAGGGTTCCGCGAGTCGGCGCCGACGCCGCAAGCGCTTCCGCCGCCTCGCGCTCCCGCTCCAGTTCTTCGAGCCGGCGCTCGGCGCTGGCCTGCATGCCGCGAACCGCCGACAACCGGCGGCCTCGCTCCTGCTCCAGGTAGTACAGGTCCTGAATTTCGCGAACCTTCTCGTTCCGTATGTCGCGCAGGCCGTTCGCTTCCTGTCGCAGCCGGTCGTACTGCTCCACCAAAAGGGTTTGCAGCTCTGTGATCTGGCCGACGAGCATTCGATCGTGAAGCGCCACCAGGTAGAGATACTGGTACCGGTTGATCAGATCCGAAAAGCTCTGGGCCGAAAGAAGCACCTGTACGTTTGCCAGCGGGCCACGCTTGTACAGGTCCCGCGCCCGGCGAGCGAACAGCACCTCCTTCTCGACCAGCTGGTCCTTCGTCCGAAGCAGGTCCGAGACGCTCTCCAGAACGAGCTGGTCGCCGATGGCCAGTTGGTTGTCCAGCTCGCGAAGCAGAACTTGTTGATTCCGGGTTTGGTCGTTGAGGTTCTGTATCTCGGCGCTCACGTCGTGGACCTGGGTACTCAGCGCGTTCATCTCCGTTTTCAGGCGGCGCTGCTCCTCTCGTATCTCGACCAGGCGCTGCCGGCTCATGCGTATCTGCTCCTCCAGCGGCTCCACCACGTCCTGAGCCACTGCCGGTGCGGCGGCGGCAAGCGCCGCAAAAAGGGTCAGGATCGCGGCCCGCCCGGCGATGCGTGACGGCTTACGCATAGGCCGCCAGGTGTCGGCGGAGGGCAGCGCCGCTGGCCCAAAGGCCCAACAGGCCGCCCGCCACGGCGCCACCGCCGGCCCAGAGCGCCGGCAGCCACTCGAGATCGATCAGAGAGCCGTCCACCGCTAGAAAGGCGGCGTAGGTGAGTGCGAGGGCCAGCGCGCCGCCCGCAAGGCCGGTGACGAACCCCTCCAACAGGAAAGGCCGGCGGATGAAGCCGTCGGTGGCGCCGACCAGCCGCATGATGATGATCTCTTCGCGACGCGCGAGGACGGCCATTCTGACCGTTGTGCCGATGATGAGGATGGCGACGATGGCGAAGGCGACGCCGAGTATGGCGGCCACGGCGCCGCCGAGTCGGCGAAGCTGGTAGATCTTGTTGACCCACTCGCGCCCGTAGCGGACGTCTTCTACGAAGGGGTAAAGCGCGATGAGCTCGGCAACGCGCCCGACGGAAGTCGGGTCGCGGAACTCCGGCTTCATCTGTAGCTCGAGCGAAGCGGGCAGCGGGTTCATCTCCAGGTCGGTGAAGACATCACGAAACTCTTCGAGTTGCTGCATCGCGTTGCGCATCGCCTCGAACTTGGAGACGTGAACGAGGTTCTCGACCTCGGGGAACGACATGACGTCGTTCTGGAGGAGTTCGAGCTGCGCGGCGGAGATATCGTCTCGCAGGTAGGCGACGACCTCGACGCGTCGCTCTATCGAGCGCAGCGTGACGTCGACGTTGTAGGTCACGAGCGCGAAGGTGCCGAGCACGAACAGGCTGAGCCCGATGCTGGTGGCGGACAGGATCGCCAGACCGGGAGCCCGGCGAAAGGCGGCTACCGCCTCGCGGATGCTATGACTCGCCATCCGAGTTGCCGGAGTCGTAGACGACCGCGCCGTCGGCAAGCTCGATAACGCGGTGCTGGGAGTGCCGGCGCACGAGCTCCAGGTCGTGCGTCGCGAACATGACGGCCGTCCCGGAAGAGTTGATGTCGCGGGCCAGGTCGAAGAGGCCTCGCGAGGCGCGCTCGTCCAGATTGCCCATCGGTTCGTCGGCGAGCAGGACCACCGGGTCGTGGATGAGGGCCCGGGCTATGGCGATACGCTGCTGCTCGCCGCCGGACAGCTCGTCCGGGTAGGCGCCGGCCCTGGCGGCCAGACCGACCTGTGCCAGCAGCCGCTGGACCTTCCCCTTGATTTCGCTGCGTTTGGCGCCTGTGACCTCGAGTGCGAAGCTCAAGTTCTCCGCCGCCGTGCGGTCGCGCAGCAGGCGGAAATCCTGGAAGACCATCCCGACGCGGCGTCTCAGGCGTGGGATGTCGCGACGGCGCATCCGTCCTGACGAAAAGCCGGAGACCCGGACCTCGCCGTCGCTCGGCCGCTCGGCCATGTGGATGAGCCTGAGGATGGTGGTCTTGCCGGCACCCGACGGACCGATGAGGAACGCGAACTCACCCTTTCGCAGATGGAATGAGACGTTCTTTAGTGCGAGCCCCGAGCGTGGGTACTCCTTGTAAACATCGATGAGCTTGATCACGGGACTCGGTCCCCAAGGGCGGAGCAGGAGGCAGGGGTGGTTGCCTTCATGTGTTGGCCAATCTATCGGAACTCTAGCGCGGCGTCAAAGTGCGCGCGGCAAACCGCGCCGCGGCCTCGAGGGCGATCCGCATCGATGCCGGGTCGGCCCGTCCGGTGCCTGCGATGTCGAAAGCCGTCCCGTGATCGGGCGACGTGCGGGGGAAGGGCAGTCCCAGGGTGACGTTCACGGCCCTTCCGAAGGCCGCCGTCTTGATTGCCGTCATCCCGACGTCGTGGTAGGGGGCGAGGACGGCGTCGAACTCGCCCCGCATAGCCCGGGTGAACACCGTGTCTGCCGGGTGCGGTCCATCGACGTGGACCCCGGAGGCGCGGAGCCGCTCGATGGCGGGCCGGCAGACGCGTGTCTCTTCGTCTCCGAACAGGCCGCCGTCGCCGGCATGGGGGTTGAAGGCGCAGACAGCCAGGCGCGGCCGCTCGAGGCCCCACCAGGTTTGCAGGCCGTCCTGGGTCAGGCGGCCGACGGTCACCAAACGCTCAACGGTATAGGCTTCAGGAGCCTGGCGCAGAGCCAGGTGGCCGGTTACGAGAACGACCCTGAGCGGCGCGCCTAGCGAGGTCCGCTCAGCGGCCAGGCAGAGGGCCGTCCCCGGAACGCCTGTGAGGTCGCAAAGCATCTCGGTGTGCCCCGGCCACTGATAGCCGGCGGCCGCGAGCGCCGCCTTGTTGATGGGTGCGGTAACGATAGCGTCTGCCTCACCGGCGGCGACCCGGGCGACGGCACGCTCTATGGCAAGGTAGGACAGCCGGCCGGCCTCGGCGGCGCTGTCCTCACCGCTCCAGCGGCCGATGGAATCGAGCGCCAGCCCTTCGGTGCCCGGCAGCCCGTCGGGCCCGACGAGACAGATATCAGCCTGGAGTGGATCAGGCTCGCGAACGGCGCGGACCGCGACCTCGGGCCCGATTCCCCGGGGGTCCCCCAGCGTCAGGGCGATCCGAGGCCTTGCAGAGTGATCTCGTGCTTCTGGCGCGCTACTGGAAGAGGGCCAAGTAGTCATCCAGCCGCTCTTCGACGTAGGTTTCCTCTCGCAGCCGATTCACCACCTTCTGGATCATCGCCTCCTGCTGAATCTGAAGGCGGAACCTCTCACGAACGTCGTCCAAGGACCACTCGCCGCCGGGGCTGACCCCAGTGAGCATGGCCACGACCCACTTGCCGGGCAAACCGGGCACGGCCAGCTCGAACGGCCCCACGATGTCACCGGTCGTGGCTCCTCGGATGGCCGCCTTGTATATCTCGGGAAGCCGTTCCTGGGGGTAGTCCGTCAGGCTGCTGAGCTCGTTTGGGTCACCGAATCGATAGATGAGCGAGTCGATATCGGCGCCGTCGCGGACGACCTCGGCGATGGAGTCGGCCAGCTGCCGCGCCCGCTCATGGTCCGCCTCGGTGATCTCGGGGATGATCAGGATGTGGCTCGCCTGTCGCTCGCTCCCCCTGATCCGGTCCAGCTTGATGATGTGGAGCCCGATCGACGTTACCACGATGTCGCTCACCTGGCCCGCTCGCAGGCTGAACAGGACGTCCTCGAACTCCGGCAGCAGCGCGCCCTGGCTGACCCAGCCCAGTTGGCCGCCCTGCGCGCGGCTGGCGGCGTCGTCGGAGTACTCCCGGGCCAGCCTCGCGAAGTCCTCGCCGGCCTGCGCCCGGGACAGCGCCTCCTCCGCCTTCTGCTCCGCGAGAAGACGGGCGTCCTCGGTCGGCTGAACCGCGATGACGACCTGCTGGAGCGTCACCGTGGCGGGCTTCGATCCCAGCATGCTCTTCTGGGCTTCGTACAACTGAACGATTTCGTCCTCGCTGACCGGGACCGGCTGCAGCTGCGATACGTGGGTCTGCAGGTATCGCTGGCCGAGCAGGTCGGTCCGCGCCTGCTCGGAGACACGCATGCGAAACTCGGCCGGCGTGATTCCCTGGGCCAGCAACGCTTGATGGAACTCGGCCTCGCTGGCAAACTGGCGCCTGATTTGACCCAGCTGCTGCTCCACGGTCTGCTCGATCTCGTCGTCGGATATGATGATCCCATCGCGTTCCGCATGGATCACCAGCAGCACCGAGTTGATCTTTTGCTCCAGCGCCTGCCTGATGAAGATCTCCTTCTGTGCCGGATCTTCAGGGATGCGCATTCCGGAAGCCTGGAGCCGGATGAGGTACTCCTGCATCTCGCTGAACGTGACGATGGTATCGCCCACGACGGCTATGATGCCGTCGACGAGCTGCGAGGGCTGCTGTGCGAACGCATCGTTGGTCGCCGCCGTGCCGGCCAGTCCGCACGACAGCAAGGCGGCCAGGACCGCGTTTCGAGGCGAGGAACTACGGGTCATTCTCGCGACTCCCCCTGACCACGGGCTGCTCTTATCTCGGCCATCCGTTCGGCCGCCGCGCGGAAACGGTAGGTGTACACCTGGAACGGTCGCCCGCGTTTCAGCGCCGGAGAGATCCGGTCCATCGTCCGCGGGCCGATTTGAGCGGCGGCCAGGCGCCTGAACATCCGATCGACTGCAGGGCCGATATCCGCCTGGCTGTCGATCAGCAGACGTCGGCGGAAACCGGATGCCGTGGCTGAGCCGAAAAGGTCGCCCTTCGCGACGTCGATGATGCTGTCGGCCGCCTCTTCGGACAGCTCGAGGCCCAGATCGTAAGCGGCTTTCGCCAGCAGCTCGTTCCGTACGAGGCTATAGAGCAACTCAGCGACCGCTGCCGAATCGGGGTTGGAGAACGACTGCTGAAGGTTGGGCCTGCCCCTGACCAGCACGTCGGCCCATTCACCGACCGTCACCTCTCCACCCCGGTAGCGGACCAGCGCGGCACCACGCTCCACCGCGCTGAGACGGGTAACCCTGTTGGAGAATGCGTTCGATCTGACCATGTTGATCGAGCCCCCCGTGAGCCGTACGTCCGAAGCCGCAAAGAGCGAATCGACATAGGCCCGTTCCACGTCTCTCAGGCGGTACGATGAGAGATAGGCGGCATAGGCTTCGCGGACCTCCTCGTAGTTGGGTATCTCGTGGCCGTTCGCCCTCACGATGTGGAACCCGAAGGTCGTTCTGGTGGTCTCGCTGATCGCGCCCGGCTCGATGTCGAAGATTATGGCATCGATTTCCGGCACCAGGCGACCACGATCGACCCAGCCGAGTCGCCCGCCCTGCGGAGCGCTGCTCGGGTCCTCAGAGTAGAGGCGCGCCAGCTCGTCGAAGTCCTCGCCTTCCAACACCCGCCGGCGGATCGCCTCGGCAACCTCCCGCAGGCTATCGACGTCGGCCTGCGACGCCGTTGTCGGAATCCGGATCAGGATGTGCTGTACGTCGGCGCGCGCGAAAGGCGGGTCCCGCTCGTACTGTTGCTCCATCTCCTCCTCTGTCAGCCCGGCGCTGCTCGCCACCACGGCGTCTCGCAGCAGCCAGACGACCTCCTGATCCATGGCGATCTTCGTTAACGGCGTAAGATCGAGGCCGGAGAACGTGTCCGGCGTGATCAGCTGGGCGGCCAACGCTGTGTAGCCGATCCAGAGGTCGGCGACCCGATCGATGACTTCCGGCAACGGCGGCGCCGCTTCCTCCGAGGCCCCGGCAAGCAGCTCGGCGGCATGCTCGACCGTAAGAGTGAAGCCATCGGTGCGGGCGACCGCATCCATGTGGCCTTCCATACCTTCTCGCGCCGCATCGCAAGCCGCTAGCGATGTCGCCAAAGACAAGACAAGTACCTTAGCAAGCCTGTGCGTTTTCATTTTACCCCGTTCTAACAAGGTCACGCTGCTCTTCGAGCATCCGCTGCAGCGCCTCGACGATGATCGGCGCGACATCTTGGGCTCCCGGCTGGCGAAATACAAGGGAAAGAGGCTGCAGCCGGCGGACCTCCACCTCTACCTCTCGACCCGCCATGGCGTCACGCAGGGAGGTCATGCGCGGAACAGCACCGCGCCGGAAATTAACACGAGCGGTGCCCGCTGTCGCCAGCACGCGCTCGACGCCGAGGCGGCGGCCGAGGATTCTGATTCTTGATGCGTCGATGAGCCGGCCGGCCTCCGCCGGAAGCGGGCCGAACCGGTCCCGGAGCTCCGAGGTCAGGAGTTCCAGCTCATCGAGATCGGTGATCTTGGACAATCGCCGATAGAGATCGAGCTTCTGTCCCTCGTCCTCAATGAACGTATCCGGAATGTAGGACGCGCCGGAGACCGAGACATCCGGCACCGCGGGCCGTGCCGCCGCGCCGGATTCCCCGCTCCGCATGGCGGCCACGGTGTCCTCCAGGATCCGCACGTAGGTGTCGAACCCCACGGCGTGCGCGAATCCTGACTGCTCGGTTCCCAGCAGGTTCCCGGCGCCTCTCAGCTCCAGGTCCTTGAGGGCGAGACGGTAGCCGGCGCCGAGTTCGGTATGTTGCTCGAGCAGGTGAAGGCGCCGCTCGCTCTCGGGTGGCAGGTTGGGCGGGATGATCATGTAGCAGAAGGCGCGCTGGTGCGAACGGCCCACCCGCCCGCGAAGCTGGTAAAGCTGCGCCAGCCCGAAGTAATCGGCGCGATGAATGATCATCGTGTTGGCGTTGGGCAGGTCGAGCCCATTCTCGATAATGGCGGTGGCGACGAGTACGTTTGTATCGCCGTGCACGAAATCGGTCATGGCCTTCTCGAGTCGCCGCTCCGGCATCTGGCCGTGCGCGACGTCGACCCGCAGGTCCGGCACGAGGCGGCGAACTTTCGCTGTGACCTCCGGAATCGACTCCACACGGTTGTGCACGAAGAAAACCTGTCCGCCCCTATCCACCTCGAGGCGGATCGCGTCTTCGATTGTCTGATCCTCCCAGGCCATCATGTGAGTGATGATGGGCCGGCGGTTGCGCGGCGGAGTTCGTATCACGGAGAGATCGCGTAGCCCGCTGAGCGAGAGGTGGAGCGTGCGAGGTATAGGCGTGGCCGTCATCGTAAGAACGTCGACGCTTTGCTTGAGCGCTTTTAGTCGCTCCTTCTGCGTGACGCCGAACTGCTGCTCTTCATCGATCACCAGCAGGCCCAGATCCTTGAAGTGTACGTCGGGAGAAACGAGGCGCTGAGTGCCGATGACGATGTCGACCGAGCCCTCGGCCAGCCGCGTCACGATGTCCTCTTGCTCTTTTGGAGTCCGGAAGCGAGACAGGCTTTCAATGACAACGGGGTACTCGGCGAGCCGGGCTCGAAAAGTCTGGAGGTGCTGCTCGACGAGCACGGTGGTGGGCGCCAGCACGGCGACCTGTTTTCCGTCCTGCACGGCTTTGAACGCCGCCCTGATGGCGATTTCCGTCTTGCCGTATCCGACGTCACCGCAGATCAGGACGTCCATGGGCTGCTGTCGCTCCATGGCCCGCTTCACATCTTCCGCGACGCGCTCCTGGTCGGGAGTCTCGTCGTATATGAAGGCCGAC
>JBDHAL010000077.1:0-19404 GCA_039588075.1 Gemmatimonadota bacterium | reverse complement strand
CATCGGTCAGCGGTCAGCCGGGGCTCGACGACCGGCGAAAGAGGCCACTACCGACGGCGGACTGCCGACGTCCGCGTTCGACGCACGTGGAAGATCGACGGTCGACTGTAGATAGCCGCCTCTTTCGCCGGCAGTCGAGCCCCGGCTGACCGCTGACCGATGTCGAGTCTTTCCTACCGGGCTCCGTCTTTACCTAACCACCCGAGGATTTGGGCTCCTCCGGCGCCGACCGTCGCGTAATTGTTGAAAAGGCGCCAAACCGCCGTATAGGGAAGCACCAGAGCGGGCGTCAGGAAAGGCGACATGACCACGGCGACGATGACCTCGCCGATTCCGGCGCCGCTGGGCGTGGGCATGACGAAGAGCAGGTACTGGATGACGATGTGGAGGAGGACGACCTCCATGAAGGGCGCCTCGGCGACAAAGCCGCGGAGAACGACGTAGCCGAGGATGAAGCGGGAGCCGAAGTGAACCGCGCCGCTCAGCACAGCAACGATGAAGAGCAGTTTTCCCGAGTGCCAGTAGGCGACGATGCCTTTGTGCATCTCGTCGAACCCATGTAGAACCTTGGCTATGCGCGGGTGGTCGGTTCCCATGGTGCGGCGGATGATCGCCCGCGCCAGGCCCGGCAGTATCGCCAGGGTGACGATAACGACGACACCGAAGCCGAAGATCCAGGCCGACCAGCGGAACAGCGCGGCGGCCGACAGGTTGGCGATGGGCAGGCGAATGTGTGCGACTTTTCCGGTCGCGCCCAACGCCCAGGCGCCGAGGCCGGCCAGCGACAAGAAAATCACGTTGGTCAGGAACGACATGGCGTTGATCGCGGCGGCCCGACCGAACGACACACCCTGCCGCATAAAGCCGTAGATCGTGCCTGCGCCGCTGCCCGTCGACGACGGCGTGATATAGCCCATCGCCGTGTTGACCACGCTGATCTGGGAGCACTTGAAGAAGGAGAGACGCTCCTCGTGGGGACCCACCAGCGCGAGAAAGCGCAGGCCGCCGCCCAGCCAACCCACGACCGTCAGTCCGGCAGCTGGGAGGAACCACTCGGGGTTGAACCTCTGAAGGCCGGAGAGTTCCTGCGCCCAGTCCTTAGAAAAGAGGAATAGGAACAGGAACCCAATGACGGAGGCGGCAGCGAATATGACCAGCCCCCAACGGACGACTGAGACCGGTATGCCGACTACGGTCGGCGGCTGCCCCTTATCTTCCCCGTTGCGCGCGTCCAGTTGACCTCTAGCGGCGTGGCCAGACCTGGCGGCCGGTAGCGTGGAGATAGGCGCGCAGCCAGAAGCTGGGGCGCTCGTAGAAGCGGTAGCGGATCACCGCGCCGTCCGTCATCCGGATGTTGACGGGCCGCCGGCCGCGCAGCACGACCCGGTCGTCGCCGCGAACATCCAGGTTCATCGGGGTCGCGCTGTGGCGGCGGTCGCGCCGGCGAACCGTGCGCACGCGGCGCCGCACTTCGCGGCGCTGCTCGTGCTGGCCGCGGATCTCGGCCGCTCGACGCGTGATCGCGTCCACGCGGTCCGTTACCGCTTCACGGCTCGCCCGGGCGCCGCTGCGCGCCCGATCTCGAGCCTCTCTGAAACGGGCGCCGGTGCGCTGGCGCGCTTCTTCCGCCGCCTCGGCGGCGCGGCCCGTGGTAGCCTCCACCGTGCCCGCCGCTTGCTCGACGGCATCGACCAGGCGATCGGCCAGCCGCTCGAACAGCGACTTCTCTCCTCGATCAAACAGATCCAACACTGCCTTTATCACCGCTCTTCTCCAAGTTTGTCTAGAGCAACCGCATCAGTTGCTTCGGGTCCAGTTGTTCCCAGTCCATCCCGACAACGACGTGAGCGAGGCCGGTCGGCATGATCCGCATCTGGGCGGCGCGCCGGCCCCAAAAATACGTGGCGATCTCCCCCACCGTCGCCGGGGTCGGCGGCCGCTTGGAACCGTGCACCGCCAGGTGCCGCACCGGCTTGCCCTCGAAGAAATCGGTCCCGGCATCGATATCGACCCCGTAGAGCAACCGCACGCCGAACGACAGGTCGCGGATGTGGTCGGGCCGGTCGCCGGGCCAGCGATTCCAGTCACGCTCCAGCTCGCCAAGATCGATCCAGTTCTCGCGAAGCTCGGCGTGCGTTCGAAGCTGCCGGGCTACGTGCCGCAGCTCGATGGCGCCGGGAGACAGGTCGACGATCTCCTGACCGATGTAACCGGGCGGCCGCGGATCGATGATGATCCACTGGCTTGGGCCGGGTTGCTCGCGATCGGGGGGAAACCGCACGTCTCTATGCCTTCAGTAACGATTCTGTTCAGAACCCAAAACCACCGCCACATCCCGTATGCCCTAAAGATCGACCGGCAGGGGGCGGCGGGCAACCGCCTACTATTAACTACGAGCCCGGCCGGCCCGGCGTTTCCCGGTCGCGGCCGCCGCCTTGACCACGCGGGTCGTTTACCGCCAGACTTCAGCACACAAACCGAATCCCCGAGGTCAGATGAGCGAAGATCAGGAACTCCTTGCGCGTTGGCGTGACCTGCGACGGCACCCCGCCGTGCAGGCAGCGGCCGTTTACGCGGGCGCCAGCTGGGCCCTAGTCCAGGTGGCCGACATCTTCTTCCCCAGCCCCAACATCGTCCGGGGCCTGGGGATCCTGCTGGCGGCGGGCTTTCCTATCGTCGTCGGAACGGCCTGGTGGGTCACGCGGCGCGAGCGGGAAGCGGCGACCGGGGAGGCCGCGGGCGCCGGGGCCAGCTCCCCGGTCCTCCGGCGACGACGCCGCTACGCCTACGCCGCGGCGGCCGGCCTCCTGATCGTCGGCGGAGTCTTCTGGTGGATCCGCCCCAGCGTCCTCGGCGCCGTCGCCCCTGACGCCCAGGTCATAGCCGTCCTTCCCTTCAACACTTCGGGGCCCGGCGTCGAGCTGCTCGGCGAGGGCATGGTCGATCTCCTTTCGACGAACCTGGACGCGGTGGGCGCCATCCGAACGGTGGACTCGCGGACCGTGCTGCATCGCTGGCGGCAGCGCGCGGAGGGCGGCAGCCTCGACCTCGACGGCTCGCTGGCCGTGGGCCGCGATGTGGAGGCCGGATCGATCCTGCTGGGCAGCGTGGTGTCCGCCGGCCCCGGCGTTCGGCTGACCGCGGAGCTTATCTCCGTGAAGGGAGTGGAGCTGGCCAGCGTCCGGGCGGAAGGCCCCGCCGACAGCGTGCTGGCCCTGGTGGACAGCCTCGGTATCAACCTGTTGAAGGAGATCTGGATCGCCCGCGAACCGATACCCAACCTTCGCGTGGCCGGCATCACGACGGGAAACGTCGATGCCATACGATCCTACTTGAAGGGCCAGCAGCACAACCGTCGCATGGAGTGGGACTCGGCGAGCGCGGCGTTCCTGGAAGCGCTGGAGGAAGACTCGACCTTCGCACTTGCGCACTACCGCCTGAGCCTGACATACGGCTGGAGCCGAACCTTCGGCTCTCCCGAATCGCTTCGTCACAGCCGCCTGGCACTGCGCTACGGTGACCGGCTGCCGGCGCGGGAACGGACACTGATCACGGCCTTTGACCTGTTCGGGAATGGACGTATCGCGGCGCACGACACGATGCTGGGCTACGTGCGCCAGTACCCGGGGGATCCCGAAGGTTGGTACCTGCTCGGCGACGTACGCTTCCACGCGCAGCCGATCCTGGCCCTCACACTCGATGATCTCATCCTCCCGTTCGACCGCGTGCTGGATCTCGATCCGTCGCTAGCCTTGGCAATGTGGCACCCGCTGGAGCTCTCGCTGGCCTACGACGACAGCGCGCGCTTCAACCGGTACTTCACCGCATTCGAGGCCGTCGTGCCGTCCGTTGTCTCGGATTGGTTCGCACGCGCGCGCCTGTTGTGGGACGACCCCGAAAGTGTTGGAGAACGGCTGGCCTGGATCGTAGGCGAAGGACCCCTGAACGACGAGATCGCGCTCAACGTCTACAGGTCCAAGACCCTGAGACCCGAGGTGGTTCTGCCAGCGCTGACCGAGCTGGCCGCCACGCCAGAGCTACCATCGCAGACGCGGATCGAGCTGCTCAGCGCCAAGGCGACTGTCCTGGCCAGCCTCGGGCGCCTGCGCGAGGCCCGGTCCCTGTTCGAAGAGGTCTGGTCGTTGGAGGGGCCCGCACATTCGGTCGGCTATGACTGGGTGTCACCCGTTGTGGCTGGGCTCGCCGACTCCGCCTACGCCGCGCCGATCTTCGAGGTTGTGGCGACCTATCCTTGGGACCCACGCGACACGGGGCCGTCCGTGGGGCTGATGGTTTTGGAACTGAGCCAAGGACGTTCTGACGAAGCGCGGCAGATCGCAGAGCAAGCGCTGGCGGCTGAATCTGAGGGCTCCGGTTCGCCGTTGGCGGCGCTCCTCAGGGCAGGCCAAGGCTGGGCCGACATCCTGGATGGCGACACAATCGCCGGCCTGGAAAAGCTCGAGTCCGGGCTGCTAGAGGCGGGATACGCGCGCGGTCCGGTGATCGACATGAACCAGTCTTTCCGCTTCGTCCTCGCGACCGCGCAGGCGGCCTACTCGGGGACCCGCGAGGACGGCATCCGCCGCCTGCGTTACGGCGCCTGGATGACCGATCTGCTCTATCTGCCGCTGACCTACCTGCTGCTCGGCCGGGCGCTGGAGGATGCGGGCGATTCAGCCGGCGCCATCGAAGCCTACTCGCATTTCCTGCGCCTGTGGGAGAACGCGGATGCCGAGTTGCAACCGAGGGTTGAAACGGCCAGGAGAGCGTTGGATCGTCTGGCAGCGGAGCGTTGATCGGAAGGTAACCGGTGACCGGTAACCGCCTTCACTCCTCCTCCGGCCGCGAAGCCGCCAGCGTCCGAATCTCCTGCACCACCTCCGCGTTGGCGAGCGTCGTCACATCGCCCAGGGCGCGGCCGTGCGCCACGTCGCGCAGTAGCCGCCGCATGATCTTCCCCGAGCGCGTCTTCGGCAGGTCGTCAGTGAGAACGATGGCGTGGGGTCGCGCGATCTTGCCGATCGTCTCGGCCACGTGATCACGGAGACCGCCAATCAGATTCTCGTCGCCCTGCTGGTCCGATTTCAGCGTAACGAAGGCGACGATCGCTTCGCCCACGTCGGGATCGGGGCGCGAGACGACGGCCGACTCGGCCACCGAAGAATGATCGACCAACGCAGACTCGATTTCGAAGGTCGATAGGCGGTGGCCGGAGACGTTCATCACGTCGTCGATGCGGCCCAGTAGCCAGAAGTAGCCATCCTCATCGTACTTCGAGCCGTCACCTGTCAGGTAGATCCCGTGGCCGAAGCGGGAGAAGTACTGCTCCACGTAGCGGCCGGGGTCGCCATAGATGGTGCGGAACTGAGCCGGCCACGGCTTCCGTAACACCAGGTAGCCGCCGGAGCCGGACGGCACCGAGTTGCCTCCCTCATCTAGTATGTCGGCCACGACGCCGGGGAACGGGCGCGTCGCCGAACCGGGCTTGAGACTCGTGACGCCGGGCAACGGCGTGATGAGGATCATGCCGGTTTCGGTTTGCCACCACGTATCGACGATGGGGCAACGCTCGCCGCCGATGTGCTTCCAGTACCACATCCACGCTTCGGGATTAATCGGCTCTCCCACCGTCCCCAACAGACGCAACGATGACAGGTCGTGTTTCTCCGGGAATGCAGAGCCCCATTTCATGAACGCCCTGATCGCCGTGGGCGCCGTGTACAGGATGGTGGCGCCGTACTTTTTGACGATCGACCAGAGACGATCCTTGTCCGGGAAGTTGGGCGCGCCCTCGTACATGACGCTGGTCGTACCGTTGGCCAGCGGTCCGTAGACGATGTACGAGTGACCGGTCACCCAGCCGATGTCCGCGGCACACCAGTACACATCTTTCTCCGGGTGGATGTCGAAGATGAGCCGGTGTGTGGTCGACACGCCGACGAGGTAGCCGCCCGTCGTGTGCAGGATGCCCTTGGGCCTGCCGGTCGTACCCGACGTATACAGGATGTAGAGCGGATCCTCCGAGTCCATCTCCTCCGGCGCGCACTCCGTGCTCTTCCCTTCGATCACCTCGTGATACCACACGTCTCGGCCGGACTGCATCG
The DNA here is from genome assembly GCA_039588075.1 of Gemmatimonadota bacterium. GTDB lineage: Bacteria > Gemmatimonadota > Gemmatimonadetes > Palauibacterales > KS3-K002 > JBDHAL01. The sequence continues at coordinate 13,300 of JBDHAL010000077.1, read as the reverse complement.
GAACGTTCTCGCCGATCCGGTTCACCACGATGACCTTGCGGATAGTCGGGCAACCATCCAGCGCTTTGTCGGCGCTCTCCTTCAGTGGCACCACCGAGCCGCGGCGCCAGCCGCCGTCGGCGGTGATCAGGACTTCGCAGTTGGCGTCGTTGATCCGCTCGCGCAGCGAGTCGGCGGCGAAGCCTCCGAACACCACGGAATGCACGGCGCCGATGCGGGCGCAGGCGAGCATGGCGACGGGAAGCTCGGGTATCATGCCGAGGTAGACGGCTACGCGATCGCCCCGGCGAACCCCGACATCCTTCAACGCATTGGCCAAGCGGCAGACTTCTTCGTAAAGCTCCCGGTATGTGATCCGCCGTTCATCGCCGGGCTCGCCCTCCCAGAAATAGGCGACCCGGTCGGGGAACTGGTCGAGGTGACGATCGAGGCAATTGTACGAGATGTTGATGCGGCCGCCGATGAACCACTTCACCCACGGCGGGTTCCAGTCGAGGACGCGGGTCCAGCCGCGGTACCAGTCGAGCCGCTCCGCCTGCCGTTCCCAGAAACCCTCCAGGTCGTCGGCGGCGTCCCTATACATGTCTTCGTCGTTGACCAACGCCCCAGCCCGGAAGTCATCGGGGGGATCGATGACGCGGCGTTCCTCGAGCAGGGCGTCGATGTGCGGCAGGCTCGAATCGCTCACGGCTGCACTCCGCTGGTTGGGGTGACCTGAAACGTCGAGGAAGTTGCTAGACTAGGCGGCGCGTTGGTTACCGGCAAGACCCAGCGCGAGCGCGGTGCGGGGTACGACAGGGGTCGTTCCGCTCCATGTCGCGCCGGACGGGAATGGGCACGGACGGGCAGGCGCGCTCCAAATTACGCTTCACGACCCCTGTCGCACCCCTAGAAGTGTCCGCCGTGCTTGGGAGCGCAGAGACGTTCCCATTCGACCCCCCTACAGCTGTAGCGGTGCGGGCGCCGGTGGGTGCCGTCCGAGCGTAATTTGGAGCGCCCCGACTTACATCGATGCCTGCGGTCGCCATCGCGCGACATGAAGCGAGACGGCACACACCGGCGCCCGCACCGCTACCGATTCCCCGATGCCATCTTCGCGGCTTCGGGTAGGGTGCGTAGGCGTAGCATGCTGGCGATGCCGAAGATGGGGCCGGGAACGAGGACGACGAACGCCCATTCCCATCCGATGCGTTCGACCAGGGGCGGGATCAGGCGGATGGAGAACAGTGTGAGCAGGAAGCCGAGGCTCGTCTGCATGGTGAGCGCGGTGCCCACGTAGCGGTGATCGGCCAGCTCGCTGACGGCGGCGCTGAACTGGGCGCTGTCGGCCACGACGGTGAAGCCCCAGATGAGGCAGACGACGGTGAGGGCTCCCGGCGAGCGGAAGAAGAGGCCGGCCACGAGGGCGCAACTGCCGGAGATCAACATGGCGAGCGAGGAGATCCGCGCGCGCCCCCAGCGGTCGGCGAGTTGGCCGGCGATGATGCAGCTGGGACCGCCGATGGCGATGGCGGCGAAGCCGGCGAGCCTGGCGCCGGTCTCGCTCCAACCCGCCTGCTGATACGCGGCGAGCAAGAAGATCGGGACCCAGGTCCACATGGCGTACAGCTCCCACATGTGGCCGAGGTATCCGAAGTTGGCGAGCCGCGTCGCCTGCTCGCCCAGCGCCTTGCCAGCATGGCGCGGCTCGAATGGTGCAGCCTGCGAGTGCAATGGACCCGCCTTCACGTAGAGCGCGATGGCGGCAGCGAGCAACGCCGAGGCCGAGGCGATGTGAAGAACCGTGCGCCACGGCGGAATACCGCCGGCTCCCCCGGCAAAGATCGGCAGCGCGTTGAACAGGTGTGGCATCGCCGAGCCTACCGTTAGCGCTCCTACCAGAAGGCCGATGCACAGACCGCGGTCCTCCTTGCACCACGTCGCCATCAGCTTCATGCCTGGTGGATAGACCCCGGCCAGCGTCATCCCGGTGAGAAAGCGCAGGGCGATGGCGGCCGACGGCTGCTCGACAAAGAGCGCGATCGCGGCATTGAAGGCGGCGCCCAGCAGAGCGCTCACCGCGAAGAGCCGGCGCGCGGGGATCCTGTCCGCCAGGTTGAGCACGGCGCTGAGCAGAGCGCCAACGACGAAACCGAGCTGAACGCTCATCGTCAACCACGACTGCTGGCCACCGCTCAGCCCCCACTCGGAGGTGAGCTGCGGCACCACAGCCGACGCGGAGAACCAGAGCGCCATCGCCAGCATCGAGGCGAGTGCCAGCAACCACAGGCTCCTCCACTTCTCACTCATAAGCGGGTCATCGGCTGATCTCCATTAAAGGCCGGCGGCGGATGCCGGGAAGGTTAGCTCTGTTTCTCGTTCGCCGCAGGGGCAACCCCTTGCCGATGCGGCGCATCGTACCTAGGAAGAGTGAGTATGCGCACCACATCGGGAGGACCGAATGCGCGAAACACTTCCCACTCGACGCCCGCTGCTCCTGGCGGCCCTGGCGTTCTTTGCGGTCACACCGACAGCCTCGTTCGCACAGAACCAAGCGGGCGAGCTGAAGCTCGAGCCCTGCGGCTTGCCCGGCCAGCCAAAGAATTGGCGGTGCGGCACCTACACGGTAAACGAGAACCGAGCGGCACGAGCCGGGCGCACCATCGATCTCAATATCGTCGTGCTACCGGCGAAGAGTGAAGATCGGCGCCCCGATCCGATCTTCTTTCTCTCCGGCGGCCCCGGCGGCGCGGCGACGCGGACGGCCCGCGGGCGGAGCTTCGGCTGGTACGGCGTTGACCGCGACATCGTGCTGGTGGACCAGCGCGGAACGGGAAGATCCAACCCGCTCTTCTGTGACACGCCCGGCAGCGATGAAGATGTGCAGGGCTACCTCGATCCCCTGTTCACGCCTGATGTTTTCGAGCCGTGCCGGGAGCGTCTGGAGCACGTGGCGGATCTGACACAGTACACGACGCCCATCGCGATGGACGACCTGAACGAGGTCCGCGCCGCCCTCGGCTACGACGTGATCAACCTTTGGGGCGGCTCGTACGGCACGCGGGCGGCGTTGGTCTACATGCGGCGGCACCCCGAGACGGTCCGAGCGGCGATCCTGAACGGAGTAGCGCCGATCGCCTTCCGGAACCCGCTCTACCACGCCTGGGAGGCACAACGAGCGCTGGAGAAGACTTTCGGAGAGTGCGAGGCCGACGATGCGTGCAGCGCGGCGTTCCCAGATTTGCGCGAGGAGTTCCGGCAACTGATCGCGAGCCTCGAAGATGAGCCGGCGACCGTGACGATCCCACACCCGGCAACCAACGAGCCGGTATCGGTGCGTCTGACCCGCTACGCCTTCGCCGAGGCGCTCCGCACCACGATGTACTACCTGCCGGCGGCGCGCGACGTACCCCTGCTCATCCATCGCGCTTACAACGGCGACTTCGACGTGTTCGCCCGCGAAGGCATCGCCAGCAACCGCGGAATCGTGGAGTCCCTCGCGTTTGGAATGCTGCTGTCCGTGACCTGCCCCGAGGACCTGGCCCGGATCGATCCGGCGGAGATCCCCGCCCTCACGGCGGGCACCTTCCTGGGCGACGACCGCGTCCGCAATCAACTCGCGGCGTGCTCCATCTGGCCCAACGGCGCGGTCCCCGCGGACTACGGCGACCCGGTCAGCGTCGAAACGCCGACGCTGCTGCTCTCCGGCACCCTCGACCCGGTCACCTCGCCCAGATGGGGCGCGGAGGCGGCCGGCCAACTGCCGAACAGCGTGCACATCGTGGTTCCTGGCGCGCATGGGGTCCGCGGGGGCTGCGTTACCGGCATTATACAGCAGTTTCTGGCTTCGGCTTCGACTGACGCAGTTGATGCCTCTTGCGTGGAGAGTGTTCGACTGGCGCCATTCAGGACCGAGGAAGGTAACCGGTGACCGATCACACGCCGCCGCGGATAGAACCTCCGCCGGCCGTGTACATAGTCGCTTGAATGTCATATATTTAGGAGCCTTCCCCCTCCAAGCATCCCGCCCCATCCCATGCAGCTCAAGTCGCCACGCGGGGGTTCGTTATGACTGAGTTTCTAAGCGTCATAGAGTGGTTCGATCAGACGGGCCAGGAAGTCGTTCATCGTATCCCGCAGGAGGGATCGGCGGAAACCAAGTTCGGCTCGCAGGTCATCGTACGGGAGAACCAGGCGGCGATCTTCTTCCGTGACGGAAAAGGGCTGGACGTGCTGGGGCCGGGCCGTCACACGATCACCACGGCCAACATCCCGATTGTCACGAAGGTTCTGTCCCTGCCGTGGGGATTCAAGTCTCCGTTCCGTGTGGAGGTCGTGTTCGTGAACATGAAGCTGTTCCCGGACCTCAAGTGGGGAACGGCGCAGCCGGTGGCGTATCGAGACGAAGAGCTGGGGCTGGTGCGGTTGCGGGCGTTCGGTAATTACGCGATCCAGGTCAGGGAGCCGCTGGTGTTCGTGAACGGGTTGGCCGGCACCATGGGGTCGTTCTCGACGTCGGACATCAAGGACTACCTGCGCGACCTGATCATCAGCAGACTCAACGACTATCTCGGGGACAAAGTGCGGACGATCTTCGACCTGCCGAAGCAGTACGACGAGATGGGGCAGGAAGTACACGAGCGACTGGACCACGACTTCAAGAGATACGGCATCAACCTGGCCGACTTCTTTATCACCTCGATCACGCCGCCGGAGGCAGTGGAGAAGGCGATCGACGAGCGGGCCCAGATGGCCGCGTTGGGCGATCTGGACAAGTTCCTCAAGATGAAGGCGGCCCGAGCGCTGGAGGGCTCGGGAAGCGGCGGAGGCGCGACGGGAGACATGGTTGGCCTCGGCGCCGGCGCCGGCATGGGCGCCGGGATCGGAGCGATGCTGCCCGGGATGATCTTCGAGTCAATGAAGGGTCGCCCCAGCGATGCCGCAGCCGCCGGCGGCGCGGCGGCGGCGGCCGAAGCCATCGCCTGCCCGGCCTGTCACACCGAGGTGAGCCCGAACGCCCGCTTCTGCCCGCACTGCGGCGAATCGCTGGTAGCCGGCGACCGCTGCGAGAGCTGCGAGGCGCCGCTGGCGCCCGACGCCAAGTTCTGCGCGCGTTGCGGCGAGCCCGTCGGTGTCACGGAGCGCGCTTGTCCCAACTGCCAGGCGAAGCTGACGGCCGGCGCGCGGTTCTGCATGGAGTGCGGCGAACGCGTGACGGAGTAGAGACAAGGTGGCCCGCGAGGCGCTGAACCCTAAGTGCCCCCAATGCGGCGGTCCGGTCGACGTACCGGAGGGGGCCACGTACGCTCGCTGCAAGTACTGCTCAGCCGAATCCTTCGTCGATCTTCGCGGCGCCATCCTCCATCAGATCCTACGCCACACGGTCGCCCGCTCGCGGGTGCCGGGCCTGATCAAAGCCAGCGCCCGCGAGGCAGGCTGGGCCGAGGTCACGATCACCGACCTCGACCTCTTCTACGAGCCGATCTGGGAGATCGAGAGCCCCGACGGGCGCAGGCTGCGCATCAGCGCGCGGCCGGGCCCACAGGGGCGCTTCGCTCACGTCCAGCTGCCGGGCGGCGAGCGAGCCTTCGTCGAAGCGGGGCAACGTGACAGTTCCGCCGAGTGGAAAGAACCGGAGCTGGCCCCGGAATCGGTGGCCGAAGTCGCCGCCCGGGCCACCGGCCGGCCGGTAGCCGTGAAGACGCTGCGCCTGGTCCACCGCCCCATGTACGAAGGCGCTCTTCGCATCGGCCAGGAGAAACACGAGGTCCAAGTCGATGCCGTAACCGGCGAGCTGATCGACGTGGACTGGCCGGCTCGCCCCAGCTACCGGTTCCGCAACCAGGCCTGGCGGGCCACCGCCATCATGGTGCTCGCCGCGGCCCTTCTCCCGCTGCCATTGGCCGCCCTGGCGGTACTCGTCGTCGGCGGCTACACGGCCTTGGTCCACTCGCGACAGTCGACTGCGCCGAAACCGGTGGGCTGATGAACGACCTCAAATTGCACTCCGTGACCTGTCCCCAGTGCGGCGCACCCGGCGTCGTCCGCGAAGGCACGCGTATCACCGAGTGCGAGCGTTGCGGCGCTCGACTCTGTTCGACCGAGGTGATCACTCCGCGCTACGAGGCCGTGGCCAACCTGAGCGCGGCGCAGGCGGTCAACCGGGCGCGCAATTGGATGGAGCAACAGAAGAAGATCGGGATGTTTGGCCGCCCAGAGCTGGTTCTCATCCCGTTCCACGAAGTCACCGGCCGGCGCGTCGGCGTATTCGAGCGAAAGGTGCCCGAGCGCAAGCGGGTGCATCGCCGCGCGTACAACGCCGAGACCCGCACCATGGATGTCGAGAGCGGCTGGGAGTACGAGGAGCGGGAAGACACCAAGGTGATGGTATCGGACGTGCAACACCTCACGCCGGCCGCGCGCACTCCCTGGGACCTGGCGATATTCGACGCGCGGGCGGCTCGAAAGTCGGCACGGCTGCGGCACTTCGATCTGGTTGAAGCGCAGCGCCGCGCTACCGTCTATGCCGAGGAGCAATCCCCCTCGGCCCTCGCCGAGCAGCGCTTCGCCGACAAGGGACAGGCCGAAATGGTCGCCGCCTCGCGCCGCGCTCTGTTCTTTCCGTTCTGGTCGATCCCAGCTTACCCCAGGCGCAGCCTGGCATGGATAGCGCTTGCCGTGCCCGGTACGCTGTGCCTCGGTCAGGCGCTTTATGCGACCTTCTTTGGATCAACCGTCTTCGATTCCATCGTCCTGGCCGCCGTCGGAGTGATCGCGACCGGCATCGCGCTCCATAGGGTTAACCGGCCCGACTGGGCGCTCCGCTCCTGGCCGGAGCCCGGTACGATCCCGAGGCTGGAACGCCATGGCACCTGATTCTCGAGCCCGACCCCGCGTGCTCGTGCTGCGCTGCAAGGCCTGCACGGCAGAGTTGCCGGCGGCTTCCAATGACGTGGCGTTTCGCTGCCCGCAGTGCGGCCGGACCTGGGAGATCCTACACGGATCGTTCCGCGAGTGGAACTCGGTCTACGTAGCGCCGCCCAGCAGCACCTCGCACCCCATCGTTTACTTGCCCTACTGGAGCTTCACGGTTGATGCCACCGCCCTGCCGATGGGGCCGGGTCACGAGTCGATGCTCACCGCCCGGGACAAGGCCAACTTCTTCAAGCGGGCCTGGGTCTCGGCATTCGCCATCTACCGGCCCACCTACATCGGAGAGTGGGGAATCGTCTACACGAGGCTGCAGCCGGACTTCGAGGTGCGCAGCGGCCACGGGCCAGAGGCGCCGGGCGCCGCCGTCGGCTCGCTCGACGCCACGAAGATCGCCACACACTACATCCTGGGAGAGATCGATCGGGCCGCGGACCTCGGCGGCCTGGACATCGACCTCGAATTGGGTGATCCCGAACTGTGGGCCATCCCCTGCTACGATATGGGCGAAAAGATCCGTTGCCCTTGGACGCGGGCCGAGCTCCCCGCTGCGGCGCTGGACGACTTATCCGAAATCCGTAGGGCGTCGGAAAGACTCGAAGCCTGAGGCGTCAACGTCTTCGCGATGACGATTGGGATGCGAAGAGCCCGCCGCGCATTGCGCGCGGCGGGCTCATTGGCTAACCGGGCCGAAAACCTCTATCAGCTCCCTCTCGGAAATGCGGAGTCGAGCACGCGGCCCCGTTCGTACTGAGAGTCGATCTTGTCGGCGGCCCGCATGAACGCCGGTCTGAGCCGGTCGTCGATCTGCCGGCGACCCGCCACCTGGCGTAGCAGCGTCCCCATCTCGTGGTCTGAGCTGATTTCCAGCGCAGCCTCCAGAACGCCCTCCACCGTCGCGTCGGTGAGCGGATCCTTGTCCACTACCGTGGAGAGCACGCTACGCATCGAATAATCCGACGATATTCCGCCTACGGCCCCGAAGAAGGCCGTGCTCGTCGCGTCGCTCATCCCGTAGACGGTGACATAGCTCTCGAGTAGCGACGATTGCTCGTAATCCGAGTCGATCATACGACAGGCCTCTAGGACCGACACCTGGGCAGACGTGCTCAGGTTGCCGCGTTCCACTAGAGTCTTGAGAACCCGGCCCAATTCGTAGTCGGAATCGATGGTCCGCGTCGCGGCCAAGTACGAGTTGGGAACAGCTTCGTTGACCGGGTACAGGGCGGCGACCTCGATCAGCAGCTCACCCAGCTCATAGTCGGAGCTGATGTCCTGCGCCGTCTCCAACGTCATGTCGAGGAACTCCTGGCTGCCCGAGCCGCGCTCGATCGCCGCGTTGAGCACCCGGCGCTTCTCGTAATCGGAGTCGATCGTGCCGACCGCGGCGAAGAAAGAATGCATCATCTCATCGTCCAGCGGCCGAGCCTCGATCAGCTCGATCAGCAGGCTGGCCAGCTCGTAGTCGGAGCTGATCTGGATGCCAGACTGGAGTATCTCCTGCTGCAACTCGGGGCTCATCCCCTGCCGCTTCAGGATGGCCGACAGCACGCGCCGGTGCTCGTAGTCCGAATCGATCGAGCCCGCCGTTTCCACGTAGGCGAGCGCCACCGTCTCGTCGATCGGCTGGTTCTCCGCAACAGCGATGAGCATCTCCGCCAGCTGGTAGTCGGAGTCGATCGTCTCTCCGGCCTGCTGCACGACGCGCCGTACGCTCGCCGGATCCAGATCGGCCTGGCTCAACAAGATCGTGTAGTAGCGACCGGCGACCCAGTCGCTCGCCAGGACCGAAATCTCCTGCAGTAGTCCGTCGACGCCATCACGCGCCAGTATACGCTCGGCTCGCTCCGTCGCCTGGTAGCCGACCCGCCGGAACATCACGAGGATCATGTCGGAGAGCCAGGCGCGGGCCTCGGCGTCGAACTCGCGCTCGTCGCCGTCTACGTACCAGCGCCGCTCGAGCTGGCCGCGATTCTCCTCGACCACGAGCCGGCGCGAGTCGCGGCCTTCCTTCTCTTCGATATCGAGCTCGCCGCCGCGTGATAGCGAAGCGATGTCCGTCTCGTCCGCCGTGAACTCGATCACGCCGTCGAGCTCGATCTCCAGCTCACAGCGGTTGCGCTCCATCTTCACGCGCAGCCGGTCGTCGTCAGAGTTGATCGACGTCGACGAGCCGCCACTGCGCCCCAGCCAATCGCAGTCCTGTAGCAGGACCGCCCCCGCCGGGCCGGCGACTGCGATCGCGACAGCGACGTTCATGCTGGGCTGATCCGCCTTGCTCGCCTCTATGATTTTCTCTTCAGTACCCAAGCCAGCGCCGGCGATGGGCATCACGACGAACGCCGCGCCCATCCAGGCCGAGACGACCGAGGGCCAGCTCAAGCCCGCCCGGGCGCGACCCGCATCGAGCACGGCGAGCAGCCGGCCGCTCAACTGCGAGGGCCGTGCCATCGCCACCGTCGTGACTCCGGACAGCGGGCTCGTTTTCAACGAGCGCGCCATGTCGAGGAGGTGCCCGGCGTATTCGGATGCGCGCGACCCTTTGCGGAGTACCTGGTCGTCGCAGGCCAGCTCCCGCTCGACACGCAGGCGGCCGGCCGCCAGCCAGACCAGCGGGTTGAACCAATAGAGCCCGCAGGTCAGGCGCGCCAGCAACTGCGTTACGTAGTCCCATCGCTTCACGTGGGCCAGCTCGTGCAGCACCACCGCCCGCAACCGCGCTTCGGGCCACTCTTCGGCGTCGGCGGGAAGCAGGACCCTGGGCTGAACGACGCCCCACGTCATCGGCATGCACGGGCCGGAACACCTCAGCAGCGTCACGCTGCGACCGAGCCCCATCTCGTCGCTCAGCGACTCGACCGTCCGGGCCAGGTTTCCGCTCCGAACCTCACGAGCGCTTCGAGCAAGCTGCCACGTCCGAATCAATCCCGCCGCGATCGCCAACCCGGCCCCGGCGCCCGTCAGCCTATCGGTCGACCCGGCGTTCGATCCTACCGCTGGCGTCTCACCGACCCGCGCCACCCGAAACTCCTGGCTCGCCTGCTCGGCTCCGGTGTCTTTTGACGGCGGCGTCAGGATCCGCTCGGCCGGCGGTTCTGCCGACTCGATGAGCGGCGCGGATTCCGCGGTCGGCGCCGCCGAGCGCTCGATCTTCGGAAGGCCCGGAACTCCCCAGCTCGGCATCAGCGGCGTTAGGACCGGTAGGACCAGCACGGCGCCGATCGCCACGCTCCACACCAGGTGCCGCAACGACGCCGACGCTCGCCGCATGACCAGGCTGAGCCCGCCGGCCAGCATCAGAATGACGGTTCCTTTCACAGCCAGATCGAGGAGATAGGCAGCAGCACCGCTCTCCCCGAGTAGCGCGCTCGTCAGTTGCATGTACTCCGTCATGACTATCGTCCTTCTTCTCGCGTATGCTCGATCAACTCGGCCAGACGATCGAGGTCCTCATCGGATAGCTCTCCGGCGTGCATGTCCAGGAACGCCGCTACCGCTCTCTCCGCCGATCCATCGAAGAACGTCCGCAGCAACCGCTTCATCGCCGACTCCTGCGCCTCGGTTCGCGGAACCGTCGCCGCATACACATAGCGCGGACCGTCCTGCGCGTGCTTCACGTGCCCCTTGTCCTCCAGCACCCGCAACAGCGCCCGCACCGCCGAGTAGCTCGGCGGATCCGGAAGAGCCTCCAGAACCTCGGCCACCGACGCCCGCCCGCGCTGATAGATGATGTCCATTATTTGACGCTCGCGACGGCTCAGTTCGTTGTGCGCTGACTCGCCCATCGTCCCTTCCCAGCTGGGGTAAGACCTAGATGCTAGAAAAACAGCAGCTTGCTAAGAAAATAGCATCTCCCCCGGATCTGTCAACCCTTTGAGAACTGAGCCTGGTATTTGACCCTACGGGAGTGGGGGGGGCGGCGGGTTCAGGGGGCGGCGGATTCGACAGCCGACAGCCGTCAGCCGTCGCTCGACGCTTAACGAAGGACTCGACGGCCGAGTCACTACTGCCAACGGCCGATGCACAAGTCTGAGAGTAGGCAGTCGGGAATCGAGACTTGGTAGTCGGGTAGTGAGCTGGCCGTCGAGCGACGGCTGACCGCTGTCCGATGTCGAATCTGTCATCAGACGCCGGCCTTGTCGGGCTGCCGCCCGAGTCGGGCATTGAGGCGGCGGACCACGTCGGTGAGATGTGTGAGCAGGCCCTCGACGAGGTCGAAGTGGTCGCGCATCAGCTCGAAGAAGTCGTCCCGCTGGATGACGAGAGTCCGGGTGTGGCGAGTGGTGGTGGCGGTGAACTCGCGGGGCTGGTCATCGATGAGGGCGAGAGTACCGACAGTCTCGCCGCGATCGGCGACGAAGGCGGTATCGCCGTGGCGAGCGGCTTCGACCTGACCGGAGACGATGAAGAACAGCTCGGACCCTTCATCGCCCTCGGCGAAAAGAACCTGCCCACTGTCGTATTCACGTTCCCGCACGATGGCGGCGATCTTAGCCAGGTCTTCGGTGCGCACGTCAGAGAAGACCTCAACGTCCTTCAAGAAGTCGGCGCGTTCGATCAACGTCAGCATTGTGTTTCCATCCTCCGTCAATAAACCGATCAGGCCCATGCCGGATCGAGGGAGTGGGTGAATGTGATAGGGCTCGCGAACTCGTTTCTCGAACCCGGTGGCAAGACGCCCCGCTGAAGCGGCCGCGACGGCCGCGGGCCAGGGCTGGTCGGCTTTGCCGATCAAGCGCTCGATGACGTTATCCGGGCTCTCGATCATCACGTCGTTGAACAAGCTGGCACCGCGCCAGGCCCGCTCGCGGTTCGACAGGTCGGGGTCGGCAAGGGGCGTGACGAGGCGCCTGTGTCGACGCGAGAGCGTATTCTCCAGCAACTCGAATCCGGCTGAGCGCATCGACCGGTTCCGGGTGGTCAGCCCCTGGTAGGCGGCCAGGACATCACGCAGTGGATACATGAGGCCGAGGACGCGCGAGACGCGCTGCAAATAATCGGCTTCCGACTCCTCCAGGACCCTGGCCAGCAGGCTAGCCTCGGGCACGGCGAGTCGGTCGGCGGCGGACTGGTAACCGCCGCGCAATTCCAGCAGCAGCATGCGGTGGAGTTTCTGCGGGTCGAAGATCAGCCCCTCGTGGTTCCGCCGCATCCGGTTCAGCGTCTTCAGGATAGAGTGGCGGACCGCGGGAGGCGCCTTAGGCAGGGCAACGAGCAGCGCGTCCACCGCCGCCTGGCCCGCCGACTCGTAAAAGATCGCAGGGATCCCTTCGCGGACGGTAAGCGGCACCTGCGGATCGAGCATGGTATCGGCCAGCCGGCCGAAGATCGCCGACTTGTAGGCCGCGAGCGCGTCCCGGACCTCGGGGCGCCTATCGTTACAGCACAGTTGAGCGAGCAGGTGCGGCACCAACTCCGGGTGCTTGAGGCGCGCCGCCGCCTGGACCGCGGCGCGGCGAACACCCGGATCGGAGTCGTGCAGCAACGGGGTCAGCATCTCGTGTACGTGCGCATCGCCTTCGATCATCCCGATGGCTTCCGCGGCGAGCTGCCGCTCGCGAGCCGCGGCGGCTCCCTCGCGCTCCTGGGCCATCTCGGCGAGCAGGGCCGTGGCTTGGAAGGCGCTCTGCGAGTCGGGCTGCTGGGCCAGGCAGGCGAGGGCGGCGGCGCGGGCTTCCGGCTCTTTCGACTGCAGGAAGCTCTCGATCGTTTCCGAAGCGGGGAGCGGTCCGTAGTGGCAAACGAAGTTGATGGCTTCGACCTTGACCTCCATCGATGGGTCGTCGAGCATCCGCTGCGGACCGGCGATCCGGCTGGGGTCGCCGGCCGCGAACAGGGCGCGCAGCGTGCGGGCGCGAACCCGATCCGAAGAGTGCCCCAGCAGGTGCTCGGAGCGCGCCGCGATCTCCTCGTCCTCGATCCCTTCCAGCAGAGACAGCGCGTAGAGGATCGCGTTTTCGTCGTCGCCGTCCAGGGCATCACGCAACTCGGCGCGCGTCACGGCGTCCAGGTGCCTGACGATGAGCTCCTCCGTCTCCACGTCGCGCATCCGGATCAATCGCCGGACCGACGCCCGGAACTCGCGCCGCATGGAGAGCGTCACCACCATCCACAACGCGACCAATACAGTTGACAGCACGGCCATCTCTCTGAGGCCAAAAGCGAAGAGCGACGTGGCCACCAGGACGATGACACCGGCTATGCCTGTCCCACCGCGATAGACCACCATGTCGATGAGCGGCTTGCCCCTGTACTTGAGCTCCGCCGGCAGCGGCAGAAAGAGCAGTTCCCGCGTCGATTGATCGAGGGAATACCTGAGCGAGCCTTCGGCACCCTTGGCGAACGCGGAAGTCCAGAGCCCGGGGTGGATGATGATCCCGATCGAACCGGT
>JBDHAL010000076.1:0-15964 GCA_039588075.1 Gemmatimonadota bacterium | reverse complement strand
CAGAGCAACGGCTACATCTGGGTGTACAGCGAGCCGGGTCAGGGCACCGCATTCAAGGTCTACCTGCCCCGCGTTGAGGTTGCGGCGAAGCCGGCGCGCAAACGGGCGAAGCCGAGGGGCGGACGAGCCTACTACGATGTCGAGGCGACCGAGACGGCCTTGCTCGTGGAAGACGATAGCAGCGTCAGAGCGGTTGTTCGGAAGACGCTGGAGGCCAGCGGCTACACGGTGGTGGAGGCGCGGAACGCCGCCGAGGCCGCACAGCAGGCGCGCGACTACGAAGGACCGATCGACTTCTTGATCACCGACCTGATCATGCCGGAGACCAGCGGTCGCGATCTCGCACAGACGGTGACGGCATTGCGTCCGAGCGTCAAAGTGCTCTACATGTCAGGGTACAGCGACAACGCCGTGCTTCGCCACGGGATGCTGAGCCCCGAAATGGAGTTCATCGCCAAACCATTCACCCAGGAGAGACTCCTGGACAAGGTGCGCCGGGTCCTGGACACCTCCAATTCCGATTCAGCTTCTTGAGGTCACGAACCCTGGGGCCGGATGCCCCATCGGTTTCCATCGTCGGCTTTGGCGGCATGCCGCTTTCCATCAGCGACCGTCCGCCGGAGGATCAAGGCATCGACGTCATCCATGCGGCACTCGATGCGGGCATGACCCTCGTCGACACGGCAGACGTCTACTGCCTCGATGATGCCGATATCGGCCACAACGAGCGCCTGATCGCAAAGGCCCTCGCCGCCTGGCCCGGGGACCGTGACTCGATCATCGTCGCCAGCAAAGCGGGTCTCACTCGGCCCGACGGTCGCTGGGAGTCCAATGGACGCCCCGAGCACATCAGGCAGGCGTGTGATAGATCTCTCGTGGCTCTCGGCGTCGACCGCATCGATCTCTAGCCCCGGATCCCCGGGTCCCATTTCAAGAGAGCATCGGAGCTTTCGCCGACCTGCAGCGCGAGGGGAAGGTCCGCTGGGTCGGCCTGTCAAACGTCTCGGTCGCCGAGATCAAGGCCGCCCGGGAGGCCGTCGACGTCGTCACGGTGCAGAACCGCCTGAACCCGTTCTTTAGGGAGGCGCTAGAGACTGGAGTAGTTAAATACTGTGCTGGCAAAGGGATAGGGTTTATTGCCTACAGTCCAGTGGGAGGTGGGCGGCTTAACAAAAAGCTGCCCGGACATCCTGCGGCCCAGTCGATTGCAGAGAAACTGGGGATATCTCCACATGCGGTGGTCCTCGCCTGGGTGCTGGCCCAGGGTCCGACCGTGCTGATCATTCCCGGCGCGCGGACCATCGATCACGTGCTCGATTCGGCGGCAACGGCCGAAGTCGAGCTGAGCGAAGAGGACCTGAGCGCGATCGATCGAGCCGAGTTTTCCACCGCCTGAGCTTCCCACTTGCGCTGCCTCCCAGGGCAAGATCTTCGTTTCGTACCACTGCAATGTCGAACACCGCACACCGAACACCGCCTTTCGAAGGGGGCACTGCAAGGCCGTATCATAAAGCCCGAAGACCAAATTCACATAGACCTTCAGACTTGGCTATTTGTGATTAACGATCAAGGATTGTCGTGCCACCTTCGGAGTGCGGTGTTCGGTGTGCGGTGTTGGAAAGCAACGAAGACTTCCAGCCCATCTACTTCGAGCTGCGTGGGAAGCTGGAGCCGCCGCTGACCGCGGGGCCCGGCGCCGATTACCGCGCCAAGCTGATGATCGAAGAGGTTCTGGACGCGGCGGCCGACACGACGCGCTGCGACGCGTCGGCGGGCTAGCGGGCGAACGCGCGTCAGGGTCGGTGGAATAGCCAGCCCGAGATCGCGACCCGGCCGGCGTCACCTTCTTTCTGCGCGGTGAGGTCCAGGCTCTTCGCTCCACCGGCCTGAAAATAGCGCAGCGAAAGTCGGTGGAGGCCCGCCGCCAGGGCGATCGCCGCGGATTTCTCCGTCGCGCCGTGGTAGCCGTCGTGGTCGATGAGGACCCGGTCACCTATGCTGAGCTCGCTGCCGTCGTCGGACCGCAGGAAGAAAGTGTAGACCGCGGATTCCGGCACCTCGATGTATCCGCTGAATGCCAGCCCGAAGTTGTCGTCGCGCCCCGCAAGCTCGAGCCCGATGGCCGTCGCGACCCCTTCCCGCACGCGGGCCGGGCCGACCAGCTGATTCACGGACGAGAATTCCGCCTCGTAGTAGGCGACGGCGAGGCCCGGACTCAGTCCGGCGCGATCCAAGTCTTCGGCCGGAGTAAGCGGTGCCCGGGCGAATCGTGCGGAGCGCGGAGTGCTCGACCGGCCGTTGGCCAGGTACGCCCGGGCGCTGACCGTCACGCCATCGTCATCGACCGAGAGGCGGAGCGGCACCTCGTATCGAGGCGATCTCTCGGTTGGGTCGCTTCCGTCGGTCGTGTAATGGATGGCGGCGTCTGAGAGCAGCGTCGCCAGCGAGACCGTGATCGCGCCGCTGAGGGTGATCCGATCGCGTTCCAGTCCCGTGACGTGCGGTATGCGGTAGTTGACCCGGTAGTCGTCCAGTCGCGCGAGTTGCTGCGGCAGGTTCGAAACGAAGCGATCCCAGTCGCGGGCGGCCTTGGGTGACCAGACGACCTCGGCCAGGGCGAGCATGCGCGGGAACACCATGTATTCGACGTACTGAGTCGTCTTCATGTACTCGGTCCAGACGTTGCCCTGGGCGCCGAGGACGTGTTTCGCCTCGTCGGCCGTCAGCACATCCGGTACGGGCTCGAAGTCGTAGACCTTCTCCAGCGGCGTGTATCCGCCGATCGCCAGCGGCTCGAATTCCCGTTCGCCCTGGTAGTAGTCGAAGTAGACGTGGCTGGTCGGCGTCATGATGACGTCGTGTCCCTGGCGTGCGGCTTCGATTCCGCCCGCGGTGCCGCGCCACGACATGACCGTGGCCTGCGGTGCCAGGCCGCCCTCGAGGATCTCGTCCCAGCCGATGAGCCGGCGATCGTGGGCCAGTAGAAAGCTCTCGATGCGCCTTATGAAATAACTCTGGAGCCCCTGCTCGTCGGCCAGCCCCTCGCGACGTATGACTTCTTGGGCGATGGGACTCTCTTCCCAGCGCGCCTTGGGTGCCTCGTCGCCGCCGATGTGGATGTAAGGGCTGGGGAACAGCTCCATGACTTCCGTGAGAACGTTCTCCAGGAAGGCGAAGGTCTCCTCCTTGGGGCAGTAGATGTCTTCGGTCACGCCCCACACCGTGGAGACCTCGAACGGGCCCTCGGTACACGCGAGCTCGGGATACGCCGCGAGCGCGGCTGTCGAGTGTCCGGGCATCTCGATTTCGGGGATGACGTTTATGTACCGGCGCTCTGCGTAGGCCACGACTTCGCGGATCTCGTCTTGCGTGTAGAATCCGCCGTACGGCTTGCTGTCCCCAATGTATGGATTGAAATTCTTCTCCAGGATGGTCTCTCTGCGAAACGCGCCGACTTCCGTGAGACGCGGGTACTGCTTGATCTCGATCCGCCAGCCCTGGTCCTCCGTCAGGTGCCAGTGGAATGTGTTCATCTTGTACATCGCGAGCAGGTCGATGTACTTCTTCACGAAGGAGACCGGGAAGAAATGGCGGCCGACGTCCAGGTGCATGCCGCGATAAACGAACCTGGGGCTGTCCTCGATTTCGACGGCCGCCAGGGACCAGGCCGATTCGCGTGTCGCGCTAGACGATGGAAGAAGCTGGCGCAGCGTCTGGATCCCGTAGAACAGCCCGGCTTCGGTTCTAGCCGTGATGACTACGCCCCGAGCGCTCACAGCCAGCCGGTAGGACTCGTCGCCTGCCGGCGCGTCACCTGTCTCCAGAAGCAGGACGATCGCGTTTTCTTCGCCCTCCGGGGCGCGCCGGTCCGACAGACGGAGCTCCACGCCCAAAGCGTCTCTCACCATGCCCGAAGTGTACTGGGCCAGCCAGTGCAGCTCGTCGTCGCCGGGGTCCGACACGCGAATCGTGACGTCGGCGCTGAGCCGGAAAGTGCCTGTGCCGGGCGTCAGCCGTGCCGGCCGAGGAACGATGCCGTAGTCGGGGGCGCTGCCGAAAACGACGGTGAAGATGGCGAAAATCAGCGTCAGAACGGTGTTCATACGGTCTCATCGAGTAGGTGTGACGGGGCCTGGGGTCGCGACGGCGCCTACAATAACGCTTCTGGAAACGCCCGGCTATCAGGCCCGGGCGCGCCGGGGCGGGAAGCACAGAGTATTTCGTTCGAGCGGCAACGATGTGAGATTGTAAACTTGGCTGGTGCTTTGTATTCCAGAGGGGAGGGATGAGATATGCAGGGTCTGATGATGGACTATCCCCTGACTATCGACAGAATTCTGGAGCACGCCAACCGTATGTACCCTCACAAGAGGGTCGTCACCCGGTTGCCCGACGGCTCCATGCACGATTACACGTACGGCGACCTCTACAAGCGGGTGAAGCGGCTGGCCAACGCCCTGGTAGGCCTGGGCGTGAAGCCGGGCGATCGCGTTGCCACTTTCGCTGGGAACAACTACCAACACCTCGAGCTCTATTACGCCATACCCTGCGCGGGCGCCGTCTGCCACACGTTGAACATCCGCCTGTCGCCCGAGCAACAGGCCTACGTCATCAACCACGCGGAAGATAAGGTCATCTTCATAGACGCTGCATTGTTAACTCTCTTCGAGGAGGAGGTCGGCCCCATCGAAGGGGTCAAGCATTACGTTGTGTTCGGGCAGGAAGGCGCGGTCGATTCCAACCTGCCCGGTGTCCGTTACTACGGGGACCTGCTGGCCCGCGGCGAAGAGGAATTCGAGTGGGAGGTGATCGACGAGAGATCGGCCGCCGGCCTGTGTTACACGAGCGGTACGACGGGAAATCCAAAAGGCGTCCTCTACAGTCACAGGTCCATATACCTGCACACGATTGGCGAGAACCAGGCCAACGCGCTCGGGCTATGTGAGAGCGACGTTGTCCTGCCCGCCGTGCCCATGTTCCACGCGATGGCCTGGGGTCTGCCGTACGCCGCTGCTTTCGCCGGCGCCGACCTGGTCTTGCCCGGCGCCGCTAGCGACCCGGCCGTTCTGCTCGATCTCATCGTTCAGAACCGGGTCACCGTCCCTGCCGGCGTGCCCACCGTATGGAACAGTGTCTATAAAGAGCTGAAGGAGAACCCTCGCGACCTCTCGGACATCCGGTGCCTGGTCGCTGGGGGCGCCGCGATGCCGCGAGAGCTTATCCTGAGGTTCGAGCACGAGTTCGAGGTCGAGGTCGTCCACTCCTGGGGGATGACCGAGATGTCGCCGATCGGAACGATGTCGAGGCTCTCCCGTCATCACGCCGAGCTGACCGAGAAGGAGAAGCACGACATAAGAGCGACCCAGGGCCAGGCGGTCCCGGGAGTCGAGATCCGCATCGTCAACGACAAGGGCGAGCGGCTTCCGTGGGACGGGATCGTGATGGGCGAGGTGCAGGTGTGCGGTCCGTGGATCACCAAGGGCTACTACAAGGAAGAGCCCACGGCGGAGTACTTCACCCCGGACGGCTGGTTCCGCACCGGCGACGTGGCGACGATCACCGAGGACGGGTACATGCAGATCACCGATCGCACCAAGGACCTGGTGCGAAGCGGCGGTGAATGGATCTCCAGCGTCGCGCTGGAAAACGAGCTGATGGCCCACCCGAAGGTCCACGAGGCGGCGGTAATCGCCATCCCTGATGAGCGCTGGGGCGAGCGACCGCTCGCGGTTGTTGCGCTGGAGCCCGACGCCGGCGGCGTGATGCGGGAGGAGTTCAGCAGTCACCTGTCGTTGCACTTCCCGAAGTACTGGCTTCCCGATGACTACGTGCTGGTCGATATGATCCCAAAGACGAGCGTCGGCAAGTTCGACAAGCGAGAGATTCGACGACGCCATGCCGAGGGTCAACTCGGCGCTTGAACCGAATGGAGGGACACTGGATGACGATCTACAGGGGAGGCCCCATCCTCGCCGGGCTCGTACTCGCATTCGCTGGTGGCCTGCAGGCACAGGGCCCCGAGTCGGAGCGCGACACGACCTGGTACACGGTCGCGGGCGAGCGCCACGGCATCAGCTTCTTCCGGCAGCACCGCCACCCGGGAGTCGAGTACGAGGCCGGCGATGAGCTGACCTTCGATCGCTACCACACGGTCGACGTGATGTATACGTGGCTCGAGCGCTGGGCCGACCAGTACCCTGACCTCATCGACATCTACGAAGTCGGTAAGAGCTACGAGGGAAGACCGATCCTGCAGATCACGCTCACCAACAAGGAGACGGGAAAGGCGGAGGACAAGCCGGCGGCGTTCTTCGAGGGCGGGCGTCACAGCGGCGAGATTACCGGCTCTGAATCGATACTCTGGCTGACCCAGCATCTGCTCGAGAACTACGGTGACGACGACGCGATCACCGAGCTCATCGACACGAAGACCATCTACCTGCGGCCCGAGAACAATCCTGACGGCTCGAACCTCTACCTGAACACGGCGCAGGCCAATCGCAGCTCGGTGAGGCCACACGACTCCGATCGCGATGGGCTGATCGATGAGGATCCGCCCGAGGACCTGGACGGTGACGGCGTGATCTATCGGTTGCGCTGGCGCGCGCGACCGGGCGAGGAAGAAGACGCGGACTATGTGCTGGACGACCGCGACCCGAGCGGCCGGCTGATGAAGCGAGTGCCGAGCGGAGAGGGCGAGTGGATCGTCATCTCGGAGGGGATCGACAACGATGGCGACGAAGATTTCAACGAGGATGGGGTCGGCGGCCTCGACCTGCATCGCAACTATCCCGAGAACTGGAGGCCCGACAGGGGGCTGGACGCGACGCGGCGCGGCTACACACAGTTCGGGGCGGGGGACTTCCCGCTCAGCGAGCCGGAGACGCGGGCCACGGTGATCTGGCTGCTCACCCACCCGAGCGTGTCGGTGGCGAACTCTCTCGACACGCGGGTCCCCATGCACCTGCGGCCGCCCTCCACGTCCAAGAGCGCCGAGCGCATGTTCCCGGAGGACCTCGCCTACTACGAATACTTCGACAGCGTTGGCCTCAGCATCACGGACTATCCGTGGGCCGGCGACGTGTACGAGACGTACAGGACGAGGACGGAAACGAATCCGGTGACGGGCGATCCGAATCTGCCGAGCCCGCTGTTCGGCCACGGGCCCGACTTCGGTTACTTCTACTACGGCGCCATCTGGTACGGCGACGAGCTGTGGAATGGCGGCCGCATGGAGGACTACAACGATGACGGCCTGTTCGACGACGTCGATGCGCTGACCTGGGACGATACGGAGAACGGCGGTCGCGGTTTCCGCGAGTGGGGGCCGCTCGAGCATCCCACCCTGGGCTCTGTGGAGATCGGCGGCTTTCATCCCAAGTTCTTCTCCCAGAACGGACCGGCCGATGTGCTCGAGCACTGGGCCAGCGTGCAGGCGCTGTTCAATCTTCAGCTGGCGCTGCACCTGCCCCAGGTCGACGAAGTCGAGGTCGATGTGCAACGGGCGGTGGAATGGAACGATAGCACGGCCTACGCGGTGACGGTGACGTGGACCAACAGCGGCGAACTTCCAACCGCGCTACGCCAGGCGCAGTTGGTGAAGATCGTTCAGGAGGATCGGGTTCGACTGGACTTCGATTCGACGCTGACGCGGCGCGAAGCGCCGAGCGTGCGCATCGTCAATCCGGAGACGCGCGACAAGACGATCAGCGCGGGGTGGACGCAGCCAGGCGAGATGAAGTCTGTGAGTTTTTTGGTTAGGACATATGGTGTGGCTGGAGTCGAAGGGGCGGTGGAGGTGCTGTCTACTCGTGGTGGGTATTTGAAAGTGCCGGTGGTTTTGGGGAGGCCGCGGGAGGAATAGGAAGAATCTAAAATCGGACAGCGGACAGCGGTCAGCCGTCGCTCGACGTCCGGCTCACTGCCCGGCGATCGACTCTCGACTTCCGAATGTCGACGCTGAGGTTGGACGGCGTGCGTCGCTATTTTGCCAAGACCAACAAGGAATACCCTCCGAGAATTCTCACGCACGCATCTTGGTGGATTGAGAAGAGGAGCTTTCTCGGCAGCTTGAGTAGATTGGCTCTCCAACCGCGATTGGGCCGCTCGATGGATACTGCGGTGTAGAAATAATCTACCACTTCGTATCCCGTGTCCTTCAGGGTCGCCAGGGCCGTTTCCTTCGTAAAGTAGTGAAGATGCCCCACTAATCGTCTAGTCTTCATCATTAGCGAACCGCGCAGTACTCCCTGGACCGACACATCGAGAGGAATGTGAAATATCTTGTGCACTCCCTTTGTTCGTAATTTGCGCAGAAACCCGAAGTAGTCTTCGACGTGCTCGAACACATCAATGGCCAACACCACATCGAACTCAGGCGTTCCTTCGTCAAGCAAGTCCTGAAGATAGAAGTGCAGATTCTCTTTTTCTTTTCTCTTGCAAATCTCGAATGCCTGAGGGGATATATCGTATCCTGATAGCACTACCTCATTGTCATATTGACCTGCCAAGCAGTTGAGTATCTCTCCCGCGCCACAGCCAATTTCACATATTGTTGTCGGATTGATCTTGTTTCCTTTGAGAATCTTGGCTATCTGCTGGGCTTTCCAGGGCGAATCTTCTTCGTGCCACGTCGGGTTCTTGCTAAGGTACGTTCCATCCTCGTAGGGTGCGTTCGTGGTCATGGTCGTTTCCTTCGTAGTCGTCCTACGCCCAACGATAGCTCCTGCGGACGCACGGGCTGCGAGGACGTCGGGCGCGGTGAGTCGAGAGTCGATCGCGGGGCAGTGAGCCGGACGTCGAGCGACGGCTGATCGCTGTTCGCTGTTGATCTGTCTACATATCCCCGACTCCAAGCATCTTCAGTACAAATGCGATCTCCATGGCTCGATGGTCGATACCTCGGCTAAACGGCCGCCCGCGGTTGGCTGTGTGTCCGCCCTTGAGATCGTAGCGCAGCACGACCGGCAGGCCCGATCGGGTGGCTGCCTGCAGGCGCGCTGTCATCTTGCGTGCCTGGAGCGGCGGTACTCGAGTGTCCAGATCGCCCGTCGTCAACATCACCGCAGGATACCTGGTGCGGTTCTTCACGTTCTGGTACGGCGAGTAGAGTTGAAGGAACTCGAAGTGCTCGGGGATCGACGCGTCGCCGTACTCGTGGAGCGCCGGCAGGTTGTTGGTCTCGGTGAACGTGTAGAAGCGGACCATGTCGAGGTCGGGGAACAGGCAGAGCGCGGCACGAAACAGGTCGGGCCGCTGCGTGATGGCGGCACCGACCAGGAGGCCGCCGTTGCTGCCTCCGCGGATCGCCAGTCTCTCCGGGTTCGTGTAGCGGGTGTCGATCAGCCACTCGGCGGCGGCGATGAAATCGTCGAACACGTTCTGCTTGTTCTCGAGCATCCCTTCGCGATGCCAGCGCTCGCCGAATTCCGTGCCGCCCCGCAGGTTGGCCACCGCGTACACGCCGCCCTGTTCCACCCAGACGGCGGCCGTCGGATCGAATCGGGGCGTCATGGCCGAAGTGAAGCCGCCGTACCCGTACAGCATCGTCGGGTGGTCACCGGTGAGCTCGAGACCCTCCCTGTGGATCAGGTACATCGGGACGTCGGTGCCGTCCTTTGATTCGTACCAGACCTGCTCGACCTCGATGCCGGCTGGGTCGAACGGGACTTCGCGATCTTCCCACACCTCACGCTCCCGAGTCTCCAGGTCGATCTTGTAGGTCACGGGTGGCGACGTGTACGAGGAGAGGTTGAGGAATGCTTTGCCTTCTTCCGCACCCCAGATGCCGGCGCTGTGATACTCCGGCACCTCGATGGCGCCCGCCGGCGTGCCGTCCTTCTCGAAGATCTTTATCTGCGTGCTTATGTCGTGGAGGTACGTCACGTAGAACCTGTCATCGATCAGCGAGTACCCCTGCATGACGTCCTCGCCCTCGGGGATCACCTCGCGCCAGTTCTCCTTCTCAGGTTTCTCGAGGTCCACGGCGAGCAGGCGGAAGTTGGGAGCGTCGAGATTGGTCTGCAGGTACAGCTCACCGTCGACGAAGCGAGAGAAGAAGCGGGCATCTTCATCGTCGACGATCGGCTTCAGCGGGCCGCCGGCTTCCGTGTCCTGGAAGTGAATCTCCACCCGCGTCCATCCGTGCCACACGTCGAAGAGGCGGTAGCGGCCGCCGTCGGCGCGGCTCATGCCGACGAACTTGTCGGGACCGTAGCCGGCTCCGAATAGCTCTTCATCGTCGTCGAACGACGTACCGAGACGGTGGAAGTAGATCCGGCCTCCGGTGCGGCGCGAACGCCGGCCGTAGTAGAAGCCGCTGGCATCGCTCTCGAACGCGAAGTCGCCGTACAGCGCTTCGGGCATGCTGTCCGGCAGGTGGTCCCCGGTCTCGAGGTCCAGCACCCGGATGGCGACCTCGTCCTGGCCGCCGTCGCGCACGCTGTAGATCATGTACTTTCCGTCGCGCGAGATCGTCTGGATGGACACGCTGGTCGTGTGGCCGGGGTCCATCTCGAGCGGGTCGATAACGACCTCGTACTCGGCGTCCGGATCGATGCGGTCGTCGCTGTCGTCGTCATCATCGGAAGCGGCACGGCGATAGATCACCGCCTGCTCCATGCCGGTTCGCCTCAGCGTGAAGAGCTCGTAGTCACCGGCGCCCCTCGGGGATCCCTTGTCGGGAAGATCGTACAATTCCCGGAACCGCTCGCGGAGCCGGGCCCTCAAGGGGCTTTCCCCGACGATTGCCTCGGCGTAGGCGTTCTGCGCATCGATCCAGGCGCGGACCTCCGGGTCGTCCTGTTCCTCCAGCCAGCGGTAGGGATCGACGACTTCCACGCCGTGGAGCGTGTCCAGGACGTTGTCGCGCCGCGTCTCGGGTGGCGGCGGGTAAGGTGAGGAACAGGCGACGGCGATCGCTGCCGCCGTCCCCAGGAGCATCAGGGTGTGCGCAACGCGCCAGGATGAAAGTGTTCGAATGCCGTGAGCCCGGTGGGACATCGTTCACCTCATAAGAAAGGCTTGATTCGAAAACCCGTACACTTGTCCTCGTGAGGCTATCGCGGACCGACAATCTGGTACTCGAAGTCGGGGCACGACAGCCCTATCTTGTTCGAAGTGACGACACGGCAACCAGGAGGGACGCGTGACGCATCCGGCCGCCCGATCCGACTCAGTAACCGTCGCCCGCTGGCCCACCGAGGGCCTTTTCACGTTCCTCGTCGTCCTCCTATCGATCGTCGCCTGGGTTGTCCTGGTGGTGTCAATTGTGGGGATCGCCTATGCGGCGTTCATCGCGCTCTTCTTCTTCATCGCGCACCTGATCTTCATCGCCCACGTACGCGGCAGCGCCGTCAAGATCGGGCCCGACCAATTCCCGGAGCTTCACGAGGCGGTGGAGCGGCTGGCGCGGAAGTTGGGGCTGCGGAACGTGCCGGACGCCTATGTCATGCAGGCCAGTGGTGCCCTGAACGCGCTCGCCACGAAGTTTCTGAGCGCCAGGATGATCATCCTGTTTTCCGATTTGCTCGAGGCGTGCGGCGACGACACCGCGGCGCGGGACATGATCGTCGCCCACGAGTTGGGCCACATCAAGGCGGGCCACCTGACCATGCAGTGGCTGCTGCTGCCGGGGCTGATGTTCCCGTTCTTGGGGCAGGCGCTTTCCCGAGCGCGGGAGTACACCTGCGACCGCTACGGCCTCGTCGGCGCAGGCGACCTGGAGGGCGCACTCCTCGGCCTATCCATACTCGCCGCGGGCCCCAAGCTGGGACGCCGGGTCAATCGTACCGCGCTGGCCTGGCAGCGGATCGACATGAACACGGGCTGGATGACGATCGGCGAGTGGCTGTCGACCCACCCCCCGTTGGCCAAGCGGGTGGCGGCGCTCGATCCTACGCTGCGGCCGGACGTCGGATCGAACAAGGGCGCGATCCTGGCGTCTCTCACGGTCACGGGCCTCGCCGGAGGCATAGTCGCGCTGATCGCAGTGTTCGTCCTCGCGCTGATCCCGGCCCTCGAGGAGATGGCCCAGGTCGCTACCGAGGGGTCGGAGCCCGCCGCAATCGACACCGCAGCGGCCATGGACCGGGCCCGGTCGGACATGGCGTCCCTCTCCGCCGTCATCGAGGCGCATCGCCAGGCGACTGGGGAACTGCCGGCCGATTTCGACGAGCTGTATGACCTCTGGGTAGAGGCGCATCCCGGCGCGCCGGAGCCCTACGACCCGTTTGACGGCTACCCCTACGGCTACGAGATCGATGAGAACGGCTACTGGCTGTTCTCCAGCGGCCCCGACGGAATGCCGGGGACGGAGGACGACCTGATCCACGATTCCAGGACCGATCTGTAGTGTTGGACTGAGTTCGAGTGATCTATCTTACAGGGTTGCGTATCTGTATTAGCTACTACATATTACAGGCTCGAGTACCCTGTCCGCCGCCCCGAGCGGCGACCCCTGCGACGGCCGAGTTCCCTGACGTGTCCGCCACGGATCCGCCTGGCCTCAGTTGATCTGAAGCAAGAATTGTAGACGAACGAGCTACCGCAAGCGGGTGGCTCTTCGTAGGTTAGCAGTGCAACTACGTCAAATTGCGCGGAGGTCTAACAGTGAAGCGAGCGTTGGTTTGTGGTGCGGGTGGGTTCGTAGCTGGTCACCTGGTGAAGAAGCTAAAGGGGGAGGGGTATTGGGTACGTGGTGTAGACATCAAGGAGCACGAATTCGCTCCAACCGCTGCGGATGAGTTCGTCCTTTTGGATCTACGTGAAGAGGAGAACTGCATGCGCGCCCTGTCTCTCGACGACGGGCCATTCGACGAAGTCTACCAGCTAGCAGCAGACATGGGTGGGATGGGCTTCATATCCGCGGCGGAGTGTGAGGTTCTTAAGAATAACGCCCTGATGAACATCCACATGGCCCACAACGCGGCTGAGCAGGGTGTGTCTCGCTACTTCTTCTCTTCTTCGGTGTGCATCTACCCCGATATGGAACCGGGTGCGCCCGAGATGACGGAGGATGACGGAATTCCGGCCAACCCCGACAACGAGTACGGTTGGGAAAAGCTCTACGCAGAGCGTGTCGCGCAAGCGTACGGCCGCCGCTACGGAATGAATGTTCGCATCGCACGCTTTCAGAACTGCTATGGCCCCGAAGGCACGTGGACCGGCGGTCGCGAGAAGGCCCCTGCAGCGATTTGCCGCAAGGTGGCAGAGGCCGAGGACGGTGGCTTCATCGAGGTCTGGGGAGACGGATCCGCTGTTCGTTCGTATACGTATGTGGGCGACATGGTGGACGGTGTCTACCGACTAACGCAATCCGCCCTCGAAGGCCCGGTCAATATCGGGTCGCCTGAATACGTCACAGTGGACGAGCTTGTGGCGACGGCTGCGGAGGTGGCAGGCAAGACCATCACCATTGAACACGTTGACGGCCCCGTCGGAGTGCAATCGAGAAACTTCAGCAACGGTCGCATTTACTCGCTTGGCTGGAAGGCCAAGGTGAACCTCAAGCAAGGGATCGGGGAAACGTACCCGTGGATTGAAGAACAGGTACGTGCTGTGCGCTCTGGCTAGCCGAGAGAGCTGTCGCTTTGCTCCAGGGCCGATCTGTAGCCCGGTTAGGTTCTGGTAAGCTAGCTGACGGGGTTGCGTATCTGCATTAGTTACTGCATATTACACGCCTAGGTACCCTGTCCGCCGCCCCGAGCGGCGACCCCTGCATCAAGAAGTAGTTCCTTCGGAGGTGTGGCGTGATTAGCGCCGCAGGCATCACCTCCATCCAAGTGTGCAGAAAGCAAAGAAGCACTCGTGCCGATCTCCCGCCGATCGGAAGAGGGCGGAGTGTGGCGCGACCCCGCCAAAGCGTCAGAGCCCGTTCTCGCCATAAAAACAAGAGATACCTTGGGTGCAGATGGGTAGCTACCTAGTGGTCTTTGTGGGCGCTCTCGCCCTGGCGTTCCTCCTGACCCCCGTGGTCCCCCGTGGTCAGGCGGCTGGCTATCACGTGGGGCGCGATCGATCTGCCGGGGGAGAGAAAGATCCACACGCAGCCGGTGCCGAGACTGGGCGGGGTGGCGGTGCTGGCCTCGGTGGCTGTGGTCGTCACGGCTGCCTTGTGGCTGAGCCCGGATCTGCGGCCGGCGATCGCCTCGAGCCTCGGCGCCGCACGCTGGAGCGTGCTGGCGTCGGCTGCGCTGCTGGTCATAGTCATGGGCTCGGTCGATGATTTGGTCGGCCTTCCCGCGCGACTCAAGTTCCTGATCGAGATAGCGGCGGCGGCCGCGGTCGTGCTCGTGGCGGGGGCGCCTGAGACGATCGATTTCCGCCCCTTCGCCGGATCGGTCCACCTCGGCATTCTGGAGCCGGTCATCGCGATCTTCCTGATCGTAGCGCTGGCCAACGCGGTGAACATGACGGACGTGGTGGATGGCGTCGCGGGCGGCGTTTCGGCGATCGCCGCTGCGGCGCTGGCGCTCATGAGCCTCACCGTCGGCAACCTGGTGGCGACCACGGTGTTGCTCGCGCTTTCCGGCGCGCTCGTCGGCTTCCTGCCGCACAATTTCAGGACACCAAAGATCTTCCTGGGCGATACCGGCAGTCTTGGCGCTGGATTCATACTGGGAGCGGCGGCGCTGGTGGGCCTGCAGCGCGACGGGACCTGGCTGGCGGTGCCCGCGTTGCTCGCCCTGGCGGTTCCGCTCGCTGAGCTTTCCCTCACCATCCTTCGAAGAATTCTTCGGGCGATGGCCGTTGTGCGTACCAGCCTGCCCAGCGAGCGTTTCGTTCTGCATGCGGGCAAGCCGGGTCTCTTCGTCGCCGATCGTAGACACGTTCCTCACCGGCTCTTGGAACTGGGTTTACACAAGCGAGGCGCTCTCACCGTTCTCTACACGACTGGAGCGTGCCTCGGAGCATTGGGTTTCGCCGCGGTGCGCTGGCCGTCGCTCGGGCCTCTTGCCGGCATGGTTGCTGTCGGCGCTGTGATCTTCTTCGCCCCTCGGTGGCTGTATGGGGAACTCAGGATTCTGGAGCGAGGCGCTCTGCTGCCACTCCTAGAAAACCGGCTGATCCGACATCGCCTCGTGCACACCGCTTACGACGCTGTCGTCGTGTTCAGCGCGTCCATCGCAGTGGCGGTGATGATGGGCGGATGGAACGTGGTCACTTCGGGTGGAGCCGCTGCATGGTGGCACGCCGCTGTGGCTACGGCAGCGGCGCTACTCGGATTCTGGTTGGCGGGCCTTTACCGGGCCGCATATCGACACGCAGGGATTTCTGAGGCGCTTCGCGCCACCCGTTCCGTCGTCCTGGGGATGGTTTTCGCGGGGGGCGCCTTGACCTTGCTGCGAGACTACGATGTGACCCTGCCGGCGTGGCTGCTACAAACCTTCCTTGTGCTGACCGGCGTGATGGGCGCCCGCGTGTCTTTCCGAGTCCTCGATCACCTGTACCTGCAAGGGCAGCGCGGCGATCGGCGAACGCTGATCTTCGGCGCCGGGCGCGGTGGTGACTTGGCGCTGCGCGAAATCCGCTGCAACCCACAGCTCGACCTCGAACCGGTTGGGTTCCTCGACGACAGTCCCAACAAATGGGGCCGCCGCATCCACGGTCTCGTCGTCCACAAAGGCGAGAATCTGGAGCACCTATTCCGCAGACTGGCGGTGGATTCCGTCATCGTCTCGACACTGAAGATTCCAAGTCACCGGCAACAGTCGCTGACGACTGCATGTCTCCAGAGCGGTGTACGTCTGCTCAGTCTCGATCTGAGTTTGGGAGAGATGGCCAACGGTGGAATCGAAGAGACGCTTGCCACGCCGGAGATGGCCTTGACTGCTCCTGTGGACGTGAGCGATCCTATGCTCGATACTGTTCCAACGCAGCCCTACATTAACACGAGAACCCCTGGCAACGGACACGGATGGACTCAAGAGCCCTAATCACCGGCGGGGCGGGCTTCGTCGGATCG
>JBDHAL010000075.1:0-20362 GCA_039588075.1 Gemmatimonadota bacterium | reverse complement strand
CCGACGTCGGTGAACCCGCGCTGGGAGCTGGAATCAGTCGGCTACTACCTGCCATCTTGGGTCGAACTTTCGATCATGGCCGCAACGTTCTCGGGGTTCATCTTGCTGTACATGCTCGCCACCAAGTTTGTGCCGATCGTCTCGATCTGGGAAATCAAGGAAGGGCGAGAGGAATCCGTGAAGATGGTCGCCGAGCGGGTGGCCGGGTACCTGCCCGATAGCTCCGTCACGGTTGCGCCGGGAGAAGGTTGATGGCTCAGTCACGCATTGGAACAGCGCGGTGGTCCGGTGCCCTCATAACCACCCTGGTCTGGCTCTGCCTGGCGGGCACGGGCAAAGCATGGGCGCAGTCCGACTATTCATACCCCGGCGACCCGATCGCCGGCCGCCGGATCTTTGTTGACCGGGGCTGTGTGCGCTGCCATTCCATCTGGGGGAACGGCGGCACGCTCGGTCCTGACTTCGCCGTCGTCGGCGCCGGTCGTAGTCTGCAACAGCTGGCTGGCCTGTTTTGGAATCACACGCCGCGAATGATCGAGACGGTGCGGCACGAAGAGGTTCAGTGGCCTACCTTCACTGAGTCGGAACTGGCCGACATCATCAGCTACATCTATTACGTGAAGTTGTTCGACGAGCCGGGGGATCCCGATCTCGGTGAGTGGTGGTTCCGTGAAAAGCGATGCACGGAGTGTCACTCCGTCGGCGGGTCGGGCGGTAGAATAGGTTTGGCTCTCGACAGCTACGCTCGCTTCATAGCCCCCATCATTTTGGCGCAGGGCATGTGGAACAATGGGCCCGCGATGCGGGCACAGCAGTCTTCGCGGGGAATCCCGATGCCCATCTTCGTCGGGCGCGAGTTGGCGGATATCCAGGCATATATCCGGCGCACGTCGAACCTCAGGGGACGGGATGCGGTGCTGCTCCAGCCACCGGACCCCAACGCCGGGCGGCAGCTATACGCCGCGAAGGGGTGTAACAGCTGCCACGGCCGTTCCGGTCGTGGGACCTCCGCCGGGCCGGACCTGCGCGCCGCGACCGAGCGGCTCCAGGTCTCGGAGATAGCCGGCGAGTTGTGGAACCACTCGTTCCAGATGGATGCCGCGATGCAAGCTCGGGGGATCGCGTTCCCGCGGTTCGAGGCTACCGAGATGGCCGACGTGATTGCGTTTCTCTATTACTTGCGATTCTACGAAGCGGTGGGCGACGTGCGCGCGGGAGAACTGGTTTTTGTGCGCAAGGGATGCTCCAGCTGCCACGCCAGCGCCGGCAGAGCGGCCATCGGACCCGACCTTGCTCAATCGGACGTTATCCTCACGCCACTCGGTTTGGCGACGGCGATGTGGAACCATGCCCCTGCGATGTACGACGTGATCCAACTGGAAAGCGTCAGATGGCCGCTCTTCGAAGGTGAAGAAATGCGCGACATGTCCATGTATCTGAGAAGCCTCGCCGCCGAGGAGGAATCGGAGTCTGCAGGCGGTGGATAGCCCTCGCGCGCCCGATAGCCGACGCTCCTCGCAGGGAGGTCGGGCGAGCGCGGTGTGAGCAGTTGTCCTGAGGCGGATCGCCCCAGGCGGGGCGATTCAGTTTCGCGTCAGCTTCCCATCTCCTGGCTACCGACCTGCTGCAATGTCCTTAAAGATCAACAAGCTTGGCAATTCCGGACCTGTTCGAACTTTGCGGCCTACGGTTTGCCGTGCTTGGAGAGCCAGGGGTCCGGCCATGCACGAATTGAGTCTCGCCCTGGAGATAAGATCCATCTGCGAGCGCGAGTTGGCGAAGCTGCCAGAGAGCCAGATTGCGGCTCTGGGGGTCAGCGTGGGCGCCTTCTCCGGGGTCGAGGTGGAGAGCCTGCAATTCTGCTTGGAAGTCGTGATGGCGGAGCGCTTCGGCGGCGTGCGGTGCGAGATCGAGTTGGTGCCGGGCCTGGCTGCTTGCCTGGCCTGCGGGCGCGAGTTCCGGGTCAAGCGGGCGCCGTTCGAGTGTCCTGACTGTGGAGCGGCGGCGCGGGGCATCACGGATGGCCAGGGTCTCCAGGTGAGCTACCTCGAAGTGGAGTGAGAGCGATGAGCGCAGAGCGTGTGAGCGTCAGAGAGAAGGTTCTGAGCGCCAACGACCTGCTGGCGGCAGAGACTCGCGGGCGGCTCGAGAGTGACGGGATCTTCAGTCTGAACATGATCTCATCTCCAGGGTCGGGAAAAACAACGCTGCTCGAGCGCACGGTGGATATGCTAAAGCCCACACTGCGTTTGGCGGTTGTGGCCGGTGACGTACAGACGCAGAACGATGCGGAGCGCTTGATCCGGCATGGCATCCCGGTTGCGGCGATCGAGACCGGCGGCGGTTGTCACCTCAACGCGCGTCAGGTCGCGACGAGTCTGGAAGCCTTGCCCCTGGCGGAGACGGACCTGCTGTTCATCGAGAACGTCGGCAATCTTGTCTGCCCGTCCTCGTTCGATCTCGGCGAGTCGATGAAGGTCGTGCTGATGAGCGTTACAGAGGGTGAGGACAAGCCGCTCAAGTACCCGGCGGCGTTTCAGCGAGCCGGCGTCCTCGTTCTCACGAAGGTCGAACTCGTGCCTCACCTGCGGTACTCGACGGAGCAGGCGGTCGAGAACGCGCGCTCGATCAACCCTGACATGGTGGTGTTTTCAACGTCATGCTTCGCGGGCGATGGATTGGATGAATGGGTGGAGTGGCTCAGAGCCCGAGTAACGGAGCGCAAGCGGAGCGGGGAGGGTGCAGGGTCTTAGCGTAAGCGTTCGCGGCGTAGTCCAGGGCGTTGGCTTCCGCCCGTTCGTCTACCAACTGGCGGAACGGCACGGGCTGACGGGCTGGGTTCGGAACACCAACAGCCAGGTGGAGATCGAGGTCGACGGAAGCGAGTCCTCGCTGGCGGAATTTCTGCGCGACCTCGAGACAGACGCGCCGCCCCTCGCTCGCATCGACTCGGTAGAGGCCGGACCCAGGGCGGCCTCCGGATACGAGGCTTTCGAGATCAAGGCCAGTCGCTTCGACGCCGGTTGGCAATCCATCCCTCCCGACAGCGCAACTTGCGATGCCTGCCTTGCCGAGGTGCTCGATCCACAGGAGCGCCGGCACGGTTACGCGTTTACGAACTGCACGCACTGCGGCCCGCGATTCACGATAATAGAAGAACTGCCATACGATCGTTCGCGTACGACGATGGCGTGTTTCGAGATGTGCGCGGACTGCCGGCGCGAGTACGAGGATCCACGCGATCGTCGGTTCCACGCACAGCCGGTGGCGTGCCCGGTCTGTGGGCCAAAGCTATGGTTGGGCTCGGAGGAAAGAGGAAAAGCCGACGCCGATCCCATCCAGCGATGCGTCGGGTTGCTGCTCGAGGGGTGCATCGTTGCATTGAAAGGTCTCGGTGGCTTTCAACTGGCCTGCGATGCGACGAACCCGGAAGCGGTTGCCAGGCTCAGGGCACGGAAGCGGCGCTACGGCAAGCCGTTCGCCTTGATGGTCCCCGACCTCGATTGGGTAGAGCGGTTGTGCGAACCGACCGGGGTCGAGAAGGAAGCGCTCGGGCAGCGCGAGCGGCCGATCGTGCTGATGAAGAAGCGGCCTGGCGCATCGCTGGCGCCGGAGGTGGCGCCAGCGCTGGATAGGCTCGGCGTGATGCTGCCCTATACTCCGCTTCACCACCTATTGCTGCGCAGCTTCAACGGTCCGCTGGTCATGACGAGTGGCAA
This sequence comes from Gemmatimonadota bacterium, assembly GCA_039588075.1. Lineage (GTDB taxonomy): Bacteria > Gemmatimonadota > Gemmatimonadetes > Palauibacterales > KS3-K002 > JBDHAL01. Next base: position 16,643 of record JBDHAL010000075.1, on the reverse strand, counting down.
CTTGAGCGAGGAGCCGATCGCGGTTGGCAACCGCGAGGCGGTCGATCGTCTGGGGGAGATAGCCGACGAGTTTCTGCTGCACGACCGCGATATCTACGCACGCTACGACGACTCCGTGGTGCGAGTCCTGGGTGATCTTGCGGTACCGATCCGACGCGCCCGCAGCTATGCGCCGGCGCCGCTGGACCTTCCGTTCGAATCGGAGCAGGACATCCTCGCCTGCGGTGCGCAACAGAAGAGCACTTTCTGTTTGGTGAAGGAGTCGAAGGCGTTTCTGAGTCAGCACATCGGCGATCTCGAGAACTTGGAGACGCTGGAGCACTTTCAGGAATCGTTGCGGAACTTCGAGAGGATCTTCAAGGTCGAGCCGCACGTCATCGCTCACGATATGCATCCCGACTACCTGTCGACGCATTTTGCGCAGGAACACGCTTCGCCGTCGGCGCTGCGTGTGGCCGTGCAGCATCATCACGCACACATCGTGAGCGTGCTGGCAGAGCACGGGGTCCGGGAGCGCGTTATCGGCGTGGCGTACGACGGCACCGGGTACGGGACCGATGGTGCCGTGTGGGGCGGTGAGATACTCGTGGCCGACTGGCGGTCGTTCGAGCGGGTCGCGCATCTGCGGTACGCGCCGATGATTGGTGGCGAGGCCGCGATCCGCAAGCCGTATCGGATGGCTGCAGGCTACATCTGGGGGTTGTGCAGAAGCGCATGTTTGGCGGAGTTCGACCCGTTCCTGGCGAGCGTACCGATCGCTGAGCGCATCATACTTCGGCGCCAGCTCGAGACAGGCCTCAACGTGCCTCAGACCTCGTCGTGTGGTCGGCTGTTCGACGCGGCGGCGGCTTTCCTGGATGTGCGACGGGAGGCGGTGTACGAGGGGCAGGCGGCGGTGGAGCTCGAGGCATTGGCGGATCCGAGCGTGGATGTGGTCTACCCCTTCGATATCCTGAAAGAGGGCGAAGGATTCATCATCGACCCCTCCGCGACCATACGCGCTCTGTGGTGCGATTTTCGGGGAGGGCGACCAATTTCCTACATCGCCGCCGCCTTTCACAACACGGTAGCGGAGTTCACAGTGGCTGCCTGCCGGGCGATCCGTGACAGATCGAAACTGGAGCGCGTCGCCTTGAGCGGCGGCTGCTTTCAGAACGCGCTGCTGACGAGGCGCGTGATCGATGGCCTGACCGATGCCGGTTTTGATGTTCTGACCCACCGCCTTGTCCCACCAAACGATGGCGGACTGTCGCTGGGGCAAGCAACGATCGCTTGGGCTTCGACGTTCGACGTTTAATATTTAGGGCGACATCGGACAGCGGTCAGCCGACAGCCGATCCTCAGCTAACAAACCTACTATCGAGTTTCGACTTCCGACGTTCCACATTCGCGGACGTCGAAATGCGATCATCGGGCGTCGATACTCGGGAAGTTAGCCGAGAATCTGCTGTCGGCTAACCGCTGTCCGATGTCGCTTTAAATATTAAACGTCGAATATCGAATCAGCAGATTCGCGGCAGCGGCTCTCCTTCGGGCTCGGTCATCAGCCGTCGTCCGAAGCCGGTGTCGAGGATCAGTTTGCCCGTGTGCTCGTCGATGCAGGTGCCGATGATGGAGGCATCGCTTCCCCGGGGGTGGGATCTCAATGCTTGGAGCACGGCGTCGGCAGAGTCTGGTTTGACACCCAGCACGGCTTTGCCCTCGTTGGCGATGTGGAAGGGGTCGAGGCCGAGCATCTCGGCGGCGGAGCGCACGACCTGTGTGATCGGGACGGCCGCTTCTTCGATGACCATCCCCACCCGGCTCTTTTCGGCCATCTCGGTCAGCGAGCTGGCCAGGCCGCCGCGCGTGGGGTCTTTCATCGAGGTGACGGCGCCGTCCGCCGCGTCGAGAGCGAGACGGATGAGATCGTTGATCGGTGCGACGTCGGATCGCAGGTCGCCCTCGAGGCCGAGGCCGCGGCGCGCCGCCATGAGCGCGATCCCGTGGTCGGCGATGGGACCGGTGATCAGGATGCGGTCGCCGGCGGACAGCCCGGCGTCGGGCACGACCCGCTTGGTGAGGGCGATCCCGGTCGTGTTGATGATGATTCCGTCCAACTCGCCGCTTCCCATCACCTTCGTGTCGCCGGTGACGACCGCCGCGCCGGCCTGGCTACAGGTCTCCTGCATCGATTTCTGAATGCGCTCCAGGTCGGCCAGCCGAAAGCCCTCCTCGATGACGACGGCAGAGGTCAGGCCCAGCACCTCGGTGGCGCCCATCATCGCCAGGTCGTTCACCGTACCCGCGACGGCCAGGCGGCCGATGTCGCCGCCGGGGAAGAAGACCGGGTGGATGACGTGGGAGTCAGTGGTCACGACCAGCCAGCGGTCGCCCAGGCGAAGCGCCGCGCCATCGTCGAACGCGGCGAGTCGAATGTCGTCGCCTTCCGCTTTCAGGAAGCCCGCGGACAGCGTCTCCTCGATGAGCCTCCGCATCGCGCGACCGCCGGCGCCGTGCTTGAGCGTGACGATCTCGTCCTGCGGGCGGCCTCCCGTTCCGCGAGCGGCGGTCATAGTTCCGGGTGTCCTCCGTACTGGAACCAGATCTTGCACGTGCCCTCGCTGCTTACCATGCAGGCGCCGATCGGGTTCTCCGCGTCGCATTCCTTCCCGAACAACGTACAGTCGTTGGGCGTTGCGAGGCCGGACATGATTGCACCGCAGATGCACTTCTCCGTCAAAGCCGACGGCACGTTTTGCAGCAAGCGATTCACGTCGATGCTGTACTTCCTCCGCGCGTCGATGTGGGCGAACTCTTCGCGCAGTCGCAGATTCCCGTCGGGCACGTCGGCGATTCCGCGCCACATGCCGCCGGCGGTGCAGAATACCCGCCACATCTGGTCCAAGGCGACTCGGTTCCCTTCGCGTGTCACGCAGCGCGGGTACATGTTGTCGACGATGATGTTCTCGTCGCGGATCAACTCAACGAGGCGAACCAACCCGGCAAGGATGTCGAGCGGTTCGAAACCGGCGACAACGACCGGGATCTTGTAGCGCTTCACGAAGTCCTCGAAGATGCCCCAGCCGGTGATCGTTGCCGCGTGGCCCGCCGCCAAGAAACCCTCGACGCGCGTCTGCGGTATCTGCGCGACGAGCTCCATCGCCGGTGGCACGTACTTGTGCGCCGAGAGGATCGAAAAATTCTCCGGAAGGTCGCCCTGCAGGGCGATCGCCGGTCGTCTCGAAGCCGGTGGCAAAGAAAACCACATCGGTATCCGTCTGTCGGGCCATGTCCACCGCTTGTGACGCGCTGTAGACGATCTCTACGCGGCAGCCCTCGGCTCCCGCCTCGGCCAGCGACTTCGCCGTGCCGGGCACCCGCAGCATGTCACCGTAGGTCGCGATCACGCAGCCATCTTCCGCCAGTACCACGGCCTCGTCGACCTCCGGCAGGTCGGTGACGCAGACCGGGCAGCCCGGACCCATGATCAAGTCGAGCTGCTTGGGGAGAACCGATCGAAGCCCGTACCTGGCGATCGCCTGCTCGTGACTCCCGCATACGTGCATCAGCTGCACCGGCTCCCGTCCGATCTCCACGCACAGTTGTGAGAGCCGGGTGCTCAGAGCCCGCGCCTTCGCCGGGTCCCGGAACTTGAGCTCCGCCGCCTGACCCCGCGCATCCACCTCAGGCATCGGGTTTCCTCGCTTCGCCTGGCTTAGCCGTCGCCTCGATCTCCCCGCGCACGTCCTCCGCCATCATGTCGCTCTCTGCCGCTTTCATCAGCTCCTCATACAGAGCCAGCGTCTCCCCGATCTCCTCCGAGGGGATCTTCCTGATCGCGAAGCCCACGTGGTTCAGGATGTAATCGCCGGGCGCCACCGGCTCGTCCACTATGTCGAGCCGCACGTGTCTCCGCACGCCCCAGAAATCCACCGTGGCCATCAATCCGTCCACCTCCACCACCTGTCCTGGTACGCCTAGACACATCGCTCGATATCTCCTCGACTGAAATTGGTTAGCTGGTGCTCTCCATTCTGCAGCCACCGTGCCCTGCCGGTCAACTGTCGGGTTTTCTTGAGCCCATCTGCCAGCTCCGCCAGGCGGGCCGTCCTACCGGGCAGCATGGCGCCGCAAGACGGCCGCAGGTAGGGGCGTAGTGTCCCGTCACATGAAGGGCGTTTCGCCACGTTTGCGGGCAAGCTGAGACGTCTCGAACGGGCCGAGGAGATGAGAACGCTTATCATTCGACCTCTCAACAGCGACAAAGTCCTGACGACAAGAAGGAAATCAGTTCGGCAAGAGTATCTGGCATACGCTTCGCGGTAGTGAAATAGATCAAACCCTGAAATCTACTGGCCGTAAACGGCTGTTTCCGTTCCGAATAGATCGAAGTCTACCAAGGCTCGGGAGATCACATTGGATGATCCCGCAAGCCTTTGTGTGTCTTGGGATGGGCAGATCCCATGAAGAGATCCAATCGGCGATTGAATCAGAATCCACCCCCCATTTGGAGGTGACACCATGGCCGAACGGGAGAGCTGGCTGGTCGAGGAGCTCGAGCGGCGCGGTGTATCGCGGCGGGAGTTTCTTGGCTTTTGCGGCGTGATCGCGTCGATCTTCGCGATGCCGAGGACGGTGGGCGCGAAGATCGCCCAGGCCATAACGACCGAGGAGAAGCCGACCCTGGTGTGGCTGGAGTTCCAGGACTGCGCGGGTAACTCGGAGTCGTTCTTGAGGGCGTCCCGACCGACGACTGCCGAAATCATTTTGGACGTGCTGTCGGTCGACTATCACGAGACGATCATGGCGGCCGCCGGCCATCAAGCCGAGGAAGCCCTGGCGCAAGTGGTATCAGAGCGGCCGGGCGGGTACATAGCGGTGGTGGAAGGATCGATCCCCACGGGTGCGAATGGGGCCTACTGCACGATAGGAGGCCGGTCGGCGCTGCAGATCGCCAGAGAGGTTTGCGGCGGTGCGGACGCGGTCATCGCCATCGGCACCTGCGCCGCGTTCGGCGGCCTGCCGGCGGCGGCGCCCAATCCTACCGGCGCATTGAGTGTCTCCGACGCGGTTCCCGGTCTGAGGAATCTGATCAACCTCTCGGCCTGTCCGGCCAACGCCGAGAACCTGGCGGCGGTGGTCGTCTACCGCATGGCGTTCAACCGCTGGCCGCCAGTGGACCGTTACCGCCGGCCACTGTTCGCGTACGGCAAGGCGATCCACGACAACTGCGAGCGGCGGGCCCACTACGATGCGGGGCAGTACGTGGAGAATTGGGGGGACGAGGGGCATCGCCTCGGGTACTGCCTCTACAAGATGGGCTGTAAGGGCCCGGTCACGTTCCAGAACTGCCCGCAGGTCGGTTGGAACGAGGGAACGAACTGGCCGGTCGGCTGCGGCCACCCCTGCATTGGGTGCGCCGAACCGGACTTCTGGGACAAGATGACGCCGTTCTACTCTCACATCGCTGGCGTGCCTGGTTTCGGCATTCACGCGACCGCTGACAAGGTGGGGCTTTGGATCGCCGGAGGTGTCGCCGCTGCGTACGCCGTAGGTGGAATGGTCCAGTACGGCAGGCGGCTGGCACAGGACAAGCCTGAAGCCAAACCCGAAGCAGCTGCGCCTCAAGAGGAGAAGGGAGGTCAGTCATGAGCCGCATCGTTGTCGATCCTGTCACGCGCATCGAGGGCCACCTGCGGATCGAGGCGGAGGTCGATGGCGGTCAGGTGCAGAATGCCTGGTCTTCCTCCACGATGTTCAGGGGTGTTGAGATCATCCTCAAGGGCCGAGACCCGAGGGACGCCTGGGCCTTCACCCAGCGGATATGCGGTGTCTGCACCACGGTCCACTCGATCGCTTCGATTCGTGCGGTGGAGAACGCCATCGGTGCCCAGCCACCGGCGAACGCTCGCCTGCTGCGCAACCTGATCATGGCTTCGCAGATGGTTCAGGACCACGTGGTTCATTTCTACCACCTGCACGCCCTCGACTGGGTGGACATCGTATCGGCGTTGTCAGCCGATCCGAGAGCGACCGCCCAACTCGCCCAGACCATCTCCGACTGGCCCCTCTCCAGCGCCAGCTATTTCAGCGGTGTCAAAGACCGGGTCGAGCAGTTCGTCGCTCGTGGCCAGTTGGGGCCGTTCGCCAACGCTTACTGGGGACACCCGGCTTATCGCCTGCCGCCCGAGGCGAATTTGATGGCCGTCGCCCACTACCTCGAGGCCCTCGACTGGCAGCGCGACTTCATCCGGATTCACGCCGTGCTCGGCGGCAAGAATCCGCACCTGCAGAGCTTCCTGGTGGGCGGTATGGCCACACCGATCGATCCTGACAAGCAGGCGTCGATCAACATGAACACGGTCTCCTTCATGCGTGGGCTGATTCGGGAGGCGCGTGCGTTCGTGGAGCAAGTCTACATCCCCGATCTGCTGGCTGTGGCGTCGTTCTACAAGGATTGGGCCGGCTACGGCGCCGGTTTAGGAAACTACCTGGCCTACGGCGAGTACCCCGAGACCGACGGCCCGAACGCTCCCCTGTTCCTCCCCCGCGGTGTGATCCGTAATCGAGATCTCGCCAACGTGGAGCCGATGGATCCGGCAAAGGTAACCGAGTTCGTCACTCACTCTTGGTACGAGTACGAGGCTGGAGATAGCGAAGGGCTCCATCCGTCGATGGGTGAGACCAGGCCCAATTACACCGGGCCCGAACCGCCGTACGATCTTCTCAACACCGACGGTAAGTACAGCTGGCTAAAATCACCGCGCTACGACGGAATGCCGATGGAGGTCGGCCCACTCTCGCGGATGCTTGTGGCGTACGGCTCCGGGCACCCGAGGGTGCAGGAGCTGGTCAACTTCGCTCTCGGCCAGCTGGGAGTGGGACCCGCGGCGCTGTTCTCGACTCTGGGGCGAGTCGCCGCCCGGGGGATCGAGACGTTGGTGCTGGCGGAGAAGCTGGATGGTTGGCTCAACGAGTTGGAAGACAACATGGGCCGCGGCCAGTTGGATATTCAGGACAACTCGAAGTGGGATCCCTCCAGTTGGCCCGACGACTGCAGCGGGGCGGGCTTCCACGAGGCGCCGCGCGGAGCCCTCGGTCACTGGGTGCACATTGTGAACGGGGAGATCGCCGACTACCAGATCGTGGTGCCCAGCACCTGGAACGCCGGGCCACGCGATGCGGCCGGCCAGCGAGGACCGTATGAAGAGGCCCTGGTTGGCACTCCAGTCGCCGACGCGGAGCAGCCGGTCGAGATACTACGGACCGTGCACTCCTTCGATCCTTGCATGGCATGCGGTGTCCATGTGGTCGACCGCGCCGGCAGGGAGATAGCAAAGGTGAGGGCGGTATGAGTACGGCGGCGCCCACGGCGGCGGAACCCGGACTCGTCCGGGTATACGTCTGGGACCTGCCGGTCCGCCTCACGCACTGGCTGATCGCCGGCTCGATCGTCGTGCTGGCCAGCACGGGGTACTACATCGGGAACCCGTTCATCGTCGCTCCGGACCCGGCGGGCCAGGAGTTCGTGATGGGGACGGTGCTGGCGATCCACTTCTTCGCCGCAGCGGTCTTCAGCCTCTCCGAGTTCTCGCGGATCGCGTGGATGTTCATGGGGAATCGCTATGCTCGTTGGGACCAACTGGTCCCCACGAACCGGGGTCGCTGGAAGGAGGCATGGGAGTGGTTGAAGTTCTATATCTACTTCCGTCCGGCCACACCGAGGTTCGTCGGCCACAACTCTCTGGCCGGGATGACATACATACTGATCTACGCCGTCTGTCTCCTGGCGGCATTCACCGGCTACTCCATGTTCGCGGTTAGCGCCGGGGCGGGTTCACCAATGCGGGTCTTCGCAGCTCTGCTACCCCTGTTCGGAGGCCTCCAGACCGCCCGCTGGATCCATCACATTTGCATGTGGGTGATCGTTCTGTTCGTGATCCACCACGTCTCCTGTGCTCTTCTCGTGTCTCGCGCGGCCAAAAACGCGGCGCTCGAGTCAATGTTCTCGGGTTATCGATTCGTGACGCCGGAAGACCTGGCGGAAGATGAGGCGGGAATCGAACGATGACGGCGTCGGCCGGCTCGGCATCCCTCCTGGTCCTCGGACTGGGGAACGTTCTTTGTGGCGACGACGGCCTGGGCGTGGCGGCGGTTGAGTTGCTTGGCCGCCGCTACCGGATTCCCGAAGGCGTTCGAGTTCTGGATGGCGGCACGCTGGGGCTCGCCCTGCTGTCGTGCATTCAGTCCTCTGATGATGTGATCCTCGTCGACGCCATTCGCAGCGACGGGCCGCCGGGTACCCTCGTCCGACTCGAAGGTGACGAGGTGGCGCCGGCGGTGCGGACTCGGCTCTCATGTCACCAGATCGGGGTGGCCGACCTGCTCGATGCCCTGGAGATACTCGACGCCTATCCACGGCGGCTGATCCTGTTGGGGCTGGTCCCGCAGACGCTCGAGCTGGGCCTCGCTCGCTCGCCTCGGGTCGAGCGGCAGCTTCCTGGATTGGTGGAGGGTATAGCGCACGAGGCGCGCCGATGGGGTTATGAGCTTCATCCCGAATCGGGTGCCGAACCGGCTCCTGGTGTGGCTCGGAGCCGCGCCGTTCGCGCTCTCGGCCTTTGAACCAAAAAACGTTAGAGCTTCGGCCGAGCCTCGTTACGCCGGCGCTCGGCAAGCCGTAGGAGAGCGTACGCCAGCCATTGCGTGGGTAGGAACATCAGAAGAAACACCACAGCGACGGTTACTACCGACGGCAAGATCACTTTGTACGCGAGAGGAAGCGCCGGTTGTCGGATGGTATGGGCGATGAACCAGACGGTACCGGCAGCTACTGCGGAAGCCCAGGCAACGCTGACGATGAGCCCAAGCACAAGCGTCAGCCGTGAAACCTTGCCAGCCCCCCACGCCTCCTTGAGCAAGCTAGTCGACACGGTAAGAACCCGTAGCGGCGTCAGTCGTCCACATGTGACTCGTTGTTTGCGCCGGCGGCTGCAGGTGGCCATGACTTGCCGCGCGACGCTGTGAAAGTGGGATGCGCCGACGATCGCGGCAAGGCGGGCGGGCCTCGTCGCTGGTGCCGGCTCCTTGCACCAGCAGCGGCGCTTCTGTTCGGGCTCTCGGCCTGTGATTCGACTGACCTTCCCCCAGACTACCGCGGCCTGACAATACCGGAGGCCAGGCTCGAATCGTCCGAGTCTCGAAGTCGCGGCAGAGTGCTTTTTCTGGAGCACTGCGCCATCTGCCACGGCGAGCGGGCCGACGGTCGAGGGCTACGCCGCAACTTGTCGATCCGGCCGGCCGACTTCACCGTGCCAGCATGGCGCGAACGGGTGGACGCCAGGTGGGTCTATTACGTCGTCCGGGAGGGTGTCCGAGGGACGCCGATGCCGGCGTGGAAGATCCTCAGCGAGGACGAGACCTGGGATGTGGCGGCGTATGTGCTGTCGGTTGCGGAGTTTGGGGCCAGCCCCCAGTCTCGGGATTAGGGATTCGACAGCCTACAGCCGACATTCGACAGCCGACTTCTAAGTATTGTTGGACTTTCGATCTTCGACGCTCGACGTTCGACTTTCGACGCAGCTGCCGCGGCGCATAGCTGGGCGTCGTGAGTCGGGAGTGGGACTTCGATCATCCAACAATACTTAAAGGTCGGCTGTCGAATGTCGGCTGTAGAATGTCGAATCCTCCTCACAAATATGCGCCAAGCATCGAGTACAGTATCAGGAATATCACGAGCAGTCCCACGGCCAGCGCCGAGAACCCGAAGATCTTGAAGAGGCGCTGCAGCTTTACCGGGTAGTCGTGGACCAGGTACTCGTCGAGCTTGCCTTCCTGAACCAGTTGTTGGTACTCCCGCGGTTTGTCGTACTTCAGCTCTTCGACCGGGACGCGGCCGGTGAAGATGACCGGATCCATGGGGAACTTGTCGGGCCGGAAGTGCGTGTTGTAGAAGTGCACGGTGAAGATGAAGGCGACGGCCAGCAACGCTTCGTCGCTGTGCAGTATAGTCGCAACGTTCACCGCCCGGCCCGGCAGGATGATGGTAAAGGCCTCCGGGAACCAGAGCAGCAGTCCGGTCGAGCCGATGATGAACATCCCCCAGAAGACGGCGAAGTAGTCGAATTTCTCCCAGTAGGTGAAGCGTCCGTAATTGGGCCGCTGTCCCCGCCCAATGAACCACTTTATTGAGGCGGCGAACTCCCTCAGATCGTTCATGTTGAACATCAGCGAGCTGTCGGAGAAGATGAACACGCGCCAGCTCGAACCGGACGCCTGCTTGCGACGGAAGACGTCGACCAGGTGGATCCCGAAAATAGTCATCAGGGTGATGGCGCCGAGGCGGTGAAGGACGCCGGTCGTGGCGAATCCGCCGAGCGCGCCGGCGAACACCTGGGCCCAGCCCATGTAGGAGAACTTCAGCGCCATTCCGGTGAGCGCGAGCACGAAGAAACTGATCACCATGATCAGATGCATCGTGCGCTCGAAGGTGGTGAAGCGCCGATAGAGCGGTTCACCTTCGACGGGCTTGTGGCGGTGCCACTCGCCGGGCGAACGCCAGAGCCGGTATAGCCAGGCCAGCGTGTGGAAGGTCGCGAACGTGAGCGTCCCCACCAGCAAAAGCGTCATTCCCCAGAAGGTCCAAAATAGGTAGGGGTACTTCTCGGGGTCGTGGTGCGTGGCGTGGGTGAGGTAGCCGGTGAACCTTCGATTGGCGCCCGGGTGACACTCGGAGCAGGTCTCGATGATGTTCCTGCGGCTCAGGGTAGAGCTAGGCTCGGCAATCGGGTGGATGTTGTGAGTGCCGTGGCAGTCGTAGCACTTAGCTGCGCCGGCGTCACCGAGTCGTGACACTTTTCCGTGAAAGGTGTCGAAGAAGGTCTCCGACTCTTCCTCGTGGCAGCGCCCGCACTGGTTCATCATCGTAAACCTGAAGCCGCCCTGGTCGGTGCGGCTGATGGAGTGCGACGTGTGGCAGTCCTCGCAGGTTGGCAGGTCTCTGTCCTCAGGCGCGTCCTCCTTGTTGTGCCAGTGGACGCTGGCCTGGTACTCCTCCTCGATGCCGTGATGGCAGGTCCCGCAAGTTCCCGAGATGTTATTCGGGTTGACCGATGAGGCCGGGTCGTCGGGCGGCAACTGATTATGGGGAGTGTGGCAGCTGGAGCAGATGGCGGTGACTACCAGGCCGCTCTCGATCAGCCCCTTCCCGTGGATTGACATCACGTAGCCGTTGACGATGTCGGGCCCTTCGTGAGCGATCCGCGTCGCAGCGACCTCGCCCTCCCGGTGGCAACCGGCGCAGAGTTCGGGCACGTTGCGGGGGAAGGTCGGCGAGGTCGGGTTCAGGTGACCCTTGGTTGCGTGGTTGTCGTGGCAGTCGAGGCAGCCCGGCGCGTCGGGGTTCCCCTGGGCGGCGAGCATGCCGTGTGTGCCGCTGTCGTGCTGCTCCACTTGCTCGGGGTGGCAGATGGCGCAATTCACGTCGGCGGCGACGGACGTGGTGCAGGGGCGTGCAAGCAGGGAGGGCGTGACGTCGGTGTGGCACTGGGCGCAGCCCGTTCCGCCGTGCATGGAGGTGTTGTGGGCCTCCTCGTCGACGTAGATCGAGGTGGATTGGCCGTCCCGCTCCATGGCCAGGCTGGGGTCGGAGTGGCAGCGGAGGCAATCCGCGTTTGCGGCGCCCGCGTTATAGAACACCCGGCGGATCTTGTGTGGCGAGTGACAGTCGACGCACACGGGAATCACGTGGGGTTCTTCCTCCCACAGTCGTCCCTCGATGAACTGCTGGTGCACCTCCTCGATGAGCGCGTGGCACTGGGTGCAGGTCGCCGCCACGTTGTCGGCGTAGATGCTGGACTCGGGATCGGTGTGCGGCAGGATGAGGTGAGAAGTGTGACACGATGTGCAGACCGCGGTGACGGTCAGCCCCTGCTCGAAGAGTCCGGCGCCGTGGATCGACAGCGAGTAGTTCTCGAGGATTCGGTCCTGTGGGATATCATGGGTCCTGGAGACCGGCGTGCCCTCGTGGTGGCACTCACCGCAGAGCAACGGGATGTTGAACACGTAAGTCAGCGAGCGCGGATCGTCGCTGAACAGAATGTCGTGCGCCCCGTGGCAATCCGAGCAACTGGGTGCCAACGAGTCGTTGCGTGCGGCCGCCTGTCCGTGCAATGAGCGAGCGTGCTGGCCGGACTGATCGTCGTGGCAGAGCGAGCAGTCCGGTTCCGGCGGGTCCTCCGGATGCGGGAATGTCAGGCCCCGGTGGCAGTCGGTGCAGCCGACCCCTCGTCCGCCGTGCAGCGAGCGCTCGTGCGCCTCCCGTGTGACGACGAAGGCGGAGGGGTCGTCCTGGGCGGCGAAAAGCGACTCGTTCTCGTGGCACATCAGGCAGAGGTCGTCGTCCTGTGCCACGGCGGGAGCCGCCGCCGCCAGCAGGGCCGGGGCGCACAGCAGCCTGGCTATCGATAGGATGCGCCGAGCGCTCAAGTCATTGGTCCCTTCTGCTGGACGGTGGGCTGGGGCCGGCGCTAAGAATTTTGGCAAGAGGCGTGCCCGGGCAGAGTGCGTGATTACGCGAGGTCGATGCCACCGGCTGTCCCCAACTGAGACATTCCGTCCGTGTCCCTTTTTGGGCTTCGGGGAGTCTTTAGCGGCGGAGCCGGGCGAGGCGGAGCGCGTTAGCGGTCACGGCGAGAGAGGCGCCCATGTCACCGACGAGGACGGCGGTGATGAGGCTGACCCAGCCGGGGAAGACGCCGGCGGCGAGGGAGAGCTTGATGGCGATGGAGGCGGCGATGTTCTGGCGAATGACGGCGGCGCTGCGGCGCGAGAGCTGGAAAAGGTAGGGCAGGCAGGAGAGATCATCGGCCATGAGGGCGACGTCGGCGGTCTCGAGGGCGACGTCGCTGGCGGCGGCGCCCATGGCGATGCCGACGGTGGCGGCGGCGAGGGCCGGCGCATCGTTCACGCCGTCTCCGACCATGGCGACACCGCCGATTTTGCCCTCCAGTTCTCGCACGACGGCGACTTTGTCCTGCGGCAGAAGTCCGGCATAGTATTCGTCGACGCCGAGCTGTTGGGCGATGGTCCGAGCCGTGGCCTCATGGTCTCCGGTCAACATCACGATTCGCCGTATACCCTGCCGGCGAAGCCTTGCGATGACGCGACGCGCCTCGTCGCGCGCGCGATCGGCAACGGCGAGAAGGCCAAGCACTCGCCCCTCGCTGCCCACACACACCGGCGTGTGGCCGGCGGAGGTGATGCGGTCGAGGTCGCCAAGCCAGGGCTCGGTCGCTTCTCCGAACATCTCGGGCTTGCCGATGCGGTGGAGCACGCCGTCTAGGCGCGCCTGCGCTCCGCGTCCGGCCAGCGCCTCGAAACCTTCCACCCGGTAGGTGCCTGTCCCGTTGCCGTTGGATGCGGCGGCGCGGATCGCCTCCGAGATGGGGTGCTCGGAACGCTCCTCCAAAGCGCCGGCGATCGCCAGCAGTTCTTCCGCCGCCGGCCCGGCACCGTCGTCGGCTGTGATCACTTCCAGAACCGCCAGTTCGCCGGTGGTTAGCGTCCCGGTCTTGTCAAAGGCGACGGCCTGGATGCCCGCCAGTGCCTCGAGGTGAACGCCGCCCTTGATGAGGACACCGTTGCGAGCGGCGCTGGTGATGCCGCTGACGACGGCCACGGGCGTGGATATCACGAGCGCGCAGGGACATGAGATGACCAGCAGCGTGAGTCCTCGTACGAACCAGGTGCTGAAAGAGGCGCTGAGGACCAGCGGTGGCACGACCATGAGGGCGACCGCCAGAAGGGTGACGGCCGGGGTATAGTACCGAGCGAACCTCTCGACGAAGCGCTCACTGGGCGACCGAGCAGCCTCGGCCTCTTCGACCAGGTGGATGATGTGAGCCAGCGTCGTGTCGCCGGCGCGCTTCGTCGCCTCGACCTCCAGATAACCTTCTCGGTTCATCGAGCCCGCATAGACGTAATCGGAGACCGACTTCGTCACGGGCAGCGACTCGCCGGTGATCGGGCTCTGGTCGACGGCGGAGACGCCCTCCACTACCCGGCCATCGATGGGGACCTTTTCGCCGGGGAGCACCTGCACGGTGTCGCCCAACAGGATTTCCTCTATGGGAACCTCCACGACGTCGCCGTTCCGGTGGACCCGTGCGGTCGCCGGCGCGAGGCTCAACAGCTGCTCGATCGAGTTGCGCGCCCGCTCGACGGAATAGCGCTCGAGCAATTCAGCGATCCCGAACAGAAACGCGATACTGCCGGCCTCGAAGAACTCGCCGATCGCCAAGGCGCCGAAGATGGCGACGGTCATCAGGAAGTTCATGTCGAGGCTCGCGATTCGTGCCGCCCGCAAGCCCTTGGGGAAAAAGTTCAGCCCACCCACCAGGGCGGCGACGACGAAGAACAGCGCGCCCGCGTCCAGCGCCCAGGACAGCGCTCCGATCGGTCCCGTCAGTAGAACGGGGCTGAGTTCGAGAAGCCGTAGCGCGAGGCCCACCGCGATCGCGCCGCCCGCCAAGTAGGAGAGCCGCGCCTCCCGGCCCTTCCACACGCTTGCTCGATCCGCTGCGCTCTCCGGCTCCCGTGCGCTATCGTCTCGCTCGACAGTGTAGCCCAGAGAGCGCACCGCCTGCTCTATCGTATCCTCCGCCATCAACTCGGGATCGAACTCCACGCGCAAGTCCTTCGTCACTATGCGCGCCTCGACCTTCTGGACGCCGCTCAGCTTCTCCAGGCGGCCCGATATCCGCCGCGCGCACGACGCGCAGTCCATGTCCGGCACTCCCAGCACCAGCTCGCAGGACACCACCGGCCCTCGATCTGCCCTGCCGCTCATTCCAACTCCTCCCGCACGTGTTCGAGCCCTACATCGAACAGCCGTGCGACATGCTCGTCGTCCAGTGAGTAGTAGGTCAGCTTGCCGTCCCGCCGATGCCGCACCAGCCGCATCTGGCGTAGCTGGCGAAGATGGTGCGAGACGGCGGAAGGGCTCGCGCCCACCACCGCCGCCAGGTCGCCCACGCAGAGCTCCCGGCGGCTCAACGCCCGCACGATCTGGAGCCGCGTCGGGTTCGCCAGGATCTGGAATGTGTCGGCGATGAGGACCAGCTCCTCCTCGCCGCAGAGAACGGCCCGCGCCGCCTCCACGGCCTCGGGGTGGACCGTGTGGAGCGGGTGATCGCCGAGCGATCGCCGAGCGGTCGAGCCGGGGACATGTGAAGAGTTCTTCATACGTTCACGCAAAATAGTCGGGCTCCGCTACCCTGGCAACCCTCCTTCCGCTCTTTGACTCCGGCCGCGGCAGCCCCTAGTTTCGCTGTATGTTCAAGCGATTCCGTGAGAAGATCGAGCGCGCGCTGGAGCGCAAAGAGGCGGAGCGGTCGCTGAGCCGCGACGACATGGACCGGTTGCTGCACCAGATGCGCGAGGAGCTGATCGAGCAGCGCTCGCGGATCCCGAAGCTGGAAAAGGAACTGGAGCGGCTGGAAAGCCGCGCCCGCCAGCAGATCCAGCGAGCGGAGCTGGCGCACGGGAAAGCGCAGGAAGCGGAGCGTGTCGGCGACAGCGAAGCGGCGCAGAGCGCATTGGACGCGGCGCGGCGAGCGCTGCAGGAAGCCGAGGATCTTCGGCGTCAGGCGGCGGAGACGCTGGAAGAAGTCGAGAAACAGAAGCTGGACTACTCCGACAAGATGGACCAGCTGAAGGAGGCGGAGCGTAATCGAAGCGCGTTGGTGGCGCGCTCGAGGCGTGTCGGGACGGCGCGTAAGCTGGACGAAATGATGCGAGGTCCGGAAAGCGGGCTCAAGCGCTTCGAGAAGGCGGAAGAAGACATAGACGCGGCGGAAGACCTGGCGGCGGCGGAGCGTGAGGTGGCAGAGGCGCTGGGCGAGGATACTGCGAGGGATCTGGAGACGGATTACGAGTTGCGGCGTCTCGATGCGGCGAAGGAAGCGGAGGAGATAGAGAAGAAGCTATCGGAATTGAAGCGGCAGATAGACGGAGAGTAAAGAGGCTCGGCGATAGTGCCGGCTGATGGATTTGCGGCTGTCGAGGAAGATCGACGGCCGTTTTTGTAGTGAACATCGAACATCGTTCATCGAGCATCGAACGTCGAGAATACTACCCGACACTTAACTTCAAACCTTGAACGTCAGACATGAACATCGGTGGGGTCCTCAATGTTCATGTGAGACGTCCGAGGTTCAACGTTCAATGATCGGGCAGTATTCTCGACGTTCGATGCTCGATGAACGATGTTCAATGTTCACTATAATATCTAAGTCGCTTCTTCACTTGAGTAAAACGGCTCCCACTTCTCTTTCGGCGGCGCCGCGGTCATGAGGCTGCCGACGATCAGCGCCAGTATGGACAGGCTGGCGGCGGGTATGATGATGTAATCGGTATCGAGGAACGGGTGGCCGCCGCCGCGCTGCCAGATCCAGTTCATGACGGTGATGAACACAGTCGTGCCCATCCCGGCGGCGATGGATGCGACGCCGCCGAAGGTGGTGGTGCGTTTCCAGAGGAAAGCGGCGAGCAGGGCCGGTGTAACACCTGCTCCGACCATGGTGTAGGCGGTGAAGGCCATGGCGAGGATCGTTTGGAACTGAGTCGCCATCAGCAGGGCTGTGAAGCCGAGCAGTACGATC
>JBDHAL010000074.1:0-37510 GCA_039588075.1 Gemmatimonadota bacterium | reverse complement strand
GACCAGCGCCACCGGGAGCCGGTTGCCGACGTCCCGCCAAGTCAGCGTTCGCCCGGTCAGGAGAGGGATCTGCAGGGTCTCGAGATAGTCCTCACCAATCCACTTGTGCCGGCGCGTGGGGGCCATCTCGTTCTCGAATGTAGTGCCACCGTCAGCGTAGAGGGAGTTGAAGTTCCGGCGTCCGTCCATCGGAATGAACGAGGCGAGCCCCACGGAAGTCACCCCTGGGATCTCCGCCAATCGGCGGGCGATCAGCTCGTGGGTACGAGCGACGTCCTCCGGGTCGGGGATGTCGTTCCCTGATATGTAGAGGCGGAGAGCCTGGACCTCCGCCGGGTTGTGGAAGCCGGGATCCACGTTCCGCAGAGCGAAGAAGCTCCGGATCATCAGCCCCGACGCCACCAGCAGGACCAGAGCGAGGGCCATCTGACTCACGCCACGCTCTCTCAGGACCGGGATCATGCCGAAGAATGCTCCGGCGCTCAACGAGATGAACAACGTGAACAGGAGCGCCTCGGGGCTCAGCGAGACTTCCTCGAGCCGGGGAAGTTGCGCGGGTCCCACGGCCACCAGGACCTCGAGACCGGCGTAGGCTATGGCCAGGCCACCGACTCCGCCCAGGACGCCGAGCAGCAGTGTCTCTTTCAGGTACTCCCAGCCGATTCGGCTGCGGCTCGCGCCCATGGCGGCCCGGACGGCCATCTCCGTGCCTTTCCCCTCGGCCCGGACCAGGAACAGGTTGGCCACGTTAGCGCAGGCGATGAGGAGGACGACGCAAACTCCGCCCAACAACACCCAGAGCAGGTCCGCCACCGAACCCACGAGATAGCTCTTGAGCGGCCGCACCCCGGGGGCGAAATCGACTTTCGTCTCCGCGTCCATGACCGCCCGGCCCGGAAACTTCTCGAACGCCAGAGGCCACATTCGGTCCAGGTCGGCCACGGCCTGATCCAGCCTGACTCCGTCCCGCAATCGGGCCACCGCCTCGTAGCCGAAGTTCCCTACGAACAGGGTGGAGCGATTGAAGCGAAGCGGAAGGATGAGATCCGGATCATGCCCCAGGCTCCGGAGGCTCGACGGCATCACGCCCACGATCTCGACGGTCTCTCCATCCACCTGGAGTGTCCGGCCTATGACTCCCGGGTCCGCTCCGAAGCGCGTCCGCCAGTATCCCTGGCCGAGCAGCGCCACGGACGGTGACTCGAGTTCCTCATCCTCGGGGATGAAACTTCGTCCCAAAATCGGCTTCGTCCGCAGAGCCCGAAGGACTCCGCCAGTGATCCACAGAGAGGGAACCGCCTCGGGATCCCCGGCTCCGGTGACCGTCGCCAGACCTTCCCCGTACATCCCTATGTCCTGAAAGACCCGGTTCTCTTCCTCGTAGGTGAAGTGGGCCGCCGCCATCTGCCCGGCCCGTTCGAAGCTCAGATCTGCCGACGAGTGGCCCACGGCCACCAGGCGATCGGCGCTTTCGAAGGGGAGCGGCGAGAGGACGATGGCGTCCACCAGAGTGAAGATGGAAGTGCTGGCCCCGATCCCCAGCGCCAGGACCAGAATTGCCACGCCGCTGAACAGGGGATGCTTGGCCAGCGCACGCAGCGCGAACCGGAGGTCACGTGCCACGTCGGCCGCTACCACCCACCGGCTCCCTTTGCCCCGCAGGTTCTCCTCCCTTCCCTCCGCCCAGCGGTTCGCCTGCGCCCGACGATGGGCCGGCTCGCCGCGGATCAGCTCGCCCGCCGCCACATCCGCCTCACCCAGCCACTCCTCGGCCCGGGCCCGGGCCTCTTCCTCGCTTGCCCCACCAGCAAGTGCTTCCCGATAGACATCCTCCAGGTGATCCGCCAGCTCCGAGATCATCCGCTCTTCCCAATGACCTTTCATCTGCGGGAGAGAGAGCCGCTCCCTCAGATAGCCCTTCCAGTCAGGCATGACTGACTCCAATCACCTGGTTCACCATCGTCGAGAACGCCTTCCACTCCTGCCGCTGCCGGGCCACCACCTCGCGCCCTTTCGCCGTCAGCGTGTAGTAGCAGCGCCGCCGCTCTCCCTTCTTCTCCACCCAGCGACCCTTGATCCAGCCCCGCTCCTCCATCCGGTAGAGGATCGAATAGAGAGTAGAGACCCGGAACTCGAGCTGACCACCGGAGCTATGCTCCAGGTGCTTTCCGATCTCGTATCCGTGGCGCTTGCCGCCCTCCAGAACGGATAGGATCAACAGCTCCATGCTTCCCTTCTTCAGATCGGCGCTGAACATGCGCGGCCTCGTCGTTTGGGTGCTGCCCCCACCGTGGACCTCGATACTTCGCGAGGCGAAGTATACTAGCCCTACGGTTGGCTGGCTAGGGAGGTTTCAACCTGGGCGGAGAAAGGCAATTTCGAACACCGCACACCGAACACCGCCTTTCGAAGGGCGCACGGCAAGACTCAATCACTAATCACAGATGGCCAATCCTTTAGACTCAAATGGTTTGGCCTTCGGGCTTAATGATCAGGCCTTGCAGTGCCACCTTCGAAAGGCGGTGTTCGGTGTGCGGTGTTCGACATTCCTTCGGCCTTCGCCGGTGTCCGGATCCGGCCCCCCGCGTCCCAACATCGGACGCCCTCCCAAGCCCGATGGCCGCTTGGTTAATTGCGTAACCAGCTTTGCCACAACGCCTTAGGCTCGACAGGATCAGTGGCATGGGCCATGCCCTCTAGGGACCCGGGAATCGACCATTCACGGGAGGCAAAACCATGGTCCGGCTCACTTCGATCCTGTCTATAACGCGCGACAACCTCGGCTACGCCGCCCGGGGGCTATTCCGGTCGCCGGGTTTCACGGCCGCGGTGGTAGTGACGCTGGCGCTGGGGATCGGCGTGAACGCCGCCATGTTCGGCGTTGTCGATCGCCTATTGCTGAGCCAGCCGACGCAGGTGAGAGATGCGGACCAGGTGCGGCGCCTCTATCCGCGCATGCTGAGCCGACGCAGCGGGCAGCTAGTTCACCAGTTCGCCCAATCGTACCTCGACTACACCGACTGGCAGGAGGCCGGCAGCTTCTCATCGGTGGCGGCGTACTGGACCAACGGCGCCACCCTGGGTCGTGGAGCCGAGGCGGTTCGCGTAGACGCGAGCCTGGTGTCGGCGTCGTACTTCCCGCTCCTTGGAGTCGAGCCGGCGCTGGGTCGTTTCTTCGACGAGTCGGAAGACCGGCCGGGCGCGACCGGCGTCGCGGTGCTGAGCTACGGCCTGTGGCAGGCGCGGTTCGGCGGCGACCCATCAGTATTGGGCCGCGTGCTCGATATCGGCAGGGGGTCGTACACGGTGATCGGCGTCGGGCCGCGCGGATTCTCCGGGGTCGACCTGAATCAAGTCGATCTCTGGGCTCCGCTGCACGCCTTCTCGGTGGAGCAGGAAACCGATCGCTGGAAGCGCACTCGCAACTACTACTGGATCAAGGTGATCGCGCGGCTGGCTCCCGGCGTGAGCGTCGAGGCCGCCGAAGCCGAAGCGACGCAGCTTCATCGCAACGGCCGGCGCGACGAAATCGAACGGGACAGGTACGACGAGAACGTAACGGTCGTCGCGGCTCCCATCGTGAAGGCCCGGGGGCCCGCCGCGTCCAGGGAGTCCACCGTCTCGGTTCTGCTGGCCGGCGTGTCGCTCGCCGTTCTGCTCATCGCCTGCGCCAACGTGGCCAACCTGTTGCTCGCCCGCGGCCTGCGCCGCAGGAAAGAGATCGCCGTCCGCCTCGCCCTGGGGATCTCGCGCCGCAGACTGACGGGCCAACTGCTCACCGAGAGCGTCGTGCTGGCAACTCTGGGCGGCGCGGCGGCGCTGCTGCTGGCGGCCTGGGGCGGCGACCTGATTCGATACGCTCTGCTGCCCGACGTGGCGTGGACGGCTTCGCCGATCGGCTCGAGGGTCCTGGTCTTCACCGCCGTCCTGGCGCTGGTCACGGGAATCGTCTCCGGGATCGTACCCGCCATTCAAGCCGGCCGTCGCGACCTGGCCAGCGATCTGAAGCAGAGCGCCCGGGCGGGCATGGTCCGGCGGTCGCGGACGCGTGCCGCCCTGCTCGTCACCCAGGGAACGCTGTCGGTAGTACTGCTGGTTGGAGCGGGCCTCTTCGTGCGCAGCCTGTCGCGCATCGAGGGCGAGGATCTCGGTCTCGATCCTCGAGCGGTCGTTTATGCGCAACTGGAATTGGAACCGCGAGAACGCACGGCCGAAGAGCTTCACGAGATCTACCGGCGGTCGCTGGAGCGGCTGCGGGCGCTGCCGGCGGTGGAGCATGCCGGCGCCAGCGGCGGTCTTCCCTTCTGGGGCGCCTCGCTGGGAGACGTGTTCGTGCCCGGGCTCGATTCGATTGGGGCACCGCCGCCGGGAGTGCACGCCGAAACGGTGACGCCCGGCTACTTCGCGGCGCTCGGAATCGCCATCCGCCGCGGCCGCGACTTCAACCAGGCGGATGCGGCGGGCGCCGCGCCGGTCGTCATCGTGAACGAGTCGATGGCCCGGCGGCTCTGGGGCGAAGATCCACTGGGCCAATGCCTGCTCCTCGAATCGCGCGACGCGCCCTGCACCCAGGTCGTCGGGGTCGTCGCCGATTCGCGACGCATGCAAGTAGTCGAGACGCAGAAGTGGGTCACCTATGTGCCCGCCGCCCAGGCCGCAGACGCGACCCCGTCCAGCATCCTGCTCCGAGGACGAGGCGATGCGGAGGCGCTCGCTCCCATCGCGCAGCGTGAACTGCTCGCCGGCGACCCCGATATCAGGTACGCGGTCGTGCAGCCCCTGCAAGACAGGATCGATCCGCAGATTCGCTCTTATAAACTGGGCGCGACGATGTTCAGCGTCTTCGGCGGCCTGGCGCTGCTGGTGGCGGCGCTGGGACTGTACAGCGTGCTCGCCTTCAACGTCGCCCAGCGGACGCATGAGATCGGCGCTGGCCACCATCGGCATCGCGCTTGGACTGGTCATCGCTATCGCCGCCGGTGGCGCCGTCGCGCCGCTTCTATATGAAATCTCACCTCGCGACCCGGTCGTGCTGATCACCGTGGCGGTAACGCTTTTGCTGGCGGCTGCTGCCGCGGGGCTCGTACCCGCATCGCGTGCGGCGCGGATCGGACCTGGTGCTGCGCTGAGAGCGGAGTAGGCGGAATTGTCATAGTGAACATCGAACATCGTCCATCGTTCATCGAACGTCGAGTAACTACCCGATCATTGAACCTTGAACATCGGACGTCTGACGTGAACATTGCAGACCGTGTCAACGTTCACGTCAAGAGTCCAACGTTTGAAGTTCGGTGTCGAGCCGTATTCTCGACGTTCGATGAACGATGGACGATGTTCGATGTTCACTAATAATAGGCTTCTGAAACGTCTGGCGGCCTTATTCGTCGTGTAAGATGGGAGGAATGCCCGCTGCGACGGAACAAAAAGCGTGCGATATTCATATTCGGTTAACATGAAGAGCTACTTCACAGGTGATCGGATCTGGCTGTGCGCCTTGCCGCTGCTGCTCGGAATCTCGGGCTGCGGCGCGGAATCGCTGCGCGAGCTCTTCTATGGGTATACCCCACACGATCGGTACGAAGAGGCTCTGCGTGTGGCGGGGCTCGATCAGACCGCCCTGGGTCGCGACTGGATCGCGGCGGCGGCCGAGGCCATGGACGGCGCCATACCGGTGTCAGCCCCGTACCTGGAGGAGAGCTACCTCGATTCGAGGGAGGCGATGGCGACGGCGTACCGGGTATCGCTGAGGCGCGGCCAGCGCATCGAGGTGGCGTTCGAGAGCGAACCGGACAGCAGTTACCAGGTCTTCATCGACCTCTTCCAGATTTCCACGAGACCCGGCGATAGGCCGCGGCACCGGACGAGCGCCGACAGCCTCGAGCGCCGGCTGGACCACCTCGCCCGGCGCGACGGCGACTACCTGGTCCGCATCCAGCCGGAGCTGCTGCGCGGCGGCAGGTACTCGATCAGCATCGTGGTCAGCCCTTCCCTCATCTTTCCGGTCTCCGGGGGCGACATCAACGCAATCGGCAGCTGGTACGGTGACGGCCGCGACGGAGGTCGTCGCAGGCACGAGGGACTCGACATCTTCGCCCGCAGAGGGACGCCGGTTCTCGCCGCCGCGGGCGGCGTCATTCGCAGCACCCGGCGCAACAACCTGGGCGGCAACGTAGTCTGGCTTCGCGACGAGTTCGGCCAAACGCACTACTACGCCCACCTCGACACGCAGTTGGTGCGTCGCGGCGACCGCGTCGCCGCCGGCGATACCGTCGGGTTGGTCGGAAACTCGGGCAACGCTCGGACGACACCACCCCACCTGCACTTCGGCATATACTCGAACGGGTCGTTCGATCCGTTCCCAGCGCTACAGCAGCTACCCACGACGCCGGCTCGCTTCACCGGAGATCGCGACCTGATCGGCAGCCTCGTTCGCGTGACCCGCGCCGGGGCCCGCATCCGCGCTCTCCCGACCACCGGGTCGAGCACCCTGGCCGAATCGCCACTCCACACGCCGCTGCGGGTGGAAGCGGGGACCGGCGACTGGTATCGGGTGACGGCGCCCGACGGCACCCTCGGGTTCGTGGCGGCGAGCCTCACGGAACCGCTTGACGGTCCGATTCGGAGCGAAGTGCTGGCCGGCGGAGCCATGCTCCTAGACGAACCCGCTTCCACGGGGGTCGCGGTGGACAGCGTCGCCGCCGGCGCCGAGGTCCCGGTACTGGCCGCGTACGGAGAGTTCCTCTTCGTAGAGGGGCCGGGTGGCAGAGCGGGCTGGCTGCCGCCGCGCTAGCAGGTATTCCCCTATCAGTTGACCTTGTCGGCCAGGTCGAGCGCGATGTCGAGTACGCCGTTCGCCTCTTTGTAAGCCTCCCACAGAGCGATCATCTCGGCTAGCCTGTCCGGGTATTCTCCGCTGAGATCGTCCATCTCGGCGGGGTCATCCCTCAGATTGAACAGCTCCCACTCCCCCGGGCCGAACGGAGGCGGCATCCAGAGGATCTTCCAGTCGCCGGCGAAGAAGGCCTTGAGCCCGAAGAGCTCGTAGCCGACCTGGCCGACTTCGGCCGGCGGGGTCTCGACCTCTCCGGTGAAGAGATCCAGCACCGACGTTCCTTGCATTGGAACGACCTGGCGACCGTCCATCTCTGCCGGATGCTCGAGGCCCGCCGCATCGAGCAACGTCGGCATGATGTCGCGGACGTGGAAGAACGAGTGGTTCAGCGCACCGGCATTCCCCATCTCTCCGGGTAGCTTGACCAGGAACGGCGCCCTGATCCCGCCTTCGGCCGTGAACCCCTTGAACATGCGGCTGGGGGACATGCTGGCCTGGGCCCAGCCCGGACCCGTCTCGATGAACGAGTTCGGCAAGCCGCGGTTCTCCAGGCTGTTGTCGAACGAGGCCAAATACTCCTCGGTTTGCCCGGGGTAGGCCGTCGGCAGTGCGCCGTTCGCGCCGTTGTCCGAGAAGAAGATGATCACCGTGTTGTCGTATTCGCCGATCTCCTTCAGGTAGTCGAAGACACGCGTGATTTGCTCATCCAGGTAGTCGATCATCGCCGCGTAGACTTCCATGTCGCGCGCGGCTTCCTGCCTCTCTTCCTGCGACATCTCGTCCCACGCTTCGACCGACGGCAGGCGTGGGAAGGGGCTGGCGCCCTCGGGGACGATCCCCAGGCCCCTCAGCGCCTGCAGCCTATCCGCGCGCAGTACGTCCCAACCCTCGTCGTACTTGCCTCTGTACTTGTCGATGTACTCCTCGGGAGCGTGCAGCGGGTCGTGAGGCGCGGTGAAGGACAGGTAGGCGAAGAACGGTACGCCGTCGCCCCGATTCCGCTCGATAAACTGGAGCACCATGTCGGTGTAGTACTCCGTCGAGTAGAAATCGTCCGGTAGTTCCTCCACCGGCTCCCCGTTCCGCCAGTAAGTCATCGGCTCCAGAGGCGACAGCGCTTTGCGGTCGCTCCAGTGACTGCCTCCTCCAGGCAGGAGGGCAAAAGTCTCCTCGAATCCTCGGGCGTGCGGGCTGGTCTCCTCTTCGTGGCCGAGGTGCCACTTCCCCGCCATGTACGTGTGGTACCCACCGGCTCTCAGGACTTCCGGTAGAGCCGCGACTTGGAAGTTGAGATACCCCTCGTAGCCGGGATGTCCTTCCGCCTCCGCCGTCACGAATTCTCCCATCGTCCCGAGGCCCGCCACGTGATTGTCCGTCCCGGACAGCAAGGACGAGCGAGTTGGCGAGCAGCTGGGAAGCACGTGGAAGTTGGAGAGGCGCAAGCCTTCCTCCGCTAGTCTATCGAGGGTCGGCGTCGCGATCTCCCCGCCGAACGAACCGATATCCGAATAGCCCAGGTCGTCGGCGACTATCACCAGGATGTTCGGCCGTACTCCAGTCTGCTGCTCGCCCGGGCAACTCGACAGGACAACGGCCAGGGTGAGTGTCAGGGCTGTCAGCCCCAGCTTCTTCATCATCTCGCACCTCTGCTTCGCCCGCAAACGCCGGCGGTCCGGAGAAGATCCTAGCCGGGCCCTGCGTTACGACCCCGGCCGAGAGAAACTCAATCGGGAACTTCCACAAGATGAGGCGCCTGCCACACGCCGGCAACGAAGCCAGTATCGCCCGGCCGGCCCACTCGTGAGCCACCGCTCCCGGGGCGAAAGGTGGGATTGGGGCCCTGATTTTCCGGGGGGGGAACAGAAGTCCTTGACTAGACCGACCAGTTGGTCTATTATACCGACCAGTTGGTCTAGCGACCTGTATCCGCCCCTTGGAGTGGCGAGACAGGCAAGGAAAGCTGAACTACAAACGATATCAGACAAGGAGAAGACCGAGATGAACGTTCAGGCAATCCGACGGATCCAGTCTCTGCGGCTAATTGTGGCCGGCGGTGGCCTACTCGTGGGTGCCCTGGTCATGACGGGCGCTGCCGGGACCTCGCCCCCTCTGGGAGAGGTAGCCGGCGCCGACACGACCGTGTCGATCCAGCTGGCCTTCGTGACCCACCTCGACATGGACCTGCCCGAGCAGGACGTCTACATCGAGCGCGTCCCGGGTTCGGGCGAAGTCTGGCGCGTGACCAAGGGCGACAACGACATGAACGCCCCGCTGTACCGGACGGCGGTCGAGACGAAGCATGACCCGTTCGACCCCGCGGCGATCGGCCCTCACCCGAAGGGCGAGCCGCTGGGCCTGACGCTGGGCGAGTGGCTGCGTCACCAGGGGACGGGCACTTACACCTGCGCGAACGGCGAGGGCACAATGGAGGTGTCGTTCAGCGGGCTGGTCCCCAACGGCATCTACACGATGTGGCACGCGTTCATGGCTATGCCGCCGACGACGCCCTTCTCCGGCACGCTGGATCTTCCACTCGGAGCGCGTGACGGATCGGAAAGCGTGTTCCAGGCGGATGCGAACGGCGAGGCCGCGTTCGTGCAGCGCTTCAAGCCGTGCCTGGAGATGTCGGACCTTTGGACGTCGGCTATGCTGGCGATCAACTACCACAGCGACGGAATGACGTACGGCGCCGATCCGGGCCGGTTCGGCTACAACGCTCACATCCCGCTGTTCCTGGTGCTTCCGAATCGGGAAGGACTCTAACGATCTCAAAGACTGCCGGGCAGTCTCGCTGCCGGGCAGTCATCCAGTCATATAGAAAGGGTAAAGACGATGAAGACTCTAATAGGACTGGCTGCCCTGAGCGCGATCGTCGCGGCTGGGCACAGGGCGGCGGACAAGGTCGGGCCTATTGCCGGTTTGCCGGCCCCGGTGGTGAACGCCGATTACTACGAGAGCGGAAACGCGGCGTCTGAGAAGATAGAGTTGGGTCGCCTGCTGTTCTTCGACAAGATCCTCAGCGGCAACCGGAACATCTCGTGCGCCACCTGCCACCACCCCGAGCTGGGCACGACGGACGGCCTGGCGTTGGGCCTCGGCGAAGGTCCCGAGGGCCTGGGACCCGATCGCCGGGCTGGAATGACCGAAGCCACGGCGGTCCACGGTCGCATACCGCGGAACTCGCCGGCCCTGTTCAACCTCGGCGCCCGCGAATTCGTTCGGATGTTTCACGACGGCCGCGTCGAGACCGACCCGAACGGCTACTACGAAGGCGGTTTCGTGACCCCGGCCAGGTGGAAGTTGCCGAAGGGTCTGGATAACGTTCTCGCCGCGCAAGCGATGTTTCCAGTCACCTCGCCTACGGAGATGGCCGGTCAGAAAGGCGAGAACCCGATCGCCGATGCGGTGTCGCTCAACAATGCCGCAGGACCCGGCGGGGTCTGGGAACAGCTGGCCGAGCGTCTTAGAGCGATCCCGGAATACGTCGATCGGTTCAAGGCCGCCTATCCCGGACAGGTCGACGAGGCGGAAGACATAACCTACGTGCTCGCCGCCAACGCCATCGCCGCCTTCGAGGCGCAGGCGTTTCGCGCTGATGACAGCCCCTTCGATCGCTACCTGCGGGGTTCACACGAAAGCCTCAGCTCTCGAGAAATGCGGGGCATGCAGCTCTTCTACGGCGAAGGCCAATGTGGTAGTTGTCATAGCGGAAAGTTCCAGACCGACCACGAGTTCCACGCCATCGCCATGCCGCAGATCGGGCCGGGCAAGGCCGACGGCAGCGACGCCGACTACTGGCGACACAGCGGCGAACGGGCCTTCCTCGAGGATTTCGGGCGCGGGCGCGTGACCGTGCGTCCGGAAGACGAATTCAAGTTCCGCACGCCGTCGCTTCGCAACGTAGAGTTGACCGGTCCCTGGGGCCACGACGGCGCCTACGATCATTTGGAAGATGTCGTGCGGCATCACCTGGACCCGCTGGGCTCGCTCGAGCGCTACGAGTGTGATGCGGACGCGCTTCCCCGACTGGACAGGGTCCTCGAGCTGACCGCGGCCGGTTCGCGCTGGAGCCAGAGCTGGCTGAGCGATGGGCGCCGCGCAGGGTTTCTCATGCGCGACACATGGGTGCAGGGCGATGTCGATCTGCGTGAGCGAATTGCCAGGGCGAACGAGCTCGCGGCAATCGAGCTGTCGGACCCTGAGATAGAGGACCTTGTGGCTTTCCTTCTGAGTTTGACCGATCCCTCGTCGCGCGACCTTCCGTCCGTCGCCCCACGGCGGGTGCCGAGCGGGTTGCCGATCGACGATTGAAAACATAGATGACGGAGGAATCAAAGGAGGAGCACACCATGAAACTCAGCCGCCAGGACGATTTCAGGCAGCGACTCGACCAGCTGGATTACCGAGCCACGGCCTGGATGGCGCGCCACGGGGTGAAATTCGTTCGCGCATCTCTCGGTATCGTCTTCCTGTGGTTTGGGGCCCTCAAGCTGTTCCCGGGGCTCAGCCCCGCCGAAGCGATCGCCGGCCGAACGATACTGGCTCTCACCGGCGGACTCGTTCCGCCCGCGGTCAGCATGCCCGTACTCGGAGTCTGGGAAGCACTGATCGGTCTCGGACTCCTCACCGGTAAGGCCCTGAGGCTAACGCTGGTATTGCTCTTCCTGCAGATGACGGGCACCGTTACCCCGATCGTACTGTTCCCAGGCGAGGTGTTCGTTCAGGTGCCATTCGTACTCACGCTGCTGGGACAGTACATCATCAAGAACATCGTTCTCATAAGTGCCGCGATCGTCGTAGGGGCAACGGTCCGCGGGGGGCGGCTCAAGGCGGAAAGGACGGGTGAATTCGTCAGGCACGTGCTCTCGGGCGATATCTAGCTACAACGCCCTTTTCGCCCGGCGCTCCTGCCAGAAGGATGATTCAGGCCAGCGTCGCTCCAGGCCGTACAAGAAGTTGCGATTGTACAGGTAGTCATCGAAACGGGCTTTGACGGCCTGGTCATACTCTTGAAGCTGTTCGCTTTCCCCCCGCAGGTATGCCGCCATGGCCGTGCCGGCGCTGATACCCTCGGCCAGGGCTTTGTAAATGCCTTGGGATGAAATGGGGTCATACGCGGAGGCGGCGTCGCCCACCGCGAGCCAGCCATCGCCCGTCGACCGGTCGAGCAGAAACGAGGGCGCCGAACAAACCTCCAGGCTGTCATCTATATAGGAACAGTCTGACAGGGCCGGTGCGATGTGTGCCGTTCCTCGCAGGTGAGCGAGCCAGGCGTCCTCTTGATGGAGCCGCAGGCTCTTCACGCTTCCTGGCGAGGTCGCCACCGCCGCGACCAGCCGTCGACCGGGTAACCCGGCGGCATACCACCACCCGTATTCAACCGCTTCGAGCATGGTGAGCCTGGAGAAGTCCACGTCATCGGGGATCCGCAGGTAGCCAAACGTCCAGGCCAAGCGATCGAGAACGCGTCGTGTCGCACCCATGCGCGACGCGAAGTGGGCGCGCGCGCCGGTGGCGTCGATCACGGACCGCGTGGTGACTGTCACGGTCTTCCCATCGGCCTTTTCCAGCTGTAGGCCGAAGCCCTGGCCGCGGCATCTCGAGGCATCGGTGAACCTGGCTTGCATCCAAAACTCTGCACCTGCCGCCCGGACATTCCGCGCGAGAAACGCGTCGAAACGCCGGCGATCCAGATGCCAGCCCACCCCGTAGGGGTTCAGCAGGAAGTCGTTGTAGCCCAGACGGCCGTCTCCCCAGGAGGAGCAGCTGCCGAGACAGGCTTCGTGTTCCTCTCGCAAGAAGTCGACGTACAGACCCAAGTCGGTCAGGAGCACACGCGTATCGGGTGGGATGCTCTCCCCCACGCGGACCCTCTCGTAGTCGTCCGCCTCTACGACCAGCAGGCGCGTGATGCCGCGCCGCGACAGGGTCAGTGCCGTGGCGCAGCCGGCCGGACCTCCGCCGAGAACGACGACGTCGTAATCAAACGGGATTTGCAACATGTCGGCCTTGTCCCAACCCCGTTAGGTCGAACCGGTACCCGGAGGCACCGTGTTGGGCCACTCCTCCACCGGGTTACCGCTGTCGTCGAGCCGGCTGGCCACTTCCAAGTAATGTTCCGCATCGAAATCTCCGCCGTCGATCGCCGTACCCTGAATCACGACACCGATGTCCTGCCATTTCCTGATCATGTCGACCCGGAGCTGATAGCGGCCGACCTGGTCGGAGGCGTCGGTCTCGGTTCCCTCCCCGCGCACCGAGAAGCGCTGCCTTACCGGCAGCTTGCCGTCGACCACGTCGCCCGCCACGTAGACGGCCACCGGGCGCTGTGCCGGCCACGACCAATAGAGCGTGTTGTTGAACGTGGGGTTGGGCGCCGGCGTATGGGTGGCACAGGAGTTGTAGTCGGTGTGCCAGGGGATCGCCATGAACTTGGACACGTCGCCCGGCTCCAACCCAGACGTGTCGTTGCGGCGCGGGGTGTAGCCGCCGGTCAAGAACGGTTTGTTTCGCTTGGCCTGCGCGTAGGCGAGCGGCTTGAGCTTGATGCGGAAGGGGCCGGTAGCCTGCCAATCCTTATAATAGAGATCCGGTTCGCGGCAGATGAAGGTCATGTCGATGCCGGGGCTGAAGCGGCCACCAAGACAGTTCGCGAGCACGGCCCTGTCCAGGTACTCTCCCGCGCCTATCCGTGGACCGGGGCCGGCTTTCGCCTTCCTCGCGTTCCACTGCTTCAGGAAGAAAAACTGAGTCTTGCTCAGCGATAGAAAGCTTTCGCCGGCATCGCCGAGCGAGAGCGGCATCGTTCGGTCCTTACCCGAGGCGGCCTCGTCATCGGGGTCACGAATGAAACCAAGGCCCCCGAGCATCGTGTCTTCGGGGTCATCCGATGCGGCGATCTTATCCACGTCCGCGTGAGCCCCAATCGCCAGGATATTGAAATTGGCGATCCAGCGCTGCAGGCCCGCGCTCCGGAACATCGGCCGAACATCGTCATCGAAAGACGGCCGATAGTCGGAGTTGAAGGATCCGTCGGCGCTGGAGAACAGATCCGGCATCAGATCCAGCTTGCGGACCCAGGAGTCGAAGATGTCGTCCCAGAGTGAAACAGCGTTGGGGATTTGCGGCGCATACGCCGGATCGGTCGTGATGACCCAGGCGCCGCCCCCGACCTCATGCACGCTGCCGTCCTCGAAGACCAGGACCGCAGTCACCGGACCGTCGGCCACGTCGTCGAACCAGCCATCGTTGTTCACATCGTGAGGGAGCGGATAGGGCTCACCCGGTCCCTTGTACCAGGCGCAGGCCGTGCCGAAAGCGGCCAATACCAGCAGGCGCCCTTTATCATCCGTCTGCAGCTCGCCCAGTGTTTCGATTGGCACGTCGGAAGGGTGTTCGAGCTCATCGAAGGCGTCGTCGGGAAACGATTTGGGATAGTCGCCGATGGTCTGGATGCCGTCGCCCGACTCCCAGTAACATGCCTCGGTCTTCTTGTCGAAGCTGATCCCGCTCATGGAACTGCCTTTGATGGCCCGCGGACCCGGGTCGATCACGAGCTTCCTCAGACGCTCGGGATTGTCCGGGTTCGATCCCTGCCCGTCCGGGTTCCGCGGACTCGGCGTGGCGCCGTCGTCGTAGGCCTTGACCCCGCGGTCGTCGTCGAGCTGGTACCAGTTGGCCTTCTTGTTGGCGAGGTGGGCGGTCCAGATGATATCCACGACCTCCTTGCCGTCGACCGTACTGCCGATCTGGATCTCCGTTCCGCCGCCGCTAGGGTAGCGACCGGCTTCGTCGGCGGAATACTGAAAGATCCTGAACCGTGCCGCCTGTCTCTTGAGAGCGCCGTTCGCATCACGGACGTCACTGCTGGTGATGGTGTCCGACTCGGTGCCCGGCTTGATCGGCAGGCCGCCCATCGTCGGATCGTCCGGCTTCACGGGCATGCCCGCCGCGGTCTCGGGGCCGATGTAGTATTCCTCGCTGTTCCCGACTCGGGCCAGGCCGATCGCCGGATGAATGCGCAAAATGGATCCAGACATCTTTAGTGTCTCCTTTCCCAGATTCGCCGGCTGGGCTATCGGCTCACCCTGTATTGCTGGGTAGCCTGATAATTCACTACATAATGACTCAAGTTGAGGTGCTTTCTGCCGATGGTCTGAGGGGTGTTCCCCACCGCGACGATGTGGCGGCCCGAGTTGTGACACGCGAAGCAATTGTCGTCCTGCGTGAAAGTCTCCATGCTGGTATTCGCCAGCACGAGCGAGCCGATCTGGATGCTGTCCGGCGCGCCGTTGTTGAGCGGGATGGCGTCGTTGCCGGTCGTCCAAATTCCGCCGACCAGCTGGTAGTTGGTCCACAAAGGTCGGTGCTGTTCCAGGTGACCTCGCACGCTGGCGTTCAGCGACTTGATGTTGTCCTGGTTCTGCTCGTTGCCGCCGCCCCACGGGTGCTGGCGGCACACGCTGACCGACGCGAGCAGATTGTCCTCGTCAAACTGGTTGTTGCTGCCGGCCGGAGTGTCGGCTCGGTAGAGTGACCAGGCTCGGTTGGTCGCGGGATTGGTGCCCGACGTCGGCGTGTCCGCGCAGTCGGGCGCGTTGTCCACGTGCTCGAACGTCGCCCAGATGAACTCGGGGTGATCGCGGACGATGCCCGTGACATGCATTCCCACGAGCGCGATCGTGGCGAGTTGTTGAGCGCCCGGATCCGGGTCTTCTTCCACCTTGCCGTCCTTCACCACGACGGGGGAAAGCATCGCCGTCGTGGTGAAGAAGCGCACGCCGGCATCCGGGATGACGGTCTGCGTCACCGCGCCGGTCTCCTCGTCCAGGATCTCCGCCACCCGCCAGGATGCCTTGAGCTCGAGAACATCGTTGGGGAAGTCGCCATCCGGCGTAACGTTCTGCAGCGTGTCGAGCACGTAGAGTTGGTTCTCGACCGCGAAGTCCCAGTAGTTCTCGTCCAAATACGTGGAGTAGTAGACCACCCAGCCTTCCTGGTCGATCAGAATCTTGTTGCCGGGGCCGGCCTGGAAGATGTCGATGGAGTCGACCGTCACCTGCGATTTCCCCACCCTTGCCAACAGGTTCTGGGGTTCGCCGCCGTCGATCGAACGACCCGGGTATTCCTGCGTCGGGCCGGTTCCGCCTCGCGTAAACAGATCCCGAGGGTAGGCCATGATTGCGAAGTTTACGGGACTGCCTACATCGTTCGGGTCGGACGGTTGCGTGAGCCAGAGAAACGTTTGCCAGGCCCACTGATGAAAGTCACAATTTTGACTGTTGGGAAACGAATCGGCGGCCGGGCGCGCCGTGACAGGAAACCAGTCCGGCTCCGCCGCGCAACCGTTCATCTCATTCTCACTCACCGGGCCCGGTTCCGCTTGGCCGGAGTCGTTTCCATTCCGACAACCCGCGATCGCGACGACGAGGCAGGTAAGGATGGCTAAGAGCCGCGGAGAGAGCGGCCGACTCCGTAGCCGTAGTGGCTGTCGTTGTTTCATGGCGGTAGTACCTCCGTTCCAGTGCGTCGCTCCCCGCGAAGCGCCGACTGCGACTAGAATGAAACGCTAGGTTTGCGTACCGGTGTGAAGGAAAACGAGATGAGCCTGCGAAGACTCGCTGGGTGTGCCCGATACGGTGCCACGGCCGAAGACCTCTGGAGTGGTTGGGGACCCCGTGCGTCAGATCAGCCAATGATGGATGTGAGCGATAGTAATTATTGTTCTCGACCACCGCCACCTTTTTGCAGCGGGGCCCGGCTAGCGGTTTGTTGTCCTGGTGGCTTGAAATGGAGTGCTCGGTGAGAATCACTGCCACCGACCGAACTCACAGCTTCGCGCACGGTCGCCTGTGGCGACTAACTAGAAGCCAACCCTTCCATCGGGCAGGCGGTTGCCAGGATCGGGCGGATCTCAGCCCTACCTGGCACGGTAGGGCCAGTCAGGCCGGGGGCTAGCCGCCTGCCGGCAGCTCGCCGCCCTTGATGACGGAAAGCACCGCATCCATGGCTCCGAGATCGGTCAACGGATTGCCATCGACGACGATGATGTCGGCGAGTTTGCCGGGCTCCAGGGTACCCAATCTTTCACCTTGCCCGCATACGAACGCCGCGGTACGCGTGCTCGCCTCGATGACTTCCATCGGAGTGAGACCGGCTTCCGAGAGCAGCTTCATCTCGGTCAACGGCATGCCCAACTCGACGTGCGGGAGGCCCCCGTAGTCGTTCCCGAGCGCGATGGCTCCGCCGAGGGCATGAAAGCGGCGCACAGCTTCGACGTGCACGTCAACGACAAGTTGCTCTACACGCGAGCGGTCAGGTTTCCGGTAGAGACCTCCGATGTTTCCATCCAGCGTCGGCACGTTGACGATGTCCTGCTCCACCACACGAGCGAGTAATTCCCCATACTCTGGCGCAACGACATCGAATAGCTGGGTGCGCGGATCGTCGCTCTCCACCACGCTGTTCTCTTCTTCGGCGGACATGATCGGGAACGGCGAGTGATCTATGATATCCACGCCGGCCGGAAGAACGATGTCCTCGACGAGGTAGGGCTCGAACACGTGGGCCCGGACGAGCGCGCCTCGACCGTGGGCTTCCTCCACTATGGCTCGCACCCGCTCGAGGTCGAGGATGGGCCAGGGGTCGCTAGGGTCGCCGGGAGCCAGGGTGATCTTGATCATGCTCGCTCCGCGATCCAACAGATCGGCGGCCGCGCCCCGGGCTTCCTCCGGTGTCGCCACCTGGTAGGCAAACTGAAATCCGTATACCGGGCCTGGGTAGCCGCCGGGTGCGGTGATGATTGGGCCGGCCCAGAAACCTCGTGCCGACGGGCCCTCCGGCACCGAGGCCTCCTCGAACCTCGGTAGCTGGTCGATTGCGGTCCCGACGTCGCAGACCGTCGTGACTCCGTCGACCAGGAACGCGCGGCGTACGGCGGGATCGGCGGTAGCATGCGCGTGCGCGTTGATGATGCCGGGCATGATGACACCGCCGCCGGCATCGACCACCCTAGCGCTGGGTGAAATCTCGAAGCCGGCCGCTTCGCCAACAGCAACGATGCTGTCCCCGCGAACAACAACGACGCCATCGGCGATCGGCGGACTCCCAGTGCCATCGATGACCGTTCCGTTCCTTATTACCAGAGCATCATCCGGCACGCGAACACCATTGACACCGCACCCGGCGAGTGCGATCAAAGCCAGAGTTGCGCACAGCTTGTACATCATCTGAACACTCGATCCCTAAGTTACTGCGCCCTCCTCGGATAATCCGCCACGAGAAGCGGAAGCGGTCCCGGAATTCGCCGCCCGGCTGCAGGTGCGAGATCGTGTACACGGCGCTGTAGTAGTCGGTGGCGGCGTCGTAGTAGCCGCCCTGGATCATCACCTTCAGGTACGGGTTGTTGCGCATCGCCTGGCGCAGCATCTGACCCACGTCCGCCCCGTCATCACGGTTCCACGGCCGCACGTTGCCCCACACGTTGTACTTGATGTCCGGGTTGTAGCGCAGCTCTTCGCGCAGGTAGCGGTTCACCGCATCGCTGAAGGCTCCGTTCCAGTCGGCCAGGGCCGGGTCGTACTCGGGGTTCTCGCCCGCCGCATCCCTGTCCACGCCCAGGTAGCGGCTGTCCAGGCGACCCACGGTGAGGCGCTGATCGCGCAGCAACTCTTTCCAGAAGCGTCTCGAGTTGATCCGCAGGTTCGTCAACATGACGTACTCGGGCGTGACGCCCGTGTAGCGCGCCACCCGCCCCGCCATCTCGGCCCGCGCCGCGTCCTCCAAACGGTCGCCCCGCACCAGGGCCAGCAGGTAGTCGCCCATGGCGAACGCCTCGACCTCGTCGAGGAAATCCCGGATGGCCATGGACTGCAGATCGTCGGCCAGCTGCCCGTGATACCAGGCCGTCGCCGCGAGATGCGGCAGAGCCGTCGCGAAAGAGACATCGTCGCCCGCGTCGACGTTGAGCCCGGTCATCGAGACCAGGATGACCCCGTTCAGGTAGAGCTGGTGCCGGCTCGCCAGGTAACCGGCCAGCCCCGACGCCCGGGTGGTCCCGTAGCTCTCGCCGATCAGGAACTTGGGCGACATCCAACGGTCCTTCCGCAGGTTGAACAGGCGGATGAACTCGCCCACCGATTCGATGTCGGCCATCGTTCCATGGTACTTGTGAAGCTCCTCGCCCTCCACCATCCGGCTGAAGCCGGTGTCGACGGGATCGATGTAGACGATGTCCGCCGCGTCGAGGATCGAGTGCGGGTTGTCCTCGAGGCCGCCCGGCGGCATCAGCGCGAAGCCGTCATCGTCATATACGACCCGGCGCGGCCCGGTGTAACCCATATGCATCCAGACCGAGGCCGTGCCCGGCCCGCCGTTGAACGAGAAGATCAGCGGCCGCGTGCTCTTGTCCTGGATCCCGTCCCGGGTATAGGCGATGTAGAACATCTTCGCGGCGGTCTTTCCCTCGTCGCGGATCGGCAGCCAGCCGGCCTCCGCCGTGTAGCTGACGTTCTGGCCGTTGATCCGGGCGCTGTGCTGCGTGACCACCGGCTCGTCCGGCAGCAGGTCCGCCTCCGTTCCGGCCACGTTCGACGCCGCCTGCTGGGAGCGCTGAGGCGGTTGGGCCGCGGCCGGCACGACGTGCAGAACGAACACACAGATGAACAGCATCGCGAGCACACTTCTGGTCCTCATGGCTCTCCTCCAGGATGCAGACGAGCGTGGAACGGGTAAGGGGCCGCCGTACGTCCCGACGCGCCAGCCGAAGCCGGGAAGGTAGCTGCCCACTCTAGGTTTTGAGACGCCTAGATGGTATAGCCAAGAGAACGCCGTGGCAAACGCAACACCGTCGACTTTTTGCTTTTCGATTCTCGCTGTCGTTGTCATTGTCGTTATCGTCCTCGGCGCCAGGCAGCGCCGGCCGCGTTCGCCGCCTGCTACGGCGTCGAGTAGACCGAAGGCCGCGGGCGAGTAGACAGAACGGATGCGGCTACCGCATCTTAGGAGGGCACGTTTCGAAATACCGTCCAGAACCCGCTAGCAGGGACAGCACGCTGACAGATCGAACGTCTCAATCGTGGGGAGTACCGTCCCGGCGCCGTCCCGGTCGCAGGTGCGGGCGGCGGGGTGACTCGCGGTGAGTCCCGCTGAGGCCGTCATCGCCGGTGCTTCCCGGGTGGACCCTCCGATCCGCGCCGAGATCTTCGGGATCGAGCGGCTGGAGGGCCACGCGGAGAGTCTGGCCGCAGCCCAGCGCAGCACCGAGAAGCCGAGCAAGGGGCGGAATCTCCTCACCGGGGTCCGCGCAAACGGGCAGGTTCTGGTGGGCGCCTACCGGAACATCGTCGAGGCGGTCCAGGAGAAGCGCCAGATCACCCCGGCGGAGGAGTGGCTGCTCGACAACTTCTTCGTCGTTGACGAACAGCTCCGGGAGATCCGGGACCATCTCCCGGGGAGCTACTACCGCCTGCTTCCGAAGATCGTCGAAGGTCACCTCGAGGGATACCCGCGCGTC
The DNA here is from genome assembly GCA_039588075.1 of Gemmatimonadota bacterium. Taxonomy (GTDB): domain Bacteria; phylum Gemmatimonadota; class Gemmatimonadetes; order Palauibacterales; family KS3-K002; genus JBDHAL01. Next base: position 17,165 of record JBDHAL010000074.1, on the reverse strand, counting down.
TATGGGCTGGCCTGGGCCTACGTGGCTCATACCGACAGCCGCTTCGAGCTGAGGACGCTTCGGCGATTCGTCCGGGCCTACCAGCGCGTCCAGCCACTCACCATCGGGGAGATCTGGGCGGTAACCATCCATCTCCGCGTGGCCCTCGTGGAGAACCTGCGGCGGCTTGCGCAGCAGATCATCAGCGCCCGCGAGGCGCGGGCCAGCGCCGACGAGCTGGCGGACCGGCTGCTGGGCCTGAGCGGTCGACCGGCGGAGGACGGGGACGATGTTCTGAGCCGGCTGGGCGATGTCCCTCTGGCGGGCGCGTTCGCGGTCGAGCTGGTTCAGCGGCTGCGTGACCAGGACCCGTCGATCATGCCGGCCCTCGTCTGGCTCAACGAGAAGCTGAGCGCCCAGGGTACGTCGGCCAACGAAGTCGTTGCCGAGGAGCACCAGGCGCAGGCCGCGGCGAACGTCACCGTCCGGAACATCATCACCAGCATGCGATGGATGTCCTCCATCGACTGGACCGAGTTCTTCGAGAGCGTCAGCCTGGTGGACGACGTGCTCCGCGCCGCCCCCGGATTCTCCGAAATGGACTTCGCGACGCGGAACGAGTACCGGACCCGGATCGAGCTGCTCTCGCGCCGTTCGCGGCGATCGGAGAGCGAGGTGGCACGGGAGGCCGTGGCCATGGCCCGGAAGGCGGCCGGGGGGGACGGACGCCCGAGGAAGGAGGAGGCCGAGGCGCCGGGGGTCGAGCCGGGTCTTCCCGGAGTTCCGGCGCGTGCGGAGGAAGACCCGGGGTACTACCTCGTCTCCTCGGGCAGAAGAGCTTTCGAGAAGTTCGTGGGCTTTCGCGTTCCTATGAGGATCCGGGTGCGCCGCGCCATTCGCACCCTCGCCACCGCCGGCTACCTGGGAGGGATCACAGTTCTCACCGGGCTGCTGCTTGCCGTCCCTCTGGTCTTCACCTGGCAGGCCGGGGCAGGTACCACCAGCCTGATCGTCCTGGGCATCCTCGGGCTCGTGCCCGCCTCGGATGTCGCGGTGTCGCTCGCCCATCGCCTGGTTCCGCTTCTGTTGCCTCCCAGGTTGCTGCCCAAGCTCGAGCTCGCCCGCGGCGTGCCCCCCGAGCTTCGCACTATGGTCGTCGTCCCCACGCTGGTCACGAAACGGGCCGACATCGACGAACAACTCGAGCGGCTGGAGGTGCACTACCTGGCAAATCCCGAAGGGCATCTCCACTTCGCCCTTCTGACCGACTGGGCGGACGCGCCCAGCGAGAGCCTGCCCATCGACCAGGCATTGCTCAGCGCACTGGCCGACGGCATCGCCCGTCTCAACGAGCGCTACGAGGATCCGCCCGGCGGCGGGAAGCGTTTCCTGCTGTTGCATCGTCGACGTCTCTGGAACGAGAAGCAGGGCAAATGGATCGGCTGGGAGAGGAAGCGAGGGAAGCTCCAGGAGCTCAACCGACTTCTTCGCGGCGCTGGGGACACTTCGTTCGTTCCGGTCAACGGGCGGCCGCCCGCGGTGCCAGCGGGCGTCCGATACGTGATCACGCTGGACGCCGACACGCGGCTTCCCAAAGGGACCGCCTACCGCCTGGTCGGTGCGATGGCGCACCCGCTGAACCGGCCGCGCTTCGACCCCCGGCAGGGACGTGTCGTCGGGGGCTACGCGATCCTGCAGCCGCGGATCACACCCTCGTTGCCCACGGGCCCGGGAAGCACGCCCTACCAGCGGATCGTCTCGGGCCCCGGAGGCGTGGATCCGTACGCGGCCGCGGTCTCGGATGTGTACCAGGACCTCTTCGAGGAGGGCTCGTTCACCGGCAAGGGGATCTACGACATCGACGCCTTCGAGGCGGCGCTGGAGGGGAAGGTCCCGGAGAACGCGCTGCTCAGCCACGATCTCTTCGAGGGCCTGTTCGGCCGCGTCGGGCTCGTCACCGATGTGGATCTCTTCGAGGAGTTCCCCGCCAACTACGAGGTGGCCGCCCGCCGCAACCATCGCTGGGTGCGAGGCGACTGGCAGCTCCTGCCCTGGATCCTGGGCCATGCCCGCGACGCTGCCGGGCGGAGACAGAGGGCTCGCATCACCGCCCATGGCCGTTGGAAGATGGTGGACAATCTCCGCCGAAGTCTCCTGGCGCCCTGCTCCTTCTTGATGGCGCTGGCCGCCTGGATCCTCCCCGCCGTCCCTCCCCTCCTCTGGACCGGCCTGTTCGTCGGATCCGTTGCGGTGCCCGCCTTCATCCCGGTTCTCGACGGCCTCATCCCGCAACGAAGGGGCATCTCGAAGCGCAGCCACGTCCGCGCCGTTTTCCACGACATCTACGTGGCCCTGACGCAGACGCTGCTGGCCATCACCATGCTGGCTCACCAGGCCTGGCTGATGGTGGACGCGGTGGTGCGGACGCTGGGGCGGCTCTACGTGACGAAACGAAACCTGCTCGAGTGGGTCGCGGCGGCGCAGGCGGGGTACGGTGTCGACCTGAAGCTGCGGAGCTTCTACCAGCACTTTCGCTGGGGCGTGGCGCTCGCCGTCGCGGCCGGCACGCTTTTCGTCCTGCTCAAGCCGGGGGCCTGGCCCGTGGCCACGCCATTGGTACTCCTCTGGGTGCTGTCGCCCGTACTCGCCTGGCGGATGAGCCTCCCCCTGACAGACCCGCAGGAGCAGATTCTCTCCCCCCAGGAGACACGCTCCTTGCGGCTCATCGCCCGCCGGACCTGGCGCTTCTTCGAGACGTTCGTGGACGATGAGGAGCACGCCCTTCCGCCGGACAACTTCCAGGAAGACCCCGAGCCCATCGCAGCCCACCGCACATCGCCGACGAACCTGGGTCTCTATCTCCTGAGCACCACGGTCGCCCACGACTTCGGCTGGATCGGGATTCTGGACACGGCGGAACGGCTCGAGGCCACGCTGAAGACGATGACGAAACTGCGCCGCCTCCGCGGCCACTTCTTCAACTGGTACGACACCCGGGATCTCCGGCCGTTGGACCCCATGTACGTGTCCACCGTGGACAGCGGCAATCTGGCCGGTCACCTGATCGCACTGGCCCAGGCGTACCGCGGCCTTATGCATCGCCCGCTTCTCGGCCCAGCGATCCTCGACGGGATCCGCGACGCCGTGCAGCTGCTCATCGACTCGATCCCGGGGGCTGAGCATCCCCAGCGTACGCAGACGGTCACGGCGGAGCAGCTGAGCGAGGCGGCGGAAACGCTGTTGGCCCTGTTGGCGGATCCCCCGGCGTCGCTTCCCGGATGGGTTCGCCGCTTCGAGGAGCTGGAGAGCCAGGCGGAGAACGTCCTCGACATCGCCCGCACGCTCTCGAGCGACGTCGAGGACGGGTCACGATCCGAGGTGCTGACCTGGGCGACGGCCGCCCGCAACGCGGTCCAGAGCCACGCCCGCGACCTCCGTACGACCATGCCCTGGTGCGTGCGCCTCTATTCCGATGCATCGGCGGCGGCAGAATCTCCGCAAGACGACGGCCCAGCGACCTGGCTCGCCCGCTCGCGGTCTCTTCTGGAGCCGCTCGTCGCCGGGAGCCCGACGGCCGCCGGGCTCTCGGACCTGCTGCGCGCGGTTCGCCAGGTGATCGAGAAGCGCTCGGGCGCTCTGGAGAGCGGTCACAGAGATCCGATCCTCGACGACCTGGAAGCGTCGCAGACGGCGGCCGCCGCCCTGACCATGGACTTCCGGTTCCTGTTCGACACCTCGCGCAAGCTGTTCTCCATCGGCTACCGCGTGGCCGATGGCACCCTCGATCCCAGCTGCTACGATCTGCTGGCCTCCGAGGCGCGGCTGGCCAGCTTCGTGGCGGTCGCCAAGGGCGATGTGACACCCCGGCATTGGTTCCTTCTCAGCCGATCGCTCACGCCGGTGGGCGGCGGCGCGGCCCTCCTCTCGTGGTCGGGTTCGATGTTCGAGTACCTGATGCCAGTCCTCGTGATGGAGCAGCCCGCCCGCAGCCTCCTCGATCTCAGCAGTCGCCTGGTGGTGGGGCGCCAGATCCGCTACGGCGCCGAGCGCCGCGTTCCGTGGGGGGTTTCAGAATCCGCCTACAACATCCGCGACCTGGAACTCAATTATCAGTACTCGGATTTCGGCGTACCCGGGTTGGGGCTCAAACGCGGGTTGTTCGAGGACGTGGTGGTGGCGCCCTACGCCAGCGCGCTCGCCGCGATGGTGAATCCCCAGGCCGCCCTGCACAACTTCCGCCGCCTCGAGGAAGCCGACGCTCTCGGCGTCTACGGTTTCTACGAGGCGCTGGACTACACCCCGTCGAGATTGCCGGAGAACGCACGCGTCGCCGTGGTCCGCGCATACATGGCCCATCACCAGGGGATGACCATCGTTGCCCTGGGCAACGTGGTTCACAACGGCCTCAGCCAGAGACGCTTTCACTCCCACCCCATGGTCCAGGCGACGGACCTCCTGCTCCAGGAGCGAACGCCGCGCTCGGTGGCCGTGGCCCGGCCGCGCGGCGAAGAGGTGCGGGTCGGCGCCCACGTCCGCGACCTCGTCGCGCCGACTCTGCGGCGGTTCGAGTCGCCGCACGACATCACGCCGCGCACCCATCTGCTCTCCAACGGCCGCTACACGGTCATGACCACGGTATCCGGCTCCGGGTTCAGTCGCTGGCACGACCTCGCGGTTACCCGCTGGCGCGAGGACACAACGCGCGACTGTTGGGGCAACTTCGTCTTCTTGCGCGACGCGGAAACCGGCGACGTCTGGTCCGCCGGCTTCCAGCCGAGCGGAAGCGAAGCGGACCGTTACGACGTCGTTTATTCGGAGGACCGGGCAAAGATCAGGCAGGTGCATCGCTCGCTCACGATCACCCTCGAGGTGGTGGTCTCACCCGAGGACGACGCCGAGCTGCGACGGCTGACGGTGACCAACCTCGAGAACCGGGACCGCGAGATTGATTTCACGTCCTACGCCGAGGTCGTGCTCGCCGCGCAGGCCGCGGATACGGCGCACCCCGCCTTCTCGAACCTCTTCGTCGAAACGGAGTACGTGCCCGAGATCGGGACCCTGCTGGCGACACGGCGGCCGCGCTCGGCGGACGAGCCACAGGTCTGGCTCGCGCACCTGGTCGCCGTGGAAGGAGAGACGGTCGACGCGCTGCAATACGAGAGCGACCGCGCACGCTTCCTGGGCCGCGGACGCGGAATCCGGACGCCGCTCTCGGTGATCGACGGCGGGCCGCTTTCCAATACGGCGGGGACGGTTCTCGACCCCATCGTGAGCCTTCGACAACGGGTGGCGGTTCCCCAGGGCCGCACCGTCCACCTCGTCTTCACGACGCTGGTCGCTTCCTCCCGGGAGGATGCTCTCGAGATCGCCGAGAAGTACCGCCAGCCGTCCACCTTCGCGCGGGAGAGTTCGCTGGCCTGGACGCAGGCCCAGGTCCAGCTGCACCACCTGAGGACGTCTCAGGACGAAGCCCACCTCTTCCAGCGCCTGGCCAATCGCCTGCTCTACAACGACCCCACGTTGCGCGCGGCGCCTCAAGTACTGGCCAGGAACCGCAGCGGCCCGTCGGGGCTCTGGGCCTACGGCATCTCCGGCGATCTTCCCATCGCCCTCGTTCGCATCGAGAGGGACGAGGAGCGGGACGTCGTCAGGCAGCTTCTGCGGGCCCACGAATACTGGCACCTGAAGGGGATTCCCGCCGATCTCGTGATCCTCAATGCGAAGGGCACGTCCTACATACAGGATCTTCAGGAATCGCTCGAAGCGATGGTGCAGTCGATCCAGTCCGCCTTCGGCCACGAGAGGCGCGGGGTGCACGGAGACGTATTCGTGCTTCGGGCTGACCTCGTGCCACGGCGCGATCAGATCCTCCTGGGCGCCGCGGCGCGAGTGGTGATCCTGGCGCGCCAGGGCACGCTGGCCGAGCAGGTGGTCCGACTTCAGCGGCAGAGGCCCGGCCCGGTTCCATCCGGCCTCCGCTCGCCGAGCGAGACGGCCGAGACCGTTCCCCCTCCCGCTCTGGACCTCGAGTTCTTCAACGGGCTGGGGGGATTCACGGCGGACGGCCGTGAATATGTCACCGTTCTGGGCAAGGGACAGTGGACCCCGGCGCCCTGGATCAACGTGTTGGCGAACCCGGCGTTCGGCTGCCAGGTCTCCGAGACGGGCTCCGGCTATGCCTGGTCGGTGAATAGCCGGGAGAACAAGCTCACACCGTGGTCGAACGACCCGGTCAGCGACACACCGGGGGAGACGTTCTACGTGAGGGACGAGGACAGCGGCGCGCTCTGGGGTCCGACCGCCTTGCCGATCCGCGAAGAGAGCTGGCCCTACGTCATCCATCACGGGCAGGGCTACAGTCGCTTCGAGCACACGTCCCACGGCATCGGGCTGGAACTATTGCAGTTCGTGGCGCCGCGTGATCCGGTCAAGATCTCGCGCCTCACTCTGGAGAACCGGTCCAGCCGCAAGCGGCGGCTTGCGGTCACCGCCTACGCGGAGTGGGTTTTGGGCGTCGAGCGGAGCAGCTCCGCGCCTTTCGTGGTCATCGGCATCGACAAGCCGACCGGCGCGATGTTCGCGCGAAACGCGTGGAACGGGGAATTTGCCGAACGGGTCGCCTTCGCCGATCTGGGCGGCCGACAGACCTCGTGGACCGGCGACCGGATCGAGTTCTTGGGCCGGAACGCGAGCCTCGATCATCCCGCGTCGCTGGAGCGGGAGACGGAGCTGTCCGGCAAGACGGGAACGGGGCTCGATCCCTGCGCCGCTCTTCAGACGAAACTGGAGCTTCGACCGGGGGAGCGCGCCGAGGTCGTGTTCCTGCTGGGCGAGGGGAAGGACCGCAAAGAAGCCCGCTCCCTGGTCGAGCGTTTTCGGCAGATGGACTGCGACGCAACTCTCGATGAGGTGCGGGATGGCTGGGACCGCGTGCTGGGATCGGTCCAGGTGAGTACCCCCGACCCCTCGATCGACCTGCTCCTCAATCGCTGGCTTCTCTATCAGACCCTCGCCTGCCGAGTCTGGGCCCGCTCCGCCTTCTACCAGTCCGGCGGGGCCTACGGATTCCGTGACCAGCTGCAGGATGTGCTGGCCCTGGTGCTGACGAGGCCCGATATCGTTCGCGAGCACCTGCTGCGGGCCGCCGCCCGGCAATTCACCGACGGCGATGTCCAGCACTGGTGGCATCCCCCGACGGGCCGCGGCGTTCGGACCCGGATCTCCGACGACCTCCTCTGGCTGCCCTACGCAGTGAACCACTACCTGCAGGTCACCGAGGACCGGACGGTGCTCGACGAGGAGGTCCCGTGGCTGGAGGGGGCGGCGCTGGAGGAGAACGAGCAGGAGGCTTACTTCGAGCCCAGGCAGTCGGAGCAGCGAGCGACCCTCTACGAGCACTGCGCCCGGGCCCTGGACCGCAGCCTCGGCGCCGGCAGCCACGGCCTGCCGTTGATCGGGGCCGGGGACTGGAACGACGGCATGAACCGTATCGGCCGCGAGGGCCGGGGAGAGAGCGTCTGGCTCGGCTGGTTCCTGCACCTGAACCTGACTGACTTCGCCCCGATCGCCGACCGACGCGGGGAAAGCGAGCGTGCGGCACGCTGGCGGGAGAGGGCCGCCTCCCTGAGCGCCTCGCTGGAGGCCGAGGCGTGGGACGGCGAATGGTACAAACGCGCTTTCTTCGATGACGGTACGCCGCTCGGCTCAGCGGGTAACGACGAGTGCCAGATCGACTCCATAGCCCAGTCCTGGGCCGTCATCTCCGGCGCCGGCGCGACGGAGCGGATGCGCCAGGCCATGCAATCGGTGGAGCGACGGCTCGTCCGTTGGGAGGACGGGCTTCTGCCCCTCTTCGCGCCTCCTTTCGACAAGACACATCTCGACCCCGGATACATCAAAGGGTATGTCCCGGGCATCCGGGAAAACGGCGGCCAGTACACCCACGCCGCGATCTGGTCCGTCGTGGCCTTCGCCATGCTGGGCGAGGGGGACAAGGCCGTCGGTCTCTTCAACCTGCTGAGCCCCATCCACCACGCCAGCAGCCGCGCCGACGTTCACCGCTACAAGGTGGAACCGTACGCCGTACCCGCGGATGTCTATTCCCAACCTCCCCACGTGGGACGAGGCGGATGGACGTGGTACACCGGCGCCGGGGGCTGGCTCTACCGCGCCGGCCTCGAGTGGATTCTCGGATTCCGGAAGCGAGGTGCCGCACTCTGCATCGATCCGTGCATTCCAAGGGGGTGGAAGCGCTTCGCGATCAACTACCGACATGGCGACACGCTCTACCGGATCACCGTCGAGAATCCCAAGGGCGTCAGCCGGGGGGTATCCGGGGTCAGCCTGGACGGAACGCCGCTCCCGGGAGAGGCGCTCGTACCGTTGTCCGACGACGGACGCGAGCACCAGGTCCGGGTGGTGCTCGGTTAGGCGCCCCCCAAAGGGCACCCAGCCTGACACCTTTCTAACGCCGCTCGTCTTCCTTAGAGTAAGGTCAGCCCCAACCACACAGATGCAGTCCGGCACGGCTGATTTGCGCTGCAAGTGTTTTGCGGCTTGCCCTCGCTTTTTTCGGTTCCGGAGGCGAAATGAGCACCAGACGGATCCCCGTCACTTCCATCGCGATCATGTTTGGTTTCGGGCTCATCTGGCTCGCCTGCTCCGACTCACCGATCACCGGGCCCGGAGACACCAAGGTCTCCACTGTGACGGTCTCCCCTTCCTCATACAACGCACACTCGATCGGTGAGACCATACAATTCACCGCCACGGCACAAGACGCAGAAGGGCGCGAGCTGGCTGATATCAGTTTCGACTGGGAAGCGTACGACGAGGCCGTGGCTGAGGTCACCGAGCAGGGTACTGCAACGGCGATGGGGGTTGGGAGGACAACCATAACGGCCTCGGCCGACGGGATCGTCGGCCGGGCGACGCTCGTCGTGGACCAGGTGGCCACCAACATCTCCTTGAGCCCACAGCTAGATACGCTCATCTTCGTGGGCGATACTACGCGATTATCCGGCGCGGCAACCGACGCCAACGGGCACGAGGTACCGGGTCTGAGTTGGAGGTCCTCGAACGAGCTCGTGGTTCACGTAAGCGAAGCGGGTCTGGCGACGGCCGTGGGCAAAGGGGAGGCCGTCGTTACCGTGTCCTCGGGCGCCCTATCGGAAAGCGCCAGGCTGATTGTTCTCGGCGTCGAAGATATCCAGGATGGCGTGCCGGCTACCGGTCTTTCAGGGGACGCCGGCAGCCACCGGTTCTTCAGGTTCACCGTTCCTCCCGGAAGCGCCTCGGCGACGCGGCAGACGGCGAATGCTGCATCCGGCACCGTGCTTCGGGTGACAACCGCGGGTGGAACAGGTGACGTCAGCTTGTACATCCGCTTCGGTGACGTTCCGACGGCATCTGGTTTCGATTGCTCATCCGGCCTCCCCGCAAACGATGAAGTGTGTGAACTCCCCAACCCCGCGGTTGGCCACTGGTACGTGATGGTTCGGGGAGTCGAGGCATACGCATCCGTCACGCTACTCGCCCAGATTAGCGAGATTCCGCCCTCGGACCCCTCGAACCTCAGCGCCACCGCGGACGGCACGAGCGCCGTCGACCTCACGTGGCAGGACAACAGCGACAACGAGACCGAGTTCCGCATCGAGCGCCGCATCGGTAGCGGCGGCTGGACCCAGATCGCCACACTCGCTGCGGACACCGAGAGCTACAGAGATACGGAACTCAGTCCCAACACCGCCTACACCTATCGCGTTCGCGCCTGTAACACCGGCGGCTGTTCCGACTGGTCGAACGAAGACTCGGCCACCACGGATCCGCAGCACGAGTTGACGGTGGAAGGTGCTGGAACCGGGAATGGTGCGGTGACGAGTGCGCCGGCCGGCATCAACTGCACGATCACCGCTGGGGCTGCCGGTGATGACTGCAGCGAGTTGTACGACGAAGGAACGCAGGTGACCTTGACGGCGGCCGCCGATGCGGGCTCGGCGTTCGAGGGTTGGAGCGGAGGAGGGTGCAGCGGTACCGGTATCTGTCAGGTGACGATGAGCCAGGCACAGAGCGTGACGGCGACATTCATATTGATACCGGCAGTGCCGACCTTGAGCGCGAGTGTAGTGGGTGCGAGCGTGGAGTTGAGCTGGACGAATGTGAGCGGTGAGACGGAGTACCGTCTGGAACGTCGAGTAGGTAGCGGTAACTGGAGCCAGATCGCCACGCCGGATGCGAACATCGCGGGTTACACGGATGCCGGATTGACGCCGGGTGAATCGTACAGCTACCGGATCCAAGCGTGCAACGGGCCGGCGTGCTCTGATTGGTCGAACGTAGTCACAGAGGTCCCCGGGTATCTGTTGACTGTAAACGTGGGAGGCTCCGGAAACGGAACCATCACCAGCTCGCCGTCGGGTATCGACTGCTCGATCACCGGCGGCTCCGTGTCTGGAAGCTGCTCGATGACCTTCCCCGTGGGCCAGCTCGTGGCACTCGAGTTTGCGGCGGCCAGCGGGTCGACGCTCTTCTCACTGGCAGGTTGTACGTGGACGGGTCCCTCGTCTTGCGAGGTCAGCATGACGCAAGACAGTATCGTCTCCGCGACCTTCAGCCTGCTGCGTCAACTTCAAGTGTTCGGGTCGGGCGATGGGAGCGGATCCGTTACGGCGTCCGATGGACTCATCGACTGCACGATCACGGCCGGCTCAGTCGCCGGTGACTGCACCGAGGACTATGCCGACCTGGCGATCGTTACGCTCTCTGCGGCGGCCGGCAGTGGTTCGACATTCGGCGGCTGGAGTGGAGGAGGGTGCAGCGGTACCGGGACGTGCCAGGTGACGATGGACCAGGCGTGGAGCGTGACGGCGACGTTCGAGTTGATACCGATTCCGCTGATCACGGTTACATCGCCGGATGGTGGCGAGTCGTGGGAAATTGGGACGACACACAGCATCACGTGGGCGAGCGAGCATGCCGGGGCCTCGGTGGCGATCGAGTTGTACAAAGGCGGCAGCCTGCACTCGACGATCTCGGACAACACGTCGAACGACGGCACGTATTCGTGGACGATACCAAGCAACCACGAAAACGGGAGCGATTTCAGGGTCCGGATCACGGACCTGGGCGACGGGACCGTGTACGACGAAAGTGACGGGGACTTCGAGGTATTCGGCTGCACGCTGAGCAGCCCCGAGGACGCGGACGGAGATCGTCTACCCGACTGCGCGGAGACGAACACACAGGTCTTCGTGAGCGAGCTCGACACGGGCACGGACCCGAACGACCCCGATACGGACGACGATGCCATCCGCGATGGCGACGAGGTCCTGGGTACCCTGGCGGGGCTCGACCTGCCCCTTATGGGGGTCAGTCCGCTTCGGCAGGATATCCTGGTCGAGTATGACTGGTTCGACGACGCCCTGCAGTGCGGTTCTCACTCACACCGCCCGACGGCCGCCACGATCGCAATGGTGACCGCGACGTTCGCGAATGCACCGGTAAATAACCCCGACGGTTCGACCGGCATCAACTACATTCACGATTACGGCCAGGGCGGCGCTTTCACCGGCGGCAACCTCATCGCCGATCCCGACGGCGTGCTTTCCTCGGGCGTCAGCGGCTCGGAGTTCCTCGATTACAAGAGCGCCAACTTCAACTCGAACAGGGACGGTTACTTCCACTACACGATGCTTCCCCATCGCTACAACACCAGTAGTAACAGTTCCGGTCAGGCCGAGTTATGGGGAGACGACCTGATCGTGTCCCTTTACTGCTCCAATTCTGACAAGAACGTGGCCAACACGATCGTGCACGAACTCGGACACAACCTGGACCTACGCCACGGAGGATTCGAGAATACGAACTATAAACCGAACTACAATTCCGTGATGAACTACAAGTACCAGTTCCCCGGGATCGACGACGACTGCACGCCGCCCGGCGACGGTGTTCTCGACTACTCCATCGGGGTGCGTCCGCCGCTCGATGAAAACGATCTCGATGAAACCCAGGGTGTTTGCGGGAACCCACCGGGCCCGGGCTGGGACTGGAACGGTGACGGTGACGCCCTGGACGTCGGCATCGTTGTTGACATCAACGCCGGGGATGGAATCTTCAAGGTCCTCGCGGATTACAACGACTGGGCCTTCCTGGTTCTGAGCGGCATATCGGATTCCGACGGCGCCCGCCTGCCAAGCGAGATCGTCAGCTGCATGAATCCCGCTCCTGTCCAGAGGCGGTAGCAGAGAGGATTGACGCTGAGCCGCGAGGGTACTACCCTGCCCCGTTCACACCAATACCCATTTCACTCACGCCGGAGGTTTTGCCATGAGCAGAATCAACTGGGGCCGTGTTGTGTTGGGCGGTTTGCTCGCAGGGGCGGTGCTCAACGTCGTCGACTTGGTGCTCTGGGGGTGGTGGCTCGCCCCGGATATGGCGGCGGCCCTGGAGGGGCTCGGCAAGCAAGAGCCCGGCGGGGCGATGATGGCGCTGTTCGTGGCGTGGGATTTCGTCATGGGGATCTTCCTGGTGTGGCTGTACGCGGCGGTGCGACCACGGTTCGGACCCGGGCCGCAGACGGCCGCGATGACGGGTGCCGCCGTATGGTTCTTGTTGTTCTTCATGCACGCGATCGCCGAAGCGCCGATGGGTCTCTTTCCCACCAAGCTATACGTGGTCAGCACGATCGTGGGGCTGGCGCAGGTGGTGCTGGCGGCTCTGGCCGGAGGCTGGCTCTACCAGGAGGGCGGCTCAACACCGTCCATGGCAGCCTAGCGGCGAATATCACACCTCGTAACGACCCGCCTCGACGATCGGCTCGGCGATCGCGTCGTGGAGCTGCGCCCGGTTGACCGGGACGTGCTTGGTGAGCCGGCGCAGCCCCGCCAACATGGTCCGCAGCTCGTCGCCCTCGGCGGTTTGGGCCATAATGTTCCGGCCCCAGACCGCCACGCGGTCCATCGCGTCGTGCACGTGGAGCGTCAGCATGTCCGCCATCAGACGGGTAGCTTCCTCGCCGTCGCTTGCCGCCTTCTTGAGTGCGCGTAGCAGTCCGCTTTCGCAGGCGTAGGTTTCCATGATCATGTCCGCCGCGTCTGCGAGGACCTCCTGCTGGTCCTTTACGCTTTCTCCGTGCTTCTGGGCAGCGAAGCCGAGGGCGGCCAGGCAGGCCTTCTTCATGGCGGTGACTAGTTTGGCTTCTTCCTCGAGGAACTCCGGCTCGCCGGCTTCCTCGAAGGACGGCGGGCCTAACAAGTCCTCGGCCACCTGCTTGGCGGCGGCGAAGAGGGGCAGCTCCTTCTTGAGCGCCTTCTTAAGGATCATTCCGGGGATCAGCATCCGGTTGATCTCGTTGGTGCCCTCGAAGATTCGGTTGATCCTCTCGTCCCGGTAGATCTCCTCCAGCGGATAGTCCTCGCAGAAGCCGTAGCCGCCCAACATCTGCAGCCCTTCCTCGGCGGCCAGGGCGAGGGCCTCGCTGGCGAAGACCTTGATCATCGAGCACTCGATGCTGAACTCCTCGACCTTCTCGATGACCTTGCCGTGGAAGTCCTCCGCGTCGCGGTCCAGGCTGGCGATCGCCCGGTCCATGAGGCCGGCGGTGCGGTAGACCATCGACTCCGATACGAAGGTGCGGGCGGTGACATCGGCGATCTTGGCGCGGATCAATCCGAAATCGCTGAGCGGGCGCCCGAACTGGTGCCGCTCCTTTACGTAGGGGACCGCGTGCTCGAGAGCGGCCTTGCAGCCGCCCACCGTGGCCGCGCCCAACTTGAAGCGGCCGACGTTCAGGATGTTGAAGGCGACCACGTGCCCGCGGCCGATCTCGCCCAGCACGTTCTCCACGGGAACTGCAGCGTCCTCCAGGATCACCGCGCAGGTGGAGGAGCCCTTGATCCCCATCTTCCTCTCCTCGGGACCGATGCTCAGGCCGGGGGAATCGCGGTCGACGATGAACGCCGTGAACTTCTCGCCGTCCACCTTGGCGAACACGATGAACACATCGGCGAAGCCGGCGTTGGTGATGTACTGCTTGGTGCCATTGAGGATGTAGTGCGTCTTCTCCTTGTTGAGGACGGCGGCGGTCCGGACCGCTAGCGCATCGGAGCCGGCGCCCGGCTCGCTGAGGGCGTAGGCCGTCACGAGCTCGCCGGTCGCCAACCGGGGTAGGTATCTGTCCTTCTGTTCCTTCGTGCCGAAGTAGACGATGGGGAGGGTGCCGATCCCGGTTTGGGCGCCGTGCCACGATGCGAAGCTCCCCGACCAGGCGATGAGCTCGGTGACGAGCATGACGGTCGCCTTGTCCGCGCCCATGCCGCTGTAGGCTTCGGGCACGTCCACCGCCAGAAGGCCCACCTGGCCCGCTTCCTTCAACAGCAGCTTACCCAGCTCCACCTTCTTCTGGAACTCCATCTCCTCGCGGCGCGGCATGACGTTGCGCTCGACGAATTCGCGGACGGTGTCCGCGATCATCCGCTGGGTCTCGTCGAAGTCCTCCGGGGTGAAGACATCGCCCGGCGCGCTGTCCTCCAGGAGGAACTGGCCGCCGGTGGGATAGCTATTCTCGCTGGACATGTCGATCTTCTCCGCGCTGGCGCGCACTTACAGGACTTCGAAGATGCCCGCGGCACCCATACCGGTGCCGACGCACATGGTCACCATAGCGTAGCGCCCCTTGCGGCGGCGCAACTCGTGCAGGGCCGTGGCCGTGAGTTTGGCGCCGGTGCAGCCCAGGGGGTGGCCCAAGGCGATGGCCCCGCCATTCGGGTTGAGGCGCGGGTCCTCGGGATCGATGCCGAGGCCCTTGAGCACGGCCAGGCTCTGGGCCGCGAACGCCTCGTTCAGCTCGATGACATCCATGTCGGCGAGCTTCAGCCCGACGCGGTCCAGAACCTTCGGGACCGCCTCGACCGGGCCGATCCCCATGATCTCGGGCGGCACGCCCGCCACCGCGTAGCCCACCCAGCGGGCCAGCGGCGCGAGCCCGAGCTCGGCGGCGATCTCCGGCGTCGTCAGGAGCACGGCGGCGGCGCCGTCGGTCATCTGGCTCGCGTTCCCGGCGGTGACGGTGCCGTCCGCCTTGAAGGCGGGCCTGAGCTTCGCCAGCGCTTCCAAAGTGGTATCGACCCGCGGCCCTTCGTCCCGGTCCAGAACTACTTCCCGCACCACCGGCTTGCCATTGGAGCCCGGCTCGCTCACCGATGTCTTCACCGGCACCAGCTCGCCGTCGAACCGCCCATCCTTCTGCGCCGCGACAGCTTTCATATGGCTGCCAAACGCGAAGGCGTCCTGTGCCTCCCGGGCAATCCCGTCGCGCTCGGCGAGCCGTTCGGCGGTGAGACCCATACCCAGATACGTGCCGGGAGAGTCGGCCATCATGGTCGGGTTGGGCAGGTAACGGACCCCACCCATGGGCACCAGCGTCATCGACTCCACGCCGCCAGCGATGGCGACGTCCGTCTGGCCCAGCGCGATCTGGGCGGCGGCCAGGTTGATCGTCTCCAATCCCGAGGAACAGAACCGATTCACCGTCATCCCGGGCACGCTGTCGGGCAGCCCGGCCAGCAGCACGACGTTGCGGCCCACGTTCATCCCCTGCTCCCCCTCGGGCATCGCGCACCCCAGCACCACATCGTCGATCCGTGCCGGGTCGAGGTTGGGCGCCTGCTCGAGCAGCGCCCGAATCACCGCCGCGCCCAGATCGTCGGGGCGCGTCTGCCTGAAGGTCCCTTTCTTCGCCCGGCCGCCCGGGGTCCGCAGCGCCAGGACCACCACCACGTCTCGCATAACTCTCTCCTTACTGCCGTCAGTTGCGCAGAGGCTTGCCTGTCTTGAGGATGGCCTGCATGCGTTCGAGGCTCTTCCGCTCTCCGCACAACCGCAGGAAACTCTCCCGCTCCAGATCCAAGAGGTGCCGCTCCGACACCGCCGTCGGGCCGGGTATGTCTCCACCGCAAAGGATCCGCGCCAGTTCGCGCCCGATCTTCCGGTCGTGCTCGGAGATGTACCCGCCCTCCTCCATGTTGAAGAGGACCGACTCGACGAGCGCCACTCCCGCCGCGCCCATCACCGGGATCTCCCGCTCGGGCAACGACGGCTCGAATCCCGCGCGGGCCATGCCCAGCGCCAGGTCCTTGGCGTCGGCCGCCCGATGGTCGCCGTTCATCGACCAGGTATCCTGGGGCCGCAGGAAGCCCAGGTCGCGTCCCTCTTCGGCTGACGTCGCCACCTTGGCCATGCCGATCGTCTCGAAGGTCTTACGGAGGGCCGGGTAGACGTCGGACGGGTCGGGAAGCACGGCCACGTTTCGTTTGTAGAGTCGCAAGCACCCACCGCCGGCCGGTACCACACCGGCGCCCACTTCCACCAGGCCGATGTAGGTCTCGGCGGCGGCACGGACGGCGTTGCCCGCCATGGTCACCTCGCACCCTCCGCCCAGGGTCAGACCGTGCGGGACCGTCACCACCGGGACAGCGCACTGCTCCAGCCGGTTCGTCGCCGCCTGGAATTGGCGGACGATGGCATCGATCTCGTCCCAGTTACCCTCCTGCGCCTCCATCAGCAGCAGCATCAGGTTGGCGCCGGCGCTGAAGTTCTCTCCGTAATTGGCCACCACCAGCGCCTGCCCCTGGGTCTCGGCCTCCTTGCACGCCGTCATGATCATCGAGATGGTGTCCTGGCCGATGACGTTCATCTTCGAGTGGAACTCCAGCCCCAACACGCCGTCGCCCAGGTCCAGCAGGCTCGCCCCGGCGTTGCGGCGGATCTCATTCCCCGCCCGACGCATGATCTCGAACTCGTAGACCCGCAGATCGACGGGCACGGGTGCCAGCGCGCCCGCCTCGGCCGTGGGCGCCTGAAGCGAACCGTTCTCACGGCGGTAGATCGACTCGGCGCCGCCGTCGTACAACGCGGTGACCCAAGCCGGCAGCGGGTACGACTCTGCCTTGAGGCGTTCGGTGACGGCGCGGAAGCCCAGGGCGTCCCAAACCTCGAACGGTCCCGTGCTCCAGTTGAAGCCCCAGCTAATCGCCCGGTCCACCGCCGACACGTCATCGCAGATCTCGCCCACGCGCATGGCCGCGTACGAGAGGGTCGCGGCGAGCATCCTCCACGACGCCTCGGCCGCGCGGCCTTTACCGAAGACGATCTTCCCGAGACGCTCTGACGGGTCCTCGACGGACTTG
>JBDHAL010000073.1:13620-15878 GCA_039588075.1 Gemmatimonadota bacterium | reverse complement strand
GGAGCGAGTAGAGAATGGGAAAGGCGAAGTTTGAGCGGACGAAGCCGCACGTAAACGTGGGCACGATCGGCCACGTCGACCACGGCAAGACGACGCTGACGGCTGCGATCACGGAGGTGCAGAGCAAGCGCAGCATGGCGGAGTTCGTACCGTTCGATCAGATCGACAAGGCGCCGGAAGAGCGCGAGCGTGGGATCACGATCGCGACGGCGCATCTGGAGTACGAGACGGAGAACCGGCACTACGCGCACGTGGACTGTCCGGGTCACGCGGACTACGTGAAGAACATGATCACGGGCGCGGCGCAGATGGACGGAGCGGTGCTGGTGGTGAGCGCGGCGGACGGGCCGATGCCGCAGACGCGGGAGCACGTGCTGTTGGCGCGTCAGGTGAACGTACCGTACATCGTGGTCTACCTGAACAAGGTGGACATGGTGGACGATCCGGAGCTACTGGAGCTGGTGGAGCTGGAGGTACGGGACCTGCTGAACGAGTACGAGTTTCCGGGCGACGAGCTACCGGTGATCAAGGGGAGCGCGCTGAAGGCGCTGGAGAGCGGCGAGCCGGGGGCGGAAGAGACGAAGAGCGTCGACGAGCTTCTGGAGGCTCTGGACAATTACATACCGGAGCCGAAGCGGGATGTGGAGAAGCCGTTCCTGATGCCGGTGGAGGACGTGTTCTCGATCACGGGCCGTGGGACGGTGGCGACGGGGCGGATCGAGCGAGGGATAGTGAAGGTGGGCGAAGAGGTGGAGTTCATCGGCCTGGGTGCCCACAAGAAGACGGTGGTGACGGGCGTCGAGATGTTCCGCAAGACGCTGGACGAAGGGGTGGCGGGAGACAACGCGGGCCTGCTGCTGCGCGGGACGGAGAAGGACGAGATCGAGCGGGGGATGGTGCTGGCGAAGCCGGGCTCGATCACGCCGCACACGAAGTTCGAGGGAGAGGTGTACGTGCTGACGAAGGACGAAGGAGGTCGGCACACGCCGTTCTTCAAAGGCTACCGCCCGCAGTTCTACTTCCGGACGACGGACGTGACGGGGGCGGTGGTACTGCCGGATGGAGTGGAGATGGTGATGCCGGGAGACAACGTGACGATGACGATCACGCTGATCACCCAGATCGCGATGGAGGAGGGGCCATTCGAGAGGGTGGTCGGACGGTCGGCGCCGGCGTGGTCACCAAGGTACTGGAGTAGGGGAGAGAGGTGACCGGTAACCGGTGACCGGTAACCGGTAACTTAGATTGGGTTTTGACATGTCAGGGAACATTCGCATAAGACTGAAGGCCTTCGACCACGCGGTCATCGACCAGACGGCGGCGGACATCGTCCGAACGGCTCAGAAGACCGGCGCGACGGTGAAGGGGCCGATCCCGCTGCCGACGCGGAGGCAGCGCTGGACGGTGCTGCGCAGCCCTCACGTCGACAAGAAGTCCCGCGAGCAGTTCGAGTTGAAGACACACAAGCGAGTCATCGACATACTCGACTCCAAGCCGCAGACGGTCGATGCGCTGACAAAGCTCGATCTACCGGCCGGTGTCGATGTCGAGATCAAGGTAGACTAGGGGGTTCGGTGATCGGTAACTGGAAACCGGAACCGTGCATACCGAGCGCTGACTACTGATGACTGAATACCGAAAACTGAAATGTTAGGTCTGATAGGTAAAAAGATCGGCATGACCCAGTTGTTCGCCGACGATGGGACCGCGGTCCCTGTGACGGCGATCCAGGCCGGTCCATGCCCGGTCGTCCAGGTGAGGACGCCGGATCGCGACGGGTACGGCGCGGTGCAACTCGGGTACGGGCAAAAGAAGCCGAACCGCAGCATCAAGCCCGAGGTCGGGCACGCCGAGCGCGCGGGCCTCGACTACGTGCCGGCGATAACTCGCGAGTTCAAGCTCGCCGGCGACGACCGGCTGGCCGACGACCCGCACACGCCGCTGCCCCAGACACCGCCGGCGGAGTCGGCGGAGAACGACGAGGACACGGGTGCGGAGGCGCAGGCCGCAGACGCTCAGCAGGGCATGCGGGTCGGCCAGGTCTTGACCGTCGGGATCTTCGCCGAGGGCGAACGTGTGAAGGTAACTGGCAAGACGAAGGGACGCGGGTTTCAGGGTGTGATCAAGCGGCACGGCTTCGCCGGGTTCCCCAAGTCGCACGGCCACCCGGAGCAGCGGCTTCCCGGGTCGATCGGGCCGGGAACCGACCCGTCTCGGGTGATCAAGGGCCGGCGGATGGGCGGCCACATGGGTACGAC
>JBDHAL010000073.1:0-13583 GCA_039588075.1 Gemmatimonadota bacterium | reverse complement strand
TACGACGCGCAAGACGGTCCGGAATCTGACGGTCGTGAAGATCGATGCGGAGCGGAACCTGTTGTTCGTGAAGGGCTCGGTTCCCGGTGCTCCGAACGGTTGGGTTTTCATAGGCAAGCAATAAAGAGCGAACGATGACGGCACAACTCACGGCCCGGTACTACAAAGCCGACGGTAAGGCGGGCAGCAAGAAGAAGCTGCCGGCCGATCCGTTCGACGGCGTTGTGCACGAGGAGTCGATGTACGCCGCGGTGAACGCCTACCTGGCCAACCAGCGCCAGGGCACGGCGGCGGCCAAGACGCGCGGTAAGGTAAGAGGCGGCGGTCGCAAGCCCTTTCGACAGAAGGGAACAGGTCGCGCCCGCGCCGGCACCATTCGCTCGCCGATCTGGCGCGGCGGTGGCGTGGTCTTCCCGCCGAGCCCCCGATCGTACCGGCACGACCTGCCCAAGAAGGTCAGGCGCCTGGCGCGACGATCGGCGTTCAACGCGCGCGCCGCAGAGGACCGCGTGGTCGTGATTCAGGACCTGGAGATGGAGAGTCCCAAGACCCGTCAGGTCGTCAGGTTGCTGGAAAAGCTCGAAGTGAGCGACCAGAAGGTCTTGATCCTGACAGCCGGGAGCCGTCCAACGGTGGTCCTCTCGACTCGCAACATCCAGAACGTGGAAGTGCGGTGGTTCGGGACAGAGTCCGCCTACGACGTTCTGTGGGCCGACTCGGTGCTGATCGAGGAGAGCGCACTGGCGGAAGCCAAGCAAGTAGCGGAGCCGGCGGCCGAAGCGGCCGAACCGGAGGAGGGCGGCGATGCGTGATCCGCGAAAGATCCTCGTTCGCCCCATCATCACCGAGAAATCGTCTGCTGGTCAGATGAACGACAACCAGTTCACGTTCGAGGTGGATCGGGACGCGAACAAGCACGAGATCAAGCACGCTGTCGAGAACATGTTCTCCGTACACGTGCAGCACGTGCGAACATCGCAACAGCGTGGCAAGTGGCGTCGTAGAGGACAGCACCTCGGCAAACAGCCCAACTGGAAGAAGGCGGTTGTGAAGCTGGCCGAAGGCGAAACGATAGAAATATTCGAAGGGCTCTAGCATGGCGATCAAGAAGCTGAAGCCGATAACACCGGGCGCGCGCTTTCGGTCGATTGTCAAAGGCGATGAGATCACGCGCGACCGGCCTGAGAAGTCGCTGCTCGAGCCCCTAAAGAAGAGTGGTGGCCGGAATCATCACGGTCACATCACCATGCGGCGGCGCGGCGGCGGACACAAGCGACGCTATCGCAGGATCGATTTCCGGCGCGACAAGGCGGGCGTTCCCGGCAACGTGGCAGCAATCGAGTACGATCCGAATCGCTCGGCTAATATCGCCCTGATTCACTACGCCGACGGAGAGAAACGCTACATCCTCCACGCGCGTGGCCTCAAGGTCGGCGACAAGATCATGGCCGGCTCGGGCAGCGAGATTCGCCTCGGCAACGCCGTCCCCTTGAAGGAGGTCCCGCTGGGCACCTCGGTGCACAACATCGAGCTCACTCCGGGCCGCGGCGGCAAGATCGTTCGCTCCGCCGGGGGCGCCGCGCAGGTCGTGGCCAAGGAAGGCAAGCACGTAACGCTGAAGCTTCCGTCCACCGAGGTTCGCATGGTGCCGCGCGATTGCATGGCCACCATCGGCCAGGTGGGCAACGTCGATCACGAGAATGTCTCTTGGGGCAAGGCAGGTCGCACGCGCTGGGCCGGGCGGCGTCCCAAGGTCCGCGGTGTGGCGATGAATCCCGTCGACCACCCGCTGGGCGGTGGTGAGGGTAAGGCCTCGGGCGGCCGGCCGCCGGTCAGCCCCTGGGGCAAGCCGGAAGGTCGGAAGACCCGCGACCGCCACAAGAAATCGAATAAGCTCATCGTTCGCGGTCGGCGCCGCGGTAAGGCAACCAAGTAAGAACTCGGCTGAGAGCCGGAGCGGTTATGGCTAGAAGCGTAAAAAAGGGCCCGTTCGTCGACGACCACCTGATTCGGAAGGTCGCGATGATGAACGAGAGTGGCGAAAAACGCGTGATCAAGACGTGGTCGCGGCGTTCGACCGTGACCCCCGATTTCGTCGGGCACACGCTCGCCGTCCACAACGGGAACAAGTTCATCCCCGTTTACGTCACCGAGAACATGGTGGGCCACAAGCTGGGCGAGTTCGCGCCCACGCGCCTGTTCCGCGGTCACAGCGGCAAACTCGCCGACAAGCGGGCGAAGGTCGGATAAGATGGAAGCAAAGGCTATTGCCAGGTTCATACGCCAGTCACCGCGCAAGATGCGTCTGGTTGCCGATCTGATCCGCGGCCAGGACGTTAATGACGCGTACGCGATCCTGAAGTTCAATCAGAAGAAAGCCGCCGAGACCGTCGAGAAACTGCTCAGGTCCGCGGTGGCCAACGCGCTGTACAAGGCGGACGAGCAGGGCGAGCGGATCGACGCAGACGAACTCTTCGTCAAGAGCGCCTACGTTGACGAAGGTCCCACGCACCGCCGCTGGCGGGCACGGGCCATGGGTCGCGCCAGCCCAATTCGCAAGCGCACGAGCCACGTTACCGTGGTCGTGGACCGGAAGGAGTAGCATGGGGCAGAAGACACACCCTCTCGGATTCCGTCTGGGAGTCGTCAAACCGTGGAAGTCGCGCTGGTACGCCGAGGGTAGCTTCGCGGACCTCATCGAGCAGGATGAGAAGATCCGCAACTACCTGAAGGCGCGGCTCGGGCACGCCGCTATCTCCTCGGTCGAGATCGAGCGCAAGCCGGGCAAGATCGTCGTCACGATCAACACCGGTCGCCCCGGCGTCGTGATCGGCAAGCGAGGCGCCGAGGTCGACAAGCTGCGTGATGAGCTGGCCGTGCTCACCAAGTCCGAGGTCGCGATCAACGTCGAAGAGATCAAGCGGCCCGAGATCGAGGCCCAGCTGATCGCCGATAACGTCGCCTTCCAGCTCGTCCAGCGGATCGCCTTCCGCCGGGCGATGAAACGCGCCGTCCAGCAGGCGATGCGCATGGGCGCCGAGGGCATCAAGATCCAGTGCAGCGGCCGCCTCGGCGGCGCCGAGATCGCCCGCACCGAGGGCTATCACGAGGGGCGTGTACCCCTGCACACGCTGCGCGCCGATGTCGACTTCGCTATCTCCACCGCAAAGACCACCTTCGGCCCCATCGGTGTGAAGGTCTGGGTCTTCAAGGGCGAGGTTGTAGAAGAGCGTAAGGGTGGTACCTACACGGCCGGCGGCGGTGGCCGTGGGAATTAATAGACGTTAGGGAAGACTGATGCTGGCTCCAAAACGCATTAAGTGGCGAAAGCAGCAGAAGGGTCGCATGCGAGGCAAGGCGAATCGCGGCAACAGCGTCGCCTTCGGCCAGTACGGGCTCCAGACGCTGGAACGCGCCTGGATCACGGCTCGACAGATCGAGGCGGCCCGTGTCGCTATGACCCGGCACATCAAGCGCGGCGGCAAGGTGTTCATACGCATCTTCCCCGACAAGCCGATTAGCAAGAAGCCGGCCGAGACGCGCATGGGTAAAGGTAAAGGCAACCCCGAAGCGTGGGTCGCGCCCGTGAAGCCGGGTCGAATCATGTTCGAGCTCGAGGGCGTGTCAGAGGACGTGGCCAAGCGCGCGATGGAACTCGCCGCCGCCAAGCTGCCCGTCAGGACCCGTTTCCTCAGCCGGACCAGAGGAGGTTTCTGATGCGGCCCGAGGAAGTTCGCGAGATGGGCGATTCCGATATCACCCAGACGATCGAAGAACTCGCCGACGAGTTGTTCGACCTTCGCATGCGGAGTGCCTACGAGGAGCTCGAGAACTCCTCGAGGATCAATGCTCTGCGGCGCGACATCGCTAGGTTGAAGACGATCAAGCGCGAGCGCGAGATGGTTGCCGCTCGCGACTCCAAGGAGAATTGACGAGGCATGTCTCGAGGTCAGCGCAAGACGCGAGTTGGATCCGTCGTGAGCGATGGGATGGACAAGACCATCGTCGTTAGCGTCGAACGGCGCTTCGCCCACCCGCTTTACGGTAAGCAGGTCAAGCGCCACAAGAAGTATTACGCCGACGACCAGGAGAACCAGGCGAGCAAGGGCGACGTGGTCCGCATCGTCGAAACACGTCCGCTCTCCAAGAAGAAACGCTGGCGGCTCGTTGAGGTCGTTCAGAAGGCGCAGTAACTAACGGTGATCTCGATCACTCGATAGACGAGTCCAACGATGATTCAGCAGGAAACCATAGTTCGAGTTACGGACAACTCGGGTGCGAAGGAAGCGCTCTGCATTCGCGTCCTCGGCGGCAGCAAGCGCCGCTACGCGAGAATGGGCGACGTCATCGTGGTGACGATCAAGGACGCGCTCCCGACCAGCACCGTGAAGAAAGGCGAAGTCACCAAGGCGGTTGTCGTTCGTACGGCCCGGGAGCAGCGCCGCAAGGACGGCTCCTACATCCGGTTTGACGACAACGCCGCGGTGCTCATCAACGACCAGGGCGAGCCCCGGGCGACAAGAATCTTCGGCCCGGTAGGCCGCGAGTTGAGGGATCGGCGGTTCATGAAGATCGTGTCGCTGGCCCCCGAAGTCGTCTAAGTGGTTCAGGTATAACGATATGCACGTTCGTACAGGAGACCAGGTTGCCGTCATTGCCGGCAACTACAAGGGTTCGGAAGGACGCGTTCTGCGCGTGATCCCCAAGAAGAACCGCGTGGTGATCGAGGGGATCAACATGCGCACGCGCCACCAGCGGCCGTCGCAGGCAAACCCGGAAGGCGGCCTCGTTACGTTCGAGGCTCCCGTCGATGCATCGAACGTGATGCTGGTTTGCCCGCACTGCAGCTCGCCGTCGCGCGTGCACAGGCGGCACGACCCGGGCGGCACGCTCGAGCGGCTGTGCGTTCGGTGCCAGACGCCGATTCCGATTCCCGAAGGCTGACCAGGGTTGGCGACGATATCATGAAGCCGAGACTGCAAGAGCATTACGAGGGTACCGTACGGCAGAAGCTCGTGAAGGAGTTCAGTCACGAGAACGCGCACAGGGTTCCCCGCTTAGAAAAGATCGTGATCAACATCGGTGTGGGCGAAGCGCCGAAGGAACCCAAGCTCCTCGACTCGATGGTCGAGGCGCTGACCGTGATAACCGGCCAGCGCCCGATAGTGAACAAGGCGAGGAAGGCGATCTCGAACTTCAGCCTGCGTGAAGGGATGCCGGTCGGCGTCAGCGTCACGCTGCGGCGCCGACACATGTACGAGTTCCTCGATCGCTTCATCAACGTGGCCGTACCGAGAATCCGCGACTTCCGCGGCTTCTCCACGCGCTCGTTCGACGGTCGCGGCAACTACACGCTCGGCATCAAGGAGCAGGTGATCTTCCCGGAGGTCGATTACGACCGGATCCAGAAGGTCCATGGGATGGATATCAGTTTCGTGACCTCGACCGACAAGGACGACGAGGCGCTGGCTCTCATGCGCGAGATGGGTATGCCCTTCCGCGGCGTGGACCCGGTACTGGTATAGAGAGAACCGTTCAATAATGAAGTGGTGAAGCGATGGCGCGGAAAGCACTGATCGAGAAGAACAGGAAGAAGGCGAAGTTTGGAGTTCGCGCGTACAATCGGTGCCGCAGGTGCGGGAGGGCGCGGGCGTTTCTGCGAAAGTTCGGCCTTTGCCGAATTTGTTTTCGCAGCATGGCGCTGAACGGCGAGATCCCGGGCGTACGGAAAGCCAGTTGGTAACGCAGAGAGACTACCGAAGATAGGTAGTAGGTGAATCGCGATGACGATGACTGATCCGATTGCGGACATGCTTGCGCGCGTCCGCAACGCGCTCCACGCGGGCCACAAGCGAGTCGATGTCCCGCTATCCAAGATGAAGGTCGAGATCGCCAAGAAACTGGCGGAGGCACACTTCATCGACAGCGTGAAGGTGCTCGACGACGGGAATAACACATTCCTTCGTCTGTACCTCAAGTACACGCCTGACGGCAGGCCGGTGATCCGGGAGTTGCGGCGCGTCTCCAGGCCGGGACGGCGCAGCTACGTCGGCAAGAGCGAGATCCCGTTGCTGCGCGGTGGCCTGGGAGTGGCCATTCTCTCGACCAGCCGCGGGATCCTCACGGATCATGAAGCCCGCGCCGCCGGAGTGGGCGGCGAGCTCCTCGCGGTCGTGAACTGAGGCGTCGGAGATCTAACGATGTCCCGTGTAGGCAGACAGATAATCACGATACCCAGCGGGGTAACGGTGACCGTCGAGGGCACCCGGGTCAAGATCAAGGGGCCAAAGGGTGAGATCGAGAACGAGTTCCACCCGTCGATGGAGATCATCAGCGAGGACGGCACACTGCGCGTGAACCGAGCCACCGAGCGCCGCGATCACCGTGCCCTGCACGGGCTGACCGGCTCGCTGCTGGCGTCGATGGTGAAGGGCGTGGTGGAGGGCTTCGAGAAGAAACTGGAGATCGTCGGAGTGGGCTACCGGGCGGAGGCGGCGGGCAAGTCGCTGCGCTTCCACGTCGGCTACTCGCATCCGGTCACGTACGATCCGCCGGATGGGATCACGCTGGCGGCGGAGTCGCCGACGCTGGTCTCGGTCTCGGGAGTGGACAAGGCGAAGGTCGGACAGGCGGCCGCCGAGATCCGAGCATTTCGTCCTCCGGAGCCCTACAAGGGCAAGGGGATCAGGTATCAGGGTGAACAGGTCCGCCGCAAGGCGGGCAAGACGGCCATCTGAGGATGGCACTTCAGGTCATGTCATGTCATGTCAATAATCGCACTGAAGCGTAAGAGGCCGAAAGGCAAAGCGGAGCAGCGATCGGTGGCGCGGCAGCGCCGCCACGCGCGCATCCTGAAGAAGATCAGGGGAACGTCCGAACGTCCCCGCCTCGTCGTACGTCGGTCGCTGCGGCATATAGAAGCGCAGCTGGTCGACGACGACCGGGGCGTTTGCATCACGGGGATATCCACCCTGGCGAAGGAAGTCCAGTCGAAGGTGGAGGACGACAAGCGGAAGCTGACGCAGAGCAAGATCGCCGGGCAGGTGATGGCCGAGCGTGCCAAGGCGAAGGGTATCGAGCGAGTCGTCTTCGACCGTGGCGGATATCCATACCACGGCCGCGTGCAGGCCTTCGCTGAAGGCGCACGCGAAGGAGGTCTGAGGATCTAGTGGCCAACCAGCGGGATAGTCGGGAGAAACGAGAGAGACGCGACAAGCGGCCCCGCGAGACGGAGTTTGTCGAGAACGTCATCTACATCAATCGCGTGGCGAAGGTGGTGAAAGGCGGCAGGCGCTTTTCGTTCACCGCCCTCGTCGCCGCCGGCGACCAGAAGGGCCGCGTCGGTACCGCGCTCGGCAAGGCGAACCAGGTGGCCGAGGCGATACGCAAGGGATTCGAACAGGCGCGTCGCGCCATGGTCGAGGTGCCTATCGTTCGTCACGGCACCATCCCCCACGAGATCACCGGCCACCACGGCGCGGGCAAGGTGATGCTCCGCCCGGCCGGTCCCGGAACCGGCGTCATCGCGGGAGGCCCGGTCCGCGCCGTCCTCGAGTGTGCCGGCGTCAAGGACATCCTGACCAAGAGCCTCGGCTCGAACAACCCGGTCAACATGGTGAGGGCCACTATGGAGGGGCTGAGCCAGTTGGTGACGGCCGAACAGGCCGCTTGGGAGCGTGGCATTCCGGTGGAGGAATTGCCGGGAGGACGTCGTGGCTAAGCTGAAAGTCCGTCAGACCAAGAGTGGGCTCGGAGCGCCCCGTAAGATCCGCCGCACCCTGGAGGCCCTCGGCCTCCGGCACCAGCGGACGGTCATCAAGCCGGATAACCCGGCCGTCAGGGGCATGCTCTTCCATGTCAAGCACCTCATCGAGGTGGAACCTGCTGAAGAAGCTGAGAAGGGATCCTGAAGTAGATGTCACACTTGGAATCGATACGTCGTCCCAAGGGCACCAAGCGCGCGTCGAAGCGCCGCGGCCGCGGCACCGGTTCCGGCGTTGGCAAAACGGCCGGCAGAGGCCACAAGGGCCAGAAGTCACGCTCCGGCGGCTCGACCGCGCCCTGGTTCGAGGGCGGCCAGATGCCGCTGCAGCGGCGTCTGCCCAAGCGTGGCTTCGCACCGCGCAAGCGCGTCGAGTACCAGGTCGTCAACGTCAGGGACCTCGAACGGGTCCAGGGCGACGAGGCGACACTGGAGGCGCTCAAGGCCGCCGGCTTGATTCGCTCGCTGCGCCGGCCCGTCAAACTGCTCGGCCACGGTGAGATCGCCAGGGCCATCAAGGTCACCGCTCACGCCTGCAGCGGAACGGCGCGTGCGAAGATCGAAAAAGCAGGTGGCGAGGTGAACGAGGCCGACTGATGGCGAACCCGATTCAGAGTCTTCTCCGCGCACCCGAGCTAAAGTCGAAGCTGCTTTTCACACTGGGCATTCTGGCGCTCTATCGACTCGGTGCCCACATCACCGTGCCCGGCGTCGACGTGGTGGCCCTCAGAGATCTGGCCAACGCGCTCCAGGGAACCCTGTTCGGCCTCTATGACATGTTCGTCGGCGGCGGACTCCAGCGCGCCACCATATTCGCGCTGGGCATCATGCCCTATATCTCCGCCAGCATCATGTTCCAGCTCCTCGCCGCGGTCTTCCCCACCATCGAGAAGATGCAGAAGGAAGGCGAGGAGGGGCGGAAACGGCTGAACCAGTGGACGCGCTACACCACCGTGGTCCTGTGCATCCTCCAGGGCTACGGGTACTCGATCTTCCTGGAGAGCCAGAGCGGCGCTCAGAGTCCCATCGTCCCGCTCCCCGGTTGGACCTTCCGGTTGATCACCGTGCTGGCGCTGACCGCCGGCGGCGTGTTCATCATGTGGCTGGGCGAGCAGATCACCGAGCGCGGTATCGGCAACGGGATGTCGCTGCTGATCTTTTTCGGAATCATCGAGGGCTTTCCCAACGCCGTCGCCAGAACGTTCGAGGCCCTGAACGTGGGCACGATCAGTTCCTTCAAGCTGATAGCCCTGCTCGTCGTGATGGTGGGCGTGATCGCCGGGACGGTCGCCGTGACGATGGCGGCTCGAAAGATACCCGTTCAGATACCAAAGAAGGTCGTGGGCCGGGGCCGCGTGCGGGAAGGTCAGAAGTCGTTCATCCCGCTGCGCATTAACTCGGCCGGCGTGATGCCGATCATCTTCGCACAGTCGATCATCGTCGTGCCGGGAACCATCGCTTCGTTCTCGAACATCCCGGCCCTGGCGGCGATCTCGGAACTGTTCCAGCCGGGTAATACGGCCTATTACATCACCTACGCGATTCTCATCGTATTCTTCACCTACTTCTATACAGCGATCATTTTCAACCCGGTCGATATCGCGGAGAACCTGAGCAAGCAGGGCGCTTTCATACCGGGTGTGAAGCCAGGTGCAAGAACGGCGGAATACATCGAGTACGTCCTCAACCGTATCACCCTACCGGGCTCGCTGTTCCTGGCGGCAATCGCGCTGGTACCGTTCCTGATCTTCAACTGGTTCGACATTCAGCTCTTCTTCTTCGGTGGGACGGCCCTGTTGATCGTGGTCGGCGTCGCCCTCGATACCGTGCAGCAGATGCAGCAGCACTTGCTGATCAGGCACTACGAGGGCTTCATGAAGAAGGGGCGCGTGAAGTATCGGGGACGTCAGAGGTACATGTGACCCGGTTTCGGAGAGAGCCTCAGCCGGCGACAGCGGCTGTCGCATGAATACCGTTTTGTTGGGCCCTCCCGGTGCCGGCAAGGGCACCCAGGGGGATCGGCTGGCCGCCCGCTGTGCGATCCCCAAGTACGCGACGGGCGACACCCTGCGAGAAGCGGTGCGCAACGGTACGCCGCTCGGTCGGGAAGCCCGGGGCTACATGGATAGAGGCGAACTGGTTCCCGATGGCGTCGTGCTCGGGTTGGTGCGCGATGCGATCGGATCGCCCGAGGCCGGCAACGGCTTCATCCTCGACGGCTTCCCGCGTACGGTGGCTCAAGCCGAGGGACTCCGGGCCCTGCTGGATGAACGCCGCCTGGCCCTCGACTCGGTCGTCTATTTCGACGTTCCGGAAGAGGAGCTGGTTCGCCGCCTCGCTGGCCGGCGCGTCTGCCCGGCCTGCGACGCCGTCTACAACGTCCATTTCGATCCGCCGGCCGCGGATTCGATCTGCGACAACTGCGGCGCCGAAGTCGTGACGCGAGAGGACGACAGAGAGGATACGGTCCGTAACCGACTGCGGGTTTACCGAGAGAGCACCGAACCGCTGCTCGAGTGGTACGGAGCCGGGCCGGTGCCGCTGCATTCGCTGAGGGCAATTGGTGGAGTCGAGGAAGTCTTCGAGAGACTGTTAGGCGTTGTAGGTTGCTCTTGATCACGCTGAAGACGGAAGAGGAAATCGAGCTCATCGCGCGCGCCTGCGAGATCGTCGCTGACACGCTCGACCGCTTGGGAGAGACCGTCCGGCCCGGCGTCTCCACGGGCCAGCTGGACGACTTTGCCGAGGAGCATATCCGCGCCCACGATGGCGCGACTCCGGCGTTTAAGGGGCTCTACGGTTTCCCGGCCACGCTGTGCACGAGCATCAATCATGAGGTCGTCCACGGAATCCCGGCGCCCGACCGGATCCTCAAAGACGGCGACATCGTGAGCGTCGACGTCGGCGTCTGCTATGAAGGCTATTACGGCGACGGCGCGTTGACCTTCGCCGTAGGTTCCGTCGAGCCGGAAGCGCGGCAGTTGCTCGACGCAACCAAGCAGGCCCTGCGCCGCGGCGTCGATTCGGCTCGGCCCGGCTCGCATATCGGCGATATCAGCGCCGCCATCCAGCAGGTCGGCACCGACGCGGGCTACAGCATCGTCCGGGAACTCGTCGGCCACGGCATCGGAAGCCGGCCGCACGAGGAGCCCCAGGTCCCCAACTTCGGCCGACCGGGTGATGGGCTGAAGCTGCACCCCGGACTCGTGCTGGCCATCGAGCCGATGTTCAATCTGGGGGGCCGCGAGATCAAAACGCTGGGCGACGACTGGACCGTCGTCACGGCCGACGGGCGGATCTCAGCCCACTTCGAGCACACCGTCGCCGTGACCAAGAACGGACCGCGCGTGCTAACCGTGGTTCCCTCTAAGGCAGGCTGAGGAGAGGACGGGCCGGTGGCCAAGGAAGAATCGATTCAGATGACCGGAACCGTGGTCGAAGCTCTGCCCAACGCCATGTTCAGGGTCGAGCTTGAAAACGGCCACGAGATCACGGCCCACATCTCAGGCAAGATCCGCATGCACTACATCCGGATCTTGCCTGGAGACAAGGTGCAGGTGGAGCTGTCGCCCTACGACCTGACTCGTGGACGCATAACGTATCGCTACAAATGAGTCGGCAAACAGGTGTTTTCGGGGGATTCGGGCCAGCCGGGCGGCGCCATTGATATTCGGGGCGGCTGGAATATCTTATTAGGCTGGCCCAAAAAAGTCGGAGAAGGTGGCAAGTGAAGGTAAGATCAAGCGTTAAGCGGATCTGCGAGCACTGCAAGCTGGTTCGGCGACGCGGAGTCGTCCGGGTCATCTGCAAGCGCAACCCAAGACACAAGCAGCGGCAAGGCTAGGGAAGATGGTAAGAATCGCCGGCGTCGACCTGCCGAACAACAAGCGCGTGGCCGTAGCCCTGACCTACATCTACGGGATCGGTTCTACGAGCGCGGCGAAGATCCTCGCGCAGACGGGAGTGGACCCGGACATGCGGGTGCACGGGCTGTCGGACGAGGACGTCAACAAGGTTCGGCGGATCATAGAGGCCGATTTCAAGGTCGAAGGAGCGCTGCGGACGGAGGTCTCGATGAACATCAAGCGATTGATGGACATCGGGAGCTACCGAGGGATCCGCCATCGCCGTGGGCTGCCGGTACGAGGGCAGCGCACGCATACGAACGCGCGGACGCGGAAGGGACCGCGTCGGGCGGTAGCGGGCAAGAAGAAGACGCCGCGTAAGTAACCGAGCGCCGGGCGTTGTAGCAGACCACAGATCGAGACAGGGAAACCAGGATGCCTCCGAAGAAGAGGGCAGCAGGAGCGAAGAAGAAGAAGGACGTCGGTGTCGAGGGCATCGTCTTCATCAAGGCGACGTTCAACAACACGATCGTGACGATCACCGACATGGAGGGCAACACGGTGGTATGGGGGAGCCCCGGCAAGTCGGGTTTCAAGGGATCGAAGAAGTCGACCCCATTCGCGGCCACGGTGGCGTCCGAGCATGCGGCGAAGGAAGCGATCAGCATGGGCATGAAGCGGGTACACGTGCGGGTCCAGGGCCCCGGCTCCGGCCGCGAGTCGGCCATCCAGGCGTTGCAGGCATCGGGCCTGCAGATCCGTTCGATCCGTGACGTGACGCCGATTCCTCACAACGGCTGCCGGCCGCCCAAGAAGCGGCGTGTCTGAGGCGCAAAAACACTACTAAGGTACATGGCAAGGTATACAGGACCGGTTTGCAGACTGTGCCGACGTGAAGCGCAGAAGCTCTTCCTGAAAGGGAAGAGGTGCAGCACCGAAAAGTGCGCGATGGAGCGGCGCAACTACCCGCCGGGTCAGCACGGCCTGGCGCGCATGCGGCGTCGCCGCCAGTCGGAGTATGCGGTTCAGCTGCGTGAGAAGCAGAAGGTGCGCCGCATTTACGGTCTCCAGGAGGCCCAGTTCAGGAACATGTTCGTCCAGGCGGCCCGCGACCAGGGCATGACCGGCGACAACCTGATCGTGGCGCTGGAGACGAGACTGGACAACGTCGTCTACCGCCTCAGTTTCGGCCCGTCGCGCAAGGCGGCGCGCCAGCTGGTGCGGCACCGTCACATCATGGTGGACGGCCGGATCGTCAGCATCCCGAGCTTTGTGGTCAAGCCGGGGATGGAAGTCTCGGTCAGGCCGGGCAGCCAGGACATGCCGCTGATCAAGGAAGCCGTGGATTCGCGCGGCGGCGACGGGCTGCTCTCCTGGCTGACGGCCGACTACAAGAAGTTCAGTGGCCGGATGGCCGAGCAGCCGGCTCGGGCCGACATACCGTTGGCGGTCCAGGAGCAGTTGATCGTCGAGCTGTATTCGAAATAGGGAATAGTTTGCCATAGATCGAGCGTGCCTGCTCTCGGGCGGGCGCCGCGGCCGATGATTGGGCCGCGATCACAGGGAGGCCGACAAAGTGCAGATAGAACTACGTGGCTGGGTGCTCCCCGAGCGGGTGGAGATCAGCGAAGTATCCGAGGACGGTCGCCGGGCGGAGTTTCTGATCCAGCCTCTCGAGCGGGGGTACGGACAGACGCTGGGTAACGCGACGCGGAGAATCCTCCTCTCGTCCCTGCCCGGTTGGGCGATATGGGCGTTTCGGGCGAGCGGTGTGTTGCACGAGCACCAGACGATCCCCGGCGTCGTGGAGGACGTTCACGAGATCATCCAGCAGTTCAAGGGCCTGGTCTTCCGC
Source organism: Gemmatimonadota bacterium (assembly GCA_039588075.1). Lineage (GTDB taxonomy): Bacteria > Gemmatimonadota > Gemmatimonadetes > Palauibacterales > KS3-K002 > JBDHAL01. The sequence goes on along the minus strand of JBDHAL010000073.1, from coordinate 121 downwards.
GTCGTCGGAGGCGAGGACGAGGCGCGGCTGGAGCTGGTGGTAAACGAGCCGGGCGCGGTTACGGCCCGACAGATAACGCCGAACCCGAAGGTCGACATCATCAACCGGGACCAGCACCTGT
>JBDHAL010000072.1:0-14256 GCA_039588075.1 Gemmatimonadota bacterium | reverse complement strand
TGCTTCTCCATCAGGAATACGGCCTCGGCGGCGAGCGTGTCGACGCTGATCGTCTTGGGAGTCGCGTTCATCGCTTCCCACACCTGGCGATGGAAGAATTCCTCCTTGTTGTCCACGAACCGGGTAAGGTCGCCCGCCGTGATGACGCCGATGATCTTCTTCTCCGCATCCACGATGGGGACCGTTCCCCGCTTGAATGCGATCTCCACCATCGCTTCCCTCAGCGTGGCGTCCCGGGGCAACGACGGATAATCCTCGCTGACCATCACCTCGGAGACGGGCAACAGCTGCCGTCCCAGGGCGCCGCCCGGGTGCAGCTTGGCGAAGTCGTCCGGCCCGAAACCTTTCTTGCTCAAGACGGCCACCGCCAGAGCGTCGCCCATCGCCAACGTCGCTGTCGTGCTGGCCGTGGGCGCCAGGTCGTGAGGGCACGCCTCTTCCTCGACGGCCACGTTCAAAACGACATCGGAGTGCTCGGCGAGCGCCGAGTCGGGCTCGCCTGTGAAACCGATGATCGGAACGCCCAGCCGCTTCACCACGCGAACCAGGTCAAAGAGCTCCTGCGACTCGCCGCTCTTGGAGATCAGGACCAACAGGTCCTCACGCATGATCAAGCCCACATCGCCGTGCAGGCTCTCCACCGGGTGAAGGAAGAACGCCGGCGTGCCCGTCGATGTGAACGTCGCCGCTATCTTCCGCCCGATGATCCCGGACTTTCCGACGCCCGAAACGATGACGCGGCCCTTGAGATCGGCCAGCATCTCCACGGCGCTGGCGAAGTTGTCATCGATGCGCTCTTCCAGCCTGCGAACGGCCTCGGCTTCGAGGCGAACCACGCGACGGGCGGCTTCGATCAGCTCATGCCGATCCATCGCCGTCCTCCCGTTCATCGAGGTACTCGCCCACGATTCTCTCCCAATCTCCTCGCGCCTTCAGCAACGCCTCCGCGAACTCTCGCACCGCACCCGCTCCGCCGGGCCGGCTCGTATGCCAGCGGGCGATCGAGCGAACTTCCGGCACCGCGTTGGCCACGGCTACCGGCAAAGCCGAGCGGCGCAGCACCGGGATATCGGCCAGGTCGTCGGACAGGAACGCCACGGCGTCCCAATCCAACCGCTTCCGCTCCAACATGCCCCGAACGATGGGCAGCTTTTCCGCACCGGGGTCCTGGTGTACCTCTTCGATCCCCAACTCGCGACCGCGCGCCGCCACCACTTCGGAACGGCGGCCGGTGACGATCGCCACCTCGATGCCGGCGCGCTGCAGCAGCTTCACGCCCAGCCCGTCGGTGATCTCGAAACGTTTCAGCTCCACCGTCTCTCCTGCCTCGGAGGCACCCAGGTAGATGCCGCCGTCCGTCATCACCCCGTCCACGTCGAGGACGACCAGCCTGACGGCCGACGCGACATCCACTGGGAGCCGCGCGGCCTCAGCCACCTGGCTCTCCAACCGAGTCGAGGGCGCTTCGCACGGCGAGGGCGCGAGCCACCACGCCCTCGAGTTGACCGAGTGGCAGCACGCTCGCCGCGTCCGACAGAGCTCGAGCCGGCTCCGGGTGCACCTCGACGAAGAGCGCGTCGGCTCCCGCGGCGATCGCCGCCGCCGCCAGAGCTCCTATGTGCCGGGGCTCGCCGCCGCTCTTCGTCCCGGCGCCGCCCGGCAGCTGGACGGAGTGGCCGGCGTCGAAGACCACCGGGCATCCGCAGGTCTCACGCACGACGCCGAACGAACGCATGTCCACGACCAGGTTGTGGTAACCAAACGAGCTGCCGCGCTCGGTGACCGCCACTCCAACCACGCCGCCCTCGCGCGCTTTCTCCACCTGGTTGGCCATGTCCTGTGGGGCCATCCACTGACCCTTCTTGATGTTCAGCGGTCGCCCCGTTCGCGCCGCCGCCACCACCAGGTCCGTCTGCCGGCAGAGGAAGGCCGGGATCTGCAGCACGTCGACCACCTCCGCCGCGGCCGTCGCCTGAACGGGCTCGTGGATGTCGGTGACCACAGGAGTACCGGTCTCCGACTTCACCTGCGCGAGCAGCCGCAGCCCCTCATCAAGCCCCGGCCCGCGGGGGGACGCGATGCTGCTCCGGTTCGCTTTGTCGAAGGAAGCCTTGAAGATCACGGGTATGCCGAACCGCTGTCCGATGCGAGCGACTTCCTCGGCTACCTCGAGGTTCGTGCGCTCATCCTCGAGAACGCACGGCCCCGCCATGAGGAAGAAGCCGCCAGGCGGCCGGAACAGGTCCAGCAAATCCGACATGTGTGAGAGCCCCCCTCACTCACCTACCCCGACGGCCTTCAGCTCGTCAGCTCCCTGCTCGCCCCGGTGTCGCAACGCCGCTTCGATGAACGAAGCGAACAACGGGTGAGGGTGCGCGGGCCGCGATTTCAGCTCGGGGTGGAACTGCGTCGCCACGTACCACGGGTGCGCCGGCATTTCGATCACCTCGACCAGCATCTTATCCGGCGACAGGCCGCTCAACTTCATCCCGTTCTCCGAAAAGACGTCGCGGTACGCGTTGTTGACCTCGTAACGATGGCGGTGGCGTTCGCTGATCTCCTGGACGCCGTAGATGGCCGCCGCCCGAGAGCCGGCGGCGAGCTGGCACGGGTACGCGCCGAGCCGCATGGTCCCGCCCATGTCGGTGACCTGGTGCTGCGAGTCCATCAACGACACGACCGGATCGGAGCACTCCGGTGCGAACTCGCGGGAGTGTGACTCCGCGAGATCGCAGACGTTGCGCGCGAACTCGATGATCGCCGACTGAAGGCCGAGGCAGATTCCGAAGAACGGCAGCCGGTTCTCACGCGCCCACTGTATGGCCCGGACCATGCCCTCCACGCCACGCACGCCAAAGCCGCCCGGAACGAGCAAGCCGTCGTATTCCGACAGCCGGTTCGCGTCCTCGGGGCCGTTGATTTCTTCGGAAGAGATCCAGCCGATATCGACCCGGACGTCATTGGCGATGCCGCCGTGAGTCAGGGCTTCGTTGATCGACTTGTACGAGTCCACCAGCTCCGTGTACTTGCCGACGACGGCGATCCGTACCTTTCCCTTTGACGGATCCTTCGCCCGCTCGACCAGGTTCTTCCACTCGGTCAGGTCGGGTTCCGGGACATCCAGGCGCAGCTTCTCGATCACCAGCTGATCGAGCTTCTGCTTGCGGAAGATCAGCGGTACTTCGTAGATCGAGTCCGCGTCGCGCGCTTCGATCACCGCTTCCGTTTTCACGTTGCAGAACAGGGCGATCTTCCGCCGCATCTCTTCCGTCAGCTCGTGCTCGGTCCGACAGATCAAGATGTCCGGCATGATCCCGATCTCCATCAGCTCTCTGACCGAGTGCTGAGTCGGCTTCGTCTTCAGCTCGCCGGCGGCGGCCATGAACGGGATCAACGTGAGGTGGATGAACAGGGTGTGCTCGGGTCCGACGTCGCCGCGCAGTTGGCGAATAGCTTCCAGGAACGGCAGCGACTCGATGTCACCCACCGTTCCGCCGATCTCGGTTATCACCACGTCGTAGTTCGGGGTCAGGCGACGAACGCAACCCTTGATCTCGTCGGTGATGTGCGGGATCACCTGTACCGTCGACCCTAGGTATTCGCCGCGACGCTCCTTCGTGATCACGTCCTGGTAGATCCGGCCCGTGGTCACGTTGTTCGCCTGCGAGAGGGACTCTTCGATGAACCGCTCGTAATGGCCCAGGTCCAGGTCCGTCTCGGCTCCGTCGTCCGTCACATAGACCTCGCCGTGCTGGAAAGGCGACAGCGTGCCGGGATCGACGTTGATGTAGGGGTCGAATTTTTGGATGGTTACCTTCAGGCCTCGCTCGACCAGCAGCCTACCAAGAGAGGCGGCGGCGATCCCCTTCCCTAGAGAGGAGACGACGCCGCCGGTGATGAAGATCATCTTGGCAGGACCGGATCGTTCACTCATATGTAATCTTCCCTTCCTTCCAAGATCTGTTCGACTCGCACCTAGGTCGTCCGGAACGCGCTGTTTTCGGGGGAGTCTCGAAGAGGCGAGCCGCTATCGCGTGACCCCGAGAACGCCGCTTTCCCGCCCCCCGGCTGGGGGCGGCCGCTGGAGGATCCGGCGCTCTGAGCAATTTTCACGCCACTAATGATAACAAGCCAGTAAATCTTTGTCAAAACTGGCCGTTAGGGGCTGTCATGCCCTAGCGATAGCGGTCGATTCCGAGGACGAAAACGGTGTGAAAGTCATCGCCGGGAGCCGTGTAGACGGCGGCGGCCAGCGGGCCCACCGAGAGGCCCACGCCGAGGTTGTGCGTGGCTGAGGGTCGTGCCGCGTCGTCGCTCCAGGCGTTGCCCGCCGCGTACTGCAGCCAGGGGACCAGGCGGCCCCCAACTCCTTCTCTGATGCGGAACGGGACCCGGTAGGTCGCGGCGGCCCACCACATGCGGTCACCCGCGATCGCGACCGGCCGCAGGGTGGGAAGCGAACCCCAACCTCCCAGGGCGTGCCAACGCTGAGGTGGAGCGTTCGTCGACAGCGGAGCCTGGCCCCTTCCCTCGAGGACGAGCTTCTGCGAGCCGGTCGTGTTGATCTCAGCCAGGAACGACGCCCCCAACACGGTAAACGAGAGGTCACCGGCGACCTCCCCGTCGGCATAGTCGAGGCTGGCCTCGACATCCAGGGAGTAGCGCTGGTGCCCGTAGAACTGGGCACCGCTCTTCAGGAGCAGGCTGGCCACGTCGGCGTCGATCACCGCCAGGTTGTCCTGGAAACCGCCACGGCTCTCGAACAGCGAGAAGGGATCCCGGTTGTCCAGCGTGCGATCGCGTTCCCAGCCCAGGGTGAGGTCGTTGGTCCACTGCGTAGTCGTGCCGAAGTCGAGGCGCAGCGTCGCCTCGGCGAAGCGGGCGTCGTAGTAGTTGCGCGTGTCCACCGCCGCTATGAAGGCGTACAGCGAGTTCTCCAGATTGCCGTTGATCCACGCGTCGTTCGTTTTCACCGTCCGCCCGCCACGTAGCGTCACCGCGTGCCGGCCGAACGGCCACTCCAGCGCCAAGTCCCCGTCCACCAGCTCTCTCACGCTCCGGTAGCGGATCCGCAGCCGCGCGTTCGGCAGCCACAGCTTGTTCCCGTGGTAGAAATCGATGCCCCATGGGATCGTCAGCGCGTTCACGCGGTCGTAGTCCCACAGCAGGAAACCGTAGCGACCCGGCAGTCGCACGCCGGCGCCGCCGCCCGGCGCCGTGATCACGTACTCTCCCCCCTCGCGCTGCTCCACGCGGTAGTCGTAGCGTGAGGCGTCGATGGGCGGCCCACCCAGCGATGCCAGCGACGACCCGTAGAAGCCTCCGCCCAACACGGTCACTTCACCGTCGATCCGCCCCCCCGGACGCGCGAAGATATCGCTCTGCACCCCCACCACATCGCCCGTGATCCGACCCTCCAGGCGTAGCGTCGCCCGGATCAGGATCACGTCGCCCGAGATCACCGCGTCCGCCGCCAGCACCGTGTCGACCCGGATGATGACGTACTGGCCGCGCTCCAAGACCTGTTTCAGCGCCTGGTCCGCCAGCGGCAACCCTGCGCTGCCCGGCAGAAACTCCACCTCCTGCGCCGAGGCGTTCGGAATGCCCCAAGCCAAACCCAGGGCGAAGATCGCCAAACCCGCACACCCAAGCTTGCGGTTGCTCATATAATCGAAGTCCTCACCCGGGACACACCCCCTGGGGGTCCCTTTGATCAGGCCAGATGCGTTGTTAGCGCTCCGTGCCTATCTATCTACGCCACAACGGATTATGACTTCCGCCCTAGCACGTATTCTATGCGCGCGGGTGGTAGCGACGGTGCACCTCGCTCAGGTAGCTACGGTCCAGGTGCGTGTAGATCTGGGTCGTCGAAATATCGGCGTGACCCAGCATCTCCTGCACGGCGGCGATGTCCGCCCCCCCCTGCAGCAGGTGTGTGGCGAATGTATGACGAAGCGTGTGCGGAGTCACCCGTTTCTGGATTCCGGCTGCGATGACGTTCCGCTTGACGATATCCCAGGCCCCTTTCCGTGTCAGGGGTCGCCCCCGTCGACCCAAGAAGAGGACCCCCGTGCCCTTTCGCGGCCCCGCGGCGACGAGTGCCGGCCGGGCTTCGCTCAAATAGGCGTTGAGCGCCTCCACGGCAACGGCCCCAAACGGTACGATCCGCTCTTTTGATCCCTTCCCCTTCACCTGTGCCAGGCGCTCGCTGAGGTCCAGGTCTCGTATCCGCAGCGTCACAAGCTCGGAGATGCGAACGCCGGTGCCGTACATGAACTCGAGGATCGCGCGATCGCGAACGACGAGGGGAGTTTCTCCCTGGGGAGCGTCGAGGAGGGCGGCGATCTCCGACGTCGTCAGGACGGTGGGCAACTTTCGTCCGGTCTTAGGCCCTTCCAGAAGCTCGCTGGGGTCCGAGTCGATGATTCCTTCGGCCTGCAAGAAGCCGAAGTAGCTACGCAGCGAGGAGATCTTTCGACGAATGCTGCTAGGTGCGCGTCCCGATTCTTTCAGCTGGTAGACGAACTCGCGTAGATCTTTTGCATCCACGCCGTGCGGCGTGTCGAAATCGGCCGACTCCAGGTAGGCGATGAGCTGAGAGAGGTCCGCGGAGTAGGCGGCGGCCGTCGTGGTCGAGAGCCCGCGTTCGAAGCGCAGGTAGTCCTCGAACCTTTCGACGTAAAAGCGCTGCCCGACCTCTTCCATCACCCATCAGCCGAGTTACCACCGCCCGCGTCCGTCGGGTGGTGCCGGGTCTTCCACCAGAGGACCGCCATCGCGATCCCCACGATCGCCGCGATGGCCAGAAGTACCAAGTTCACGTTGTTTAGTGCGTCCAAGATCGACCGCCAGTTGCGCCCGAAAATCGCGCCGGCATACGTCAAGACGCCGTACCAGATGGCCGAGGCCAAGACGATCGGGATGGCCGTTCGCCAGAAAGCCAGGTGGCTGATTCCGGCGAACACGGGGACGAGAGCGCGAAAGGCCGGCAGGAAGCGACTGGCGAAGATGATCTTGCTCCCGTGGGCGTTGTAGAGCGCGGCGAGGCGCTCGAGCTGCCGCGGCCTGAGCAGCCAGTGGCCCACCGGTGTGCTGAAGAAATGGCGGCCATAGCGACGGGCCAGCCCGTAATTGAGGAGCGCCGCCGCGGTATTCGTCGACCAGGTGACCAGAAAGATCCCGACGCCCGTCGCTCCGCCCTCGACGGAAAGGAAAGCGCCCAGAACAACGAAGGTGTCCGCCGGGATGGGTGGGAAGAAGTTCTCTATCGCGACTCCGGCCCCAGCGGCCAGGTAGATCCAATGAGGAGCTATCGCGGCCAGTTTCTGAAGGATCGTTTCCACCTGAGGAGCGTCGGCGAGCCAGTCGGCCAGAATCCCGACCTCCAGGGCTAGAAACAGCCCGTCAGGCACCATCCGTCCCTCTGGGGAACTCCGGCTCCCGCACCCGGTCGATCAGCGCCACGGCCCAGGCGGCGATCCCCTCGGCCCGCCCCAGCGCACCCAGCCCCTCCGCGGTAGTGGCCTTGATTGAGACGAACCCCGGCGCGAGCCCCAAGACCGAGGCCAGGCTCTCCCCCATCTCCTCGACCCGGGCGCTGATTCTCGGCCGTTCCGCCGCCAGCGAGACATCCACGTTCACCAGCTGATAGTTCTCCGCCTCCAGCAGCCCGCGGACCCTCCTCAGCATCTCCAGCGACGACACGTCGCGCCATTCCTCATCCGTGTCCGGGAAATGCCGTCCGATATCACCCAGTCCGGCCGCCCCCAGCAACGCGTCGATCACCGCGTGGGTCAGCACGTCAGCGTCGCTGTGGCCCAGAAGCCCCATCTCGCCCGGGTACTCGACCCCGCCCAGCACCAGCCGGCGCCCCTCGCCGAAGCGGTGGATATCGAAGCCAATCCCTACGCGCATCTGCTGTTCCTGTTGGCGTTAATACGTGGTCCGGTAAATAAGGCAGGTGGGGCCCTGGGACAAGGGAAGGTAACCGGTTCTACCAGCTTCCTAGTACGGATTCGACATCGGACAGCGTTCAGTCGTCGCGCGACGGCTGGCCGCTGTCCGATGTCCAAGAAGCCGGTCACTGTCTCTACTCCACGCGCAGCGCCACGTTTGGGTCGATGCACACGGCCCGCCACGCCGGAATCGCTCCGGCGGCTACGGCCACCGCCAGCAGCGTGGCCGTGACCGTCCCGAACACCAGCGGGTCCCGCGGCGAAATGCCGTAGATCAGATTCGCCACGCTTCCGCCGGCCGCCAGGGCGATGCCCAGACCGATCAGCAGGCCGACGACCGCCACGCCTACCGCCTCCTTCAGGATGAGCGCGACGAGCTTGCCGCGCGAAGCGCCGAGGGCTGAGCGTACACCGATCTCGTGGCTCCGCCGGGCCACGTTGAAGGCGAGAAGGCTGTAGAGCCCCACGCTGGCGACTATCAGGGCCAGCAGTCCGAAAGCTCCGACCATTGTCGCGCCCAAGCGGTACGAACGGAACTGTGGATCGATCCAGGACTGGAACGCCCAGGTCTCCACAAACCTGACATCCGGGATCGCGCCCTGGATCTCACTTTTGACGATGGGCACGATCTGGACCGGGTCCATCCGCCCGCGAATCAGGAGGCTCGGCGTCATGTGCTCCGGCGCCTGTTCCAGGGGCAGATAGTACTGCCACGTCTCCCCCTCGATGACCCGATAACGACGACTGTCGCCAACGACGCCGACCACCTGCCGGCACGGCTCGTCCCTGCTGATGAGCGAGAAACACATGCCCAGTGCGTTCCCGTCCGGCGCGAGACCCCGCGCCATAGTCTCATCCACTATCGCCACCGGCTCGCCTCCGGAGACGTCGGCAGCCGTGAAGGCGCGACCCTGGCGGATCTGAATGCGTAGCGTCGCGAAAAAGTCCGGCGTCACGCTGTTCCCCCAGGCGACTCCGTTCCCGGGTATGGCGAGCGAATCGACACCCGGAACGAAGATCTGTTCGGCCCAGCTCGTTGCGAAGGGAATCGCCGTCATCAGGCCCGCGTGCTCCACGGCCGGGTGGCCTTGCAGCCGCTGCAACGCCAGTTGGTACGTCTGTGTCAACTCCTCGTCAGAAACGTGACCCCGCTCCAGTTCCAGCCGAGCGAGGACCACGTTCTGCGCGTCGAGCCCGAGATCCACCGACTTCACCTTGTTGAGGCTGCGGACGGCCAGGCCGGCGCCTATCAACAGCACGACCGACAGCGCACCCTGCGTCACCGCCAGCGCCAATCGGGTCCGCGAGCGGCGGCCGCTTCCCTCCCGCGCGCCCGATTTGAGGGAATCGGTGAGGTTCGGGCGGCTGGCCTGCAGCGCCGGAATGAGCCCGGCCGAAAGCCCCGTCGCCAACGCGACAAAGGCCGTGAAAGCCAGCACCCTCGGGTTCACCGGGGACTCGATCCACGCCACGTGGGGAAGCAGGAGGCTGCGCATCAGGCCGCCTCCCCAGATGGCGATCAACAGCGCCGCCAGGCCTCCCATACCGGCCAACAGCACGCTCTCGGTGAGAAGCTGGCCCACCAGGCGGCGGCGCGAGATACCCATGGCGAGGCGGATCGCGATCTCGCGCTTCCGCTGCGACGCTCGGGCCAGTAGCAAGTTCGCGACGTTCGCGCAGGCGATGACCAAGACGACCAGCGAGACACCGGCCAGAAAGAGAGACGCCACGGAAACGCCGGATACCTCGGGCCCGCGAGCTCGAAGGACCGGGGCCGTCAGGATCCGCGCCTCCGGATCGTACCGACCCCGCTCCGCGTCCTCACGGCGACCGATGCGGTGCAGGTATGTCGCTTCGCTCTCGGCCGCCTCTGGCGACACACCGGGACGCAGGCGCACGATCGTCTCGATGATGTAGTAGCGCCGGGCGTCTACCCACTCGTCGGAACCCGACTCGGCCGTCCTGGCGTGCATCGGCAGCCAAAAATCCACCGGCTGCAGGTCGACACCCGTAAATCCACGCGGCGCCACGCCGATGACCGTGTATGAGCCCTTGCCCAAAGGCAGCAGCCGCCCGAGCACGCCTGGATCACCCCCGTACAGACTTTGCCACAACGCGTGGCTGAGCACCGCCACGCCGGCGGCGCCCGCTTGATCTTCCGCCGGGTCGAAGAACCTTCCAAGCTGGGGCCGCACCCCAAGCAGCGGGAAGTACGACGCCGTCACGCTCAGCCCTTCCACCCGCTCGGCTTCCGTGCCGTGCCCCAACGTCAGCTGGGCCGATCCATACCCGGCCACCGATTCGAAGCTCTCGCTCGCTTCCCAATCCTTCAGGTCCGGATAGGATACCGTGCTGTTTCTATACAGCCTGCCCGTGCGCGGGCTTCGCATCTCCACCCGCAGGCGACGAACCTGATTCGGTTTGACTATGTGCGGCGGCGCGCTCAGCATCAGTCGGTCCACTACGCCGAACATGGTGGCGTTCGCGCCAATCCCCAACGCCAATGTGACCACGACCGCCGCTGTGAAACCCGGCGAGCGCTTGAGCCCTCTCACCGCGTACTCGATGTTCTGTCGCATGATTGACAGAAACTCGGTTCTACGCCTCTTTACCCACGTCTTTCGGTCGATCGCCTCCAGCTCCCTGCGGTAGCTCCTCAGATCGCCGAACCGCCTATGTGCCTCCTCGCGGGCCGCGGCCTCACTTATTCCCCGCCCCTTAAGATCCTCAATCGTCGCTTCGAAGTGGAAGTCCAGCTCCGCGTCCAGGTCGCCTTCCACGTCCGGGCGAACACTCGCGATCCGGAAGATTCGGCGCAGACCCAGTATGTTCTTCATGCCGTCGCTCCCGCCTCCGTCGCCTGCAGGACCTTGAACACCGCCTCCGCGTACCGCGTCCAGGTCTTCGTCCCCATTTCCAGCTCTTTGCGGCCGCCTCGCGTCAGCTGGTAGTACTTTGCCTTCCGGTTGTTCTCCGACAGCCCCCACTCCGCCTCGATCCAACCGCGCTTCTCCAATCGGTGCAGCGACGTGTACAGCGCTCCGTCTTCGATTTGCAGCGCGTCGTCGGTCGTGTCACGGATCCAGCCGGCTACTCCGTAGCCGTGGCGCGACCCGAAGATCAGGGCCTTTAGCACGAGGACGTCTAGCGTTCCCTGCAGAAGCTTTAGCTCGGTGTCTTTCATGTTCCCCTCAAGTGTTGAGGGGAATGTAGACACCAACGCCGGTTACGTCAAGTTGTTCTCAACTTATTGAACATCGGACAGCGTTCAGCCGTCGCTCGACGGTCAAGTTAGACTCGGCGCACGTCGCACGACTTAGTACGCCCATGGAAGAACTCACTCCTACGTCCGGCGTCGAGAGTCGTGCGTCCTTAGTTGAGTCCAACTCGGTGGTCGAGCGAAGGCTGACCGCTGTCCGATGTTGATCAAATACTAGGCAAGGATGTAGGCCAGAGCCGCCGCGGCCGCGAGAAACACCGCCGACAGCCCAAGGATCTTGACCCACGAGTAGGGAGCGCTGCCCAGCACGCAGTGCGAGTTCTGTCCGCAGATCACGGCTCTGTACAGCTTGTCGCCATAGCGATACGCGAGCACGTATGCGGGCATGGCGAGGCGGCGCGTAACGAGCTTACGGACCCTGGGAGCGACGTGAACGTTGCGGTGAGAGGAACCCGGAATGACGCCCTCGACCAGCCTCGAATCGGCGACGCTGCCGATGTGCTCGGCGATCCGGGCCCGGGCCAGCGAGCGCTGCACGTCGAAATGCTCGATCGTGCCCGTGCCCTGTCGGCCCGGCGATGGCTGCGCCGTGGAGAGATCATAGAGCGGCGAAAGGACCGAGGTCTCGTCGTCGGTCAATCCCCGCGAGGCGGAGACGACGATGTCGTCGAACACCATCTCGGTCTGGCCGGAAAATGGCGCCCAATCGGAGCGTCCGCTCCCGTAGTTGGAGTCGGCGGTCCAGCTGACCAGCGCGGTAGCATCGAACGCCCAGCATACCCACCAGAGGGGCTGCAGCGCCTCCATACGCGCCGCCGACTTAAGATCGGATGGCCGGAACCAGCCCAGACCGCTCAGCCAGCGGCGTAGCGCCGCGCTGGCGCTGGAAGGTTCGACAGTGAACGGCAGGAACGACTCCGTCTGCTCCATCGGGTCTTCTAGCGACTCGAGGCGTGTGACGGAGCCGCAGAAGGCGCAGAGCGGGGCCTGGACCTCGGCATCGTAGGTGACCCCCGCCCCACAACCATCGCAGCGCAGCACTTCGATCTCGATCTCGACCCGCCGCTCGGTCTCCAGCGCTGCGGCCTGGCCGCAGATGGCGCAACGCAGGTCGCCCTTCTCCAGCCAGCTCTGGCAGCGCTCGCAGGTCGTGGTGGGCGGTGTCATCAGAATCCGCTGATCAGCAGGTAGGCCAGGACGCCGATGGCGGCCGCGATGATCACCGTCCCGACGATCTTTTTCCAGGAGCGCGGTACTCGCCCGGAGATTTTGCCCGTCTGGCCGTTCAGAATGATACGAACGGGAGGCTTGTCGGGCGCAAAGCGAGCGGCGAAGACCCAGACCGGCAGAAGAACCAGATCGATCACTTCATCGTGCATATCGGTCGAGTATCTCAGATCGCTATACGTGTCGCCCGGCATGAAGTCGGACAGCTGCGCCCCGATGAGCTCTATGCTCTCGGCGCGGGCCATCTGCAGGCACGCCTCCTGCCCGAGGGACGGCTCCTCTGCGATCCAGCCGGAGAGCACGGCAGGCGTGTATCTCCGGAGCGAGCGCAGGTCGAACGGCTCGACGCTGGCCAGCTGTTCGTTGGTGATGCCGTTGGACGCGGTGACGACCACGTCGAGTACGTACGTCTCATGCCGGCCCCGCAGGTTCCGCCACTCGGTTCGTCTGACGGTGCGCGTCCGGGTGACCGTGTTTCCCTCCGAGTCCGTCGTCGTGTACGTCTCCGTCTCCCAGTAGTACTCGCCGATGTCGGCCTCGTAGGCCGTCTTCGCCACGCCACCGTACAGGTACGTCGGCAGGTAGACCGCCCGCGTCTTCGCGATCGTCGCCTTTTTGAGTCCGGAGTGGGCGAAGAGTCCGCGGCTGCGGATCCAGCGGCGAACCGCTTTCAAAGCACGCGCCTGATCGATGATGAATCCCACGACGAACGCCGGCTCGGGGCGATCCTCCGACGTCGGCCGCTCGATGACCGCGGGCGAGTCGCAGTACGGACATTCAGCCGTTCGCAGATGCGGCTCGAGGATCAACGTGGCGCCGCAGCTCTCACAGTTGATGTCGAGAGTTCCCGTTTCGACCATGGCTACGGATTTACCGGTTATGGGAGAAGCTGGCCAGCGGGAAAATATACAAGTCATCGCCGGTGGTCGGAACGACTCCGGCCAGCTCGCCGGTCAGGGTTTCCGAGGCTGAGAGAGACTGGACATCGGACAGCGGTCAGCCGTCGCTCGACGATCAAGTTGAACTCGGCGCACGACGCACGACTTAGAACGTCCGTGGAAGAACTCACTCCTACGTCCGGGGTCGAGAGCGGTGCGTCCTGAGTTGAGTCCAACTCGGTCGTCGAGCGACGGCTGACCGCTGTCCGATGTCTCTCTCCAATCTCCAGCTCCTCGGCAGCTTCGACGGTGATCTCTTCAACCGCAAAAGTCCCGTTCGTCCATTTGACCAGGTACGGCTGCTCCGACGTGGTGAGCCCACCGCCGAGGCCCCACTCGGCATCGGCGCAGGCTGAGATAACGGTATCCAGCTGCCCCTGGAACTGCGTATAGAGATCGGACTCGGAGCCAAACTTGCTGGTGGCGGCCAGCCAGCCTAGCGCCTTCGCTCTCTCCTCCTCGACGACGACGGGAAGTCCCGGGGCCTTGAAAACGCTCAGGCTGGAACCTTTAGGCCCTAAGCCGACGCCAAAAGGATCCCCCGATGCCGTCAACCGCAGAACGACCTCGCCGCCCTTTTCGGGGTCAGACTCGGCCATCGCCATCGCACCCCGAAACTGCGCGTAGCGCTGCTCGGTGACCGAAAACGTGTCGGTGGCCAGCACGGCCTCCTGGCCGCCTTGGTCCAGTATTACTTCGAGTTTGACAGACGTGGTGCCGCCGCTGGCCAACCGCAGATTATAGGTGCAACTATCCTTGAGCTCCTCATCTCCCAGCTCGAGCTTCCAATCGAAAGTGTTGTACCCGGCACTCGGATAGAACGTCGCTGAGACTGCCATTGGCTGTCCGGCCAGCTCCCCCGGCGACAGCAACTTCTCATCCGTAAAGAGGAAGAGCGGAACCGAGGGTGCGGGTA
>JBDHAL010000071.1:0-26163 GCA_039588075.1 Gemmatimonadota bacterium | reverse complement strand
CTCGTGGTGCAGGTGCAACCAATCGTAGCTTTTCAATTCGCCGGCGAGTACCTGGGAATCCCACAGCCGTTCGTACTCGATGCCCGCGTAAGTGAGGGCCAGGGTCACCGCATCATCCCACGGTCGCGAGCTGGGCACGGCATAGACGGCGATGCGCGGTGCCGCCTCGAGGATCACCGACTCCATATTCGACTCTTCGATCTCCGCTTTGATCGCCGAGAGCCCGGCCGCCGCCAACGGCTCCACCGTGACGCCGCGCAGGGCCGCCTCGCGCCGAACCGCGGGCGCGTCGGGAAGCAGGAAGGAACCGGCGCGGTAGTTGAGGAACCACTCGACGGTCTCGCCCCGCTGGAGCACCCAATAGGCGAGACCGTAGGCGCGCAGGTGGTTCGCCTGAGCGTCGTCCATGGGCGCCAAAAGGTACTGGCCCTGTGCGGCGCTGGCCGCTGCCAGACAGAGCGCCAGACCCATCATCAGGCGGCGTATCAAGACTTCGGTACCTCCTCTTTCAGCTCGGCCAGCCTTCGGCGGCCGATCGGGGTGAGCGCGCTATCCGGGTAGTCGAGGATCAAGGTCTCCAGCAGCTCGATCGCATCCGACTTGCGGTCCGCACGAGCGAGCGCTTCCGCCAGATCCATCAGCGCCACCGGCGCCTCGCCCGACTCCGGGTAACGTTCCGGGATCCTGCGTAGGGCGAGCTCCGCTTTCTTCACCGATCCCGCCCTGATGCCCAGCTCGCCGGTCCAAAGGAGGAGAGCCGGTCGGGCGGCCGAGGGCGGCGAATCCTGGAGGCCGTCCAACATGGCGTCGAAGGCCTCCGACCACTTCTCCTGGCGCGCGGCACGGTGAGCGGCCGCGACCGCCTGCAGCTCGCGCTCGTTGGCGTTCCTCAAGAATCCGAGGAAACGGAGCGCCTCGCTTCGCTGCGCGCCGCGCAGCGTAGTAGCCGCACGGTCGAAGTCTGCACGCGCTGCGTCGTATTCACCGTCGTACAACGCCAGGTAGCCGCGGATCGCCGCAATGCGGCCCGCCGCGGAACTGCCGCCGACGGCGGGAACGAGATCGAGGACGCGCGCCGCATCTTCCAGTCGGCCGTCCCTGACTTTCCCTTCCGCGACCGACAGCGCGAGGGCGGGAAGCTCCCGGTCGGCCGGGTACAGCGCCAGGTACTCTTCCAGCGTCCGTTCGGCATCGTCGGCGTCACCGTTGGCGGCGACGACGCGGATCCACAAGCCGCTGGCCCAGCGGTGTTGCGGCGAGCCCGGTTCAGCGGCGTCGACGAAGCGGTCGAGCGTGCTCAGGGCCGATGCGGTGTCACCGGCGCTGAGATCGTGGTGCACGACCTGCTGCGCGAGATCCCAGCGCAACGAATCGTCGGGGATATCGTGGAGCAGGAAGCGGTAGGCCCAGGCGACCAGCGCCGGCTGTTCCCGACCGGCAGCGAGTCTGGAGAACTGACCGACGAACTGCCGGCGCTGATCCGGCTCCATCGTCTCCATCAACTCGTCGGCCACATCCCGGGCGGTTCCCGGCTCACCCGCGTAGATCGAGGCGATGATGGTAAGGCGACGCTCGCCTTCCGTCTTCGGGTGTTCGGGCAGCCACTCCAGGATCGCGGAAGAGGCGCGCTCGGCGAGGGGCCCCAGCGAATCGATCCTGTAGGTCACCAGGTCCCACCCCATGCCTGGCGACTCCTCGATGATTCCGATCCACTGGGCCGCCGCAGCCGACCAACGCGCCTGGTCCAGATAGATGTCGGCCAGTTCCGCGGCGAGCGCGCCGGGCCGGCCGGTCCGGCCCTGCCCCTGCACCAGGACGCGTTCGGCCTTTCTAAGCTCACCGACGCGCCGGAGCGCCATGGCGAAGTCCTGGTAAGCAACGAGTAATTCAGGATCCTGGTCGATCCAGCGCGCGCCGGCGCGCTCCAGCTCGCGGATCATCCCGAGGTCGGAGAGCAGCCGGAGTTGAGTCTGGCGAAGGATCGCCGACGTCGAGTCCAGCTCGACGGCGCGGAGCACGGCCGGCAACGCGTCCTCCAGCCTGCCCAGGCGACGAATGACCCGCTCGTACGCGAGTATGACGGCGGGCTGGGCGGGAGTTCGCTCCAACATCGTCTCGAGCTCCGCCCGGGCCTGATCGAGTTGGCCCGCCCGCTCCATCGCCTCGACCCGCTGCAGGTCGGCTCTCAAGTCCTGCCCGCGGTCCACCTGCGCGGCGGCCACACCGGCGAATAGCACGGAGGCGAGCAGGGCGAGAACGATGTTACGAGCCACCGCCACCCTCCCCCTGGTTGAGTCGATCGAAGTACTCGAGGATGAGCCGACGCAGCGCGGGCGGATAGCGATTGAGCGCCTCGCTGCCGGGATGAGGGAACCGGGGCCCCTGAAGCAGTTCGGGCGGCAGCTCGCCGGGCCGCAGTATCTGGACCGCGCCGGGACGCTCGGCACGGCGCTCGCGCTCGAACTCGTCCTGCTCGAGAGTGCGGCCGGCATCGAGCAAGCGGTTGTACAGACGGTTCTGACGCTCGACGATCTGCTGGTCGATCCGACCTCGCTCCATCTGGCGAGCCAACTCCTCGGCCTCACTGCTGAGCTCGTCCAGTTGTCCGAGCACCTGGCCGCGGGGGCCGAGAGTACGGTTGAGGCGCTCGAGTTCCTCCGCGATCTGCCGCTGGTTGCCGGCCAGCTGCTGCAGCATCTGGAGCATCGCGTCGGTCATCGCTCCCGGCGTCATGCCGCCCGACTGCGAGTTCAGCTGGCCCTGCTGCTGAGCCAGCTGGGCCAGCTGCTCCATCGCTTCTTCCATACCCGTACCCGAACGCGCCGATTGGGCGGCGTCGGCTGCCTGCATGAGTTGGTAGCTCAGCTCGTTGAGCGACTCGGTGATCTGCTGTGCGAGCTCCGGGCTGGGCGCGCTGCGGCGCGTTCCGTCCGACATCTGATCCAAGAGCTGCTGCATCCCTTCGCTCGCCTGGCCGAGGTTCTCCAACACCGTTGGGGACATGAGCAGCGATGAGCTGGCCGCGTTCTCGAGTCGGTCCTTGATCTCATCGAGGCCGCGCTTGAGGGCCACTTCCTCGGACCGCGAGGCGGCCCGTTCACCCGTGTCGGACGACTGCATGCGTTCGTTCAACTCGTCCTGCCGGCGCGCCAGCTCGAGAGCCTCGGCCTGCGCCCGCTCCAGCGCCTGGACGACTTCCTGACGCCAGTTCTCCTGCATCTGCTGCCGCCCCTGCTGCAGTGCCGACGCCGCCTGCCGCATCTGCGAGGCCGCCTGCCTGGACGAGCGCGATGCCTGCTGCTGACGGCTTTCCGCCATCGATTGGGCGGTCTCGCGGTCCGAGCGCGCCGCTTCGGCCGACGCGCTCTCGGCCTCCTCCGCCTTTTCCGACGCCTGCTGCTCGCCCGCTTCGCTCAACTCGCGGCTGAACTCGCCCACCTGTTGCGACAGCTCCTCCGCCCTGCGGGCCAGGTCCTCGGCCCGGCGCTCGAGCTGCGGATCGAGGGAATCGGCGTTGGCCGCCTCGGAGACGGACTCGGCGAGTTGCTCCTGCGCCTGGCTGAGCTCTTCGGCCCGGGCCTCGAGCGTTCCGAACTCCTGTTCGAGCGCGGCGCGCCTCAACAGCTCGACGGTCTGCTCGACTCGCTCACGGAAGTCGACGCTCCCCTCGGCCAGCCTGCGGATCGCTTCGCGGATCTGGTCCTCGTCCAGCTCCCTGAGCGCTTCGCGCAGCCCTTCGATCTGCTGCTCGAGCTCCGGCGTGAGGATGCGCTCGTAAAGCGATTGGATCTCCCGCAGTCTCTCGAGGAGGGTGGAATCGTTGAGTCCGGCGTTTTCGATGCTTTGCTGCAATTCGCGCAGCTGCTCCTGGATCTGGCGCGAGCTTTCGAGAAGCCGCGTCGCCTCTTCGAGGGCCCGGCGCGCGGCTTCGGTTTCGCGGAACTCGACATCTCCGGCCGGGCTCTCCTGGCGGAGTTCGGCGCCGGGCGCCGGCGTCGACTCGGTCGAGCGCTCGAGCGCCTGCGTCTCTTCCTGATGCCGGCGGGCCTGCTCGGCCAATTGCTCGGTGCTCTCGACCAGGTTTTCGGCTTCGGAGATGGCGCGATCGCGCACCTCGTCCAGCGTGGGCAACCGCAAGACGTATTCGCGACTTCGTCCCTCCTGCGGCTCGGGCGCGTTGTCATAGGCGCGGACGAAGTAGTGCAGCGTATCGCCGGGAAGGAAGCCGCGACCGCGAGCGTCGATCGTGGCCTGTAGGATGGCGCGGGGCGCATCGCCGTTCAGCTCGACATCTTCGATGACGTCGGGCCAGCGCTCACCCCAGGCCGACACGCGCCAGGAGACGAGCTCGACCAGCGAGAGACCGTAGTCATCGCGGAGCTCGATCATCAACGGCTGGACCATTTCGGTGGAGAGGATCGTGTCGACACCGGGATAGACGACCTCCACCAGCGGTGCGCTATCGGGGACGGTCAAGAACTGGAGCGAGTCGGGCAGGCCCTCCAGCGGCTCCCCCTCGGCACCAACGATGTCCCAACCCCAAGCGCCGGGTCGCACGGTGAACGATCTCTCGAAGCGGCGCTGGCCGGATATCTCGAACGGAATCTCGCGCCCGGCGCTCGAGCGGAGAGCCACGCTGGCCAGCGGTCGTGTTGTCGTTCCCGTCACCGTCGCCCAGGTGCCCTCGGGAACCGACATCAGCGGCAGTGGGGCCGAGATGACTTCCCGTTCCCGTTGCGTGTGGCCCGGGAAACGCAGGCTGACACGAACGTCGAGCAAGAGCAGCGGGTCGACGGGGTGGACGCTGAGCGTATCGCTCACGGCCCCGTCATCAGCCGCCGCCCAGACGAGAGTCGGCGTTTCGACTCGAGGGACGAGCGCCGCGGTCGAGCCGCCGCTCACCTCGTACCAGCGACCGGCAGCCAGCTCGCCACGCGGTTGCCAGACTAGGCGGACCGAGTCGCGCTGCGGCGCCTCGATGCTCACCGGTAGGTCGCGCCCGCGCCGCACGTGATCCGCATCGGCCCTGATCTGCAGGTCGGGAAGCGCCGGCGCCGCCAGGTGGCGGACCGGGTGAAGAACGGCGGCCCATGCGCTCGGCGCCGAATCCCGGGCCACGGACCACACTACGGCCAGACCGCCGACGGCGAAAAGCGCCGCCGCGACCGCCCCGAACGCGTACGAGCGAGCCGCCCGGGCACGGGCGTCGCCCAGGTCGCGCACGCCATGGCCTCTCAGCTCTCTTGCCACCCGGGACCTGTGTAGATCGACCAGCGCGCGTGATGTTCCAGGCCGCTGCACGCCAGGCTCGACGGCTCCACGGACCGATCCGAGCGGCAGTTCGAGGTGGCGCTCGATCTCGGCGGCGGCGGAAGGGCGATCCCAAACGAGCAGTCGACCCAGCACACGCCAGAGCCAGGCGGCGACCAACGCGGCGGTCACGACCCAGAGGACGAGCGGCGCGGCCGACGGGCGCTGCCAGAAGTCGGTCGACCCGGCCGCCCAGCCGACGATCAGCAGAACGGCGCCCGCGGCGAGCACGCCGCCTACGGCCGCCAGGCAGAGGTGAAGAGCCACCCTCCGCCAAAGCGCCCGCACCCGGGCTTCCGGACCTCGCGCCCCGTCAGTCATCTTCACTCAGAGTGGTTTCGGTTGCGCCACGGCGTAGGCGAACAGGTTGACTCCCATCCGCAGAGCCAGGTCGCGCGCCTCGTTGGGATCGCTGTGCACATCGGCATCCTCCCAGCCGTCGCCCAGGTCGGACTGGTAGCTGTAGAAGATGACGAGTCGGCCGTTGTGAAAGATGCCCAGTCCCTCGGCGGGCAGGCCGTCGTGCTCGTGGATCTTTGGAAGCCCGTCGGGCAGCTCGTGGACGACGCTGTACACGGGATGGTCAAAGGGGACGGGAGCCAGTTCCTTGTCCGGGAACAGCCGGCGCACTTCACGCCTGAACGAGGCGTCCATACCGTAGTTGTCGTCGGCGTGAAGAAAACCGCCGGAGAGCAGGTACGCCCGCAGCGCGATCAGCTCCTCCTGGCTGAAGCGCACGTTGCCGTGACCCGTCATATAGACGTAGGGATAGTCGTGCAGGTCAGGCGAGAGCGGCGTGACCACCGCCTCGCGACCCGCAACCGGGAGACGCGTATCCTGAGCGATCCGTTGCAGCAGATTCGGCAGCGACGATGGATTGGCGTACCAATCACCGCCGCCGTCGTAGTGCAACCGCGCTACGGTCAGGCGCGTGGGGTCCGGCGACCCGGTCGCCTGACCCAGCACCGTCGACGCACCCAGCAGCACTGCCAGACCGGTCGCGCCAACCGCCGCATAAAATCTCTGATTCACGCCGTCTCCTCTTCCGCAGCTTCCAGCGCCAGCTCGTACGCTCGGTTGCGTTCTAGCCCGTGCCCGCCGCGAATCGCCTTCACGATCTCCTTCGAGGTCGCACCCTCACGCGCCATACTACGGGCCAGTGACCGCGCGGCCTCCTCCGCCTCGGCGACCGGCCGGTCCGGCGCGCCGGCCAGGCAAATCACCACCTCGCCGCGTGGGGGGTTCTCTCGGTAATATGCCGCGACCTCGCTCAAGGTCCCGCCCTTGAACTCTTCGTGGACCTTTGTGAGTTCCCTGGCCACCACGGCACGTCGTTCCCCGCCCAGCGCGCCGCCAAGCTCCTCCAGCGTCCGGACCAACCGCTGCGGCGACTCGTAGAGCAGGGCCGTGTGCCGCAGCGCCGCCAGGCCGGCGATCAGCTCGCTCCGCCCGCTGCCGGAGCGCGGCAGGAATCCGAAAAAGGTGAACGGCTGCGGGTCGAGACCGGAAGCGACCAGGGCGGCTAGCACGGCCGACGCCCCCGGCACCGGCACGACGCTGGCGCCGACATCTATCGCGGCGCGCACCAGCCGAAGACCGGGATCGGAGATCAGGGGCGTGCCCGAATCGGCGACGAGAGCCACATTCGCGCCGGCGGCGAGCGCCTTCCGAACCTCCTGGGTGCGTGCGGCCTCGTTGTGCTTGTGGTACGACTTGAGGCCGCGCGGATCGATCTCGTAGTGCTCGAGCAAGATGCGCGTGCGGCGAGTATCCTCGGCGAGGATGGTGTCAGCCGAGCGCAGGATGTCCACGGCCCTGACGGTGAAGTCACCGAGGTTGCCAATCGGAGTGCTGACAAGATATAGAACAGGCGTCGTGTTTGACATTCGATCCGATCTAGAGCCCAGATGCCCCTCAATATCCCATAAACGGCTCCCTGCCGCCAACCAGGATATATCGGATTCGACAGCCGACAGCCGACAGCCGATAGCCGACGTCAAAGTATTGTTGGATGATCCACGCCCGACGCTCGATTCGCGACGCCCGGCTCAAGGGCCGCGGCGAGCGGCGTCGAGCGTCGGGACTCGGACGTCGAAGGTTGGACGTCCAACAAACCTTAAAAGTCGGCTGTCGGTTGTCGGCTGTCGGCTGTCGAATCCGCCCCATACAAGAACGCCTCCGCATCCGCGGAGGCGTTCGATCTCAGGCGGTCCACCCAGACCGCCTAGGAAAGGTGCTGTTTGAGCTTGGCTTCGAGAGAATGCTTCGGAACGGCGCCGATCACGGTATCCACGTGCTCCCCGTCCTTGAAGAACAGGATGCTCGGGATCGATCGGACGTTGAACTTCATCGCCGTCCGCTGGCTCGTATCGACATCGACCTTCGCCACGGTGACCTGGCCCTCGTACTCCTCGGCCAGCTCATCGACGATGGGTCCGACCAGCCGGCACGGTCCACACCAGGCTGCCCAGAAATCGACCATAGCGAGACCCTCGCTCCGCTCGACTTCCTCCCCAAAGGTCGCGTCGTCGACTTCTTTCACTGTCATCTCGCTCTCCCGTCCCACACTATAGTTCCTTCTGGCTCTCGAGCCGGCGGCCCGCTGGCGCCGACCCTTTGATTGAACACGGGCTGTAAGATAATCTATACGGTCGCGCCGTCGACCCCAGTATCGACGGGCAAGAAACGGACCGGCGTAAGAACAACCCATCGTCCCCGGGGGTTCCCGATGGATTCAAGCAGTCGCCTGGAACACGTAGCGATCGCAGTGGCCGACCTCGACGCGGCCGTGGCGCTGTACAGCACCATTTTGGGGCGCCCTGTCGCGGGACGCGAGGACGTGGAATCCGAGGGGGTCCGGCTGGCCTTCTTCGACCTGGGCGGCCCGCGCCTGGAGTTGATGGAGCCGACAGGCGAGGACACCCCCGTGGGTCGTTTCCTCGCGAAGCGCGGGCCCGGAATCCACCACATCGCCCTGGAGGTGTCGGACATAGAGGCCGCGCTGGAGCGCTGCCGCTCGGCCGGGCTGCGCGCCATAGGAGCGGCGCCCAGGCCGGGGGCCGGGGGCCGGAAGGTGGCGTTTCTGCACCCCGGCGGCACGGGCGGCGTGCTGCTGGAGCTGTCCGAGCCGGCGGAGTAGCTCCTGAGCGCGATTCAGCCACCTACCGTATCGGTCGTCATCCCGACATTGGGCGAGGCCAGCGAGCTGCCCAAAACCCTGGATTCGGTGAAAGCGGCGCTGGGCGAAGCGGCGGAGATCATCGTCGCCGACGGCGGCAGCCGCGACGGTACCGCCGAGATCGCCCGGGGTCGAGCCCGCTTGCTCGAATCGGCGCCGGGCCGCGGCCGGCAGCTGAACGCCGGGGCGCGGGCGGCCCGCGGCGACGTCCTGCTCTTCCTCCACGCCGACACCTGGCTGAGTCCCGGCACCGATGCCGCCATCACCCGGGCGCTGGCCAGAGCCGAGGTCGTTGGCGGCTGTTTCAAGATCACGATTCGCGGACCCAGCGCTCGGCGATCCATCGCCCGTGCGCTGGCAGCGGCCATCAACGCCAGGACTCGCTTGTTCCGCACCGCCACCGGCGACCAGGCGATCTTCTGCAGGCGCTCGGCGTTCGAGGCGGCCGGCGGTTTTCCCAACCGAGACTTGTTCGAGGATGTGATGTTCTACCGCCGGCTTCGGCGGCTAGGAGCGGTGGCGCTGCTCGAGCCCGCGGTTCGGACGTCGGACCGGCGGTGGCGCGAGCGCGGATACGTGAGGACGATTGTCACGCACCTGGTGCTTCGGCTGCTGTTTGTGCTCGGTGTGTCGTCCGAGTCGCTGGCGCGTGTAGACCGGCGAGGCTAGTTGTGGGGAATTCCCCGCAACTCAACAAGAAAAATCACTCAAGTCGATCCGCTCGATGAACCAACGATCGCTTCGCCCCAAAACGGCGGTGAACGCGAGCGTGGTCGTTCCCTCATCCCGCATCAGATCGATGCTGACCGTGGTCTGCTTGCTGCTCCAGGCGCCCGGATCGGGGCTGGAGATGACCCTGTACGACAAGGGGCGCAGGCAGGCGGACAGCACGATCATCCGGCTGCGGACCTCCTGAACGGAAAAGCTCCGAGTGATCGAGCCCTGCTCCGTCCCGAACACCGCGGCCATCTTATCGTAAGAGCGATCAGCAACCGTGAACTCGCCGGCCGCACGCGAACGGACCGCCTCCTGTGCCGCGGCCAAGAACGCTTCTACGACAGTCTCGGGAGAGGATCCACCTTCGACTTCCGCCGTGGGCATGGGATCGGAGCTACCGCCGCCACCACCGCAACCGGTCAGCCCCACCAGTGCCGCCACCACCACCGCCACTCGCTCAACCGTACGCACCATCGTTCTCCCGGTCCATGTGAACGGGTATTCGGGCACCGACGACGCCGGCGCCCACGCCGAACCGCTGAAAACTAACTCGTACCGTCCTCACGGCGGAAGGTCAGGCGTTCCGCTTCACCGTCGCGATCCACCACGATCCGGTCACCCTCATTGAAATCACCCTCGATCAGCGCAGTCGACAGCGGGTTGAGCAGCAGCCGTTGCATGGAGCGCTTGAGAGGCCGCGCGCCGAACGCCGGGTCGTATCCCTCGGCCGCGATCAGGTCGCGGGCCGCTGGCATGACCTCCAGAGTCAGGTTGCGTTCGGCGAGCAGCAGGTCGGCGCCGGCGAGCTGCATGTCGACAATCTTCACCAGCTCCTCGCGACCGAGCGGCTTGTAGATGATGATGTCGTCCACCCGATTCAAGAACTCGGGCCGGAAGGTGGCGCGGAGTCCGTCCCAAACGCGCTTCTCTATTTCGCTCCAGTCCTCCGTCTCCTGCAGATCGAGGATGAACTGGCTGCCGATGTTCGATGTCATGATCACAACGGCGTTGCGGAAATCTACCTTGCGGCCGTGACTGTCGGTCAGCCGCCCGTCGTCCAGAACCTGCAGCAGGATGTTGAAGACGTCGGGATGCGCCTTCTCGATCTCGTCGAACAGGATGACGCTGTACGGCCGGCGCCGAACCCGCTCGGTCAGCTGACCGCCCTCCTCGTAACCTACATATCCTGGCGGCGCCCCGATCAGCCGGGCCACGGCGTGCCTCTCCATGTACTCCGACATGTCGATCCGTACCAGCGCTTGCTCGTCGTCGAACAGGAACTCTGCGAGGGCCCGCGCCGTCTCCGTCTTGCCGACGCCGGTGGGGCCCAGGAAGATGAAGCTACCGACCGGGCGCTGCGGGTCCTGCAAGCCGGCCCGGTTGCGCCGCACCGCGTTGGCGACCGCTTCCAGCGCCTCGCTCTGGTTCACCACGCGCTTGTGCAGGTGGTCCTCCAGGTGCACGAGCCGCTCGCGATCACTTTCCATCATCTTGGTGACCGGAATGCCGGTCCAGCGAGCAACGACGGTCGCGATGTCCTCTTCGGTGACCTCCTCCTTCAGGTAACTCGTCTCCTGCTGCAACTCGGCGAGCTTCTCGCTAGCTGTTACCAGCTCGTCCTCCATCGCCGGGATCTTGCCGTGGATGATCTCGGCGGCCAGCCCGTGCTCGCCCGTACGAGTCGCCAGCTCGGCATCAGTGCGCAGATTCTCGATCAGGCCCTTGAGCGTCCTGATGTTCTCGATCGCCTCCTTCTCGCCCTGCCACTTCGCCTTCATGCCGCTGGACCGCTCACGCAACTCGGCCAGCTCCTTCTCGAGGCGCTCGAGTCGCTTGCGGCTTTCCTTGTCTTCCTCCTTTTGGAGCGCCTGTTTCTCGATCTCGAGCTGCACCATACGGCGCTCGACCTCGTCGATCTCCAGTGGCATCGAGTCGATTTCGATCCGCAGCATCGACGCGGCTTCATCGATCAGGTCTATGGCCTTATCGGGCAGGAAGCGGTCGGTGATGTAGCGATTCGACAAACGCGCCGCCGAGACGATGGCGCTGTCGGTGATCCTGACGCCGTGGTGCACCTCGTAGCGCTCCTTGAGGCCGCGCAGGATGCCCACCGTATCCTCGACGCTCGGCTCCGAGGTGAAGACCGGTTGGAAGCGCCGTTCCAGCGCCGTGTCCGTCTCCACGTGCTCGCGGTACTCGTTCAGGGTCGTCGCTCCGACCACCCGCAGCTGCCCACGGGCGAGCAGCGGCTTCAGCATGTTGCCAGCGTCCATGGCGCCTTCCGCGGCGCCGGCACCGACGATGGTGTGTAGCTCGTCGATGAAGACGATGTACTGGCCCTCGGCCTCGGTGATCTCTTTTAGCAGCGCCTTGAACCGCTCCTCGAACTGGCCGCGGTACTTCGTTCCCGCAACCATCCCGGCGATATCGAGCTGAATCAGCTGCTTGTGACGCAGCGACTCGGGGATGTCGCCGTTGACGATCCGCTGGGCGAGGCCCTCGACTATCGCCGTCTTGCCGACGCCCGGCTCGCCGATCAGGACCGGGTTGTTCTTGGTTCGCCGCGACAGCACCTGGATGATCCGGCGAATCTCCTCGTCGCGCCCGATCACCGGGTCCAGCTTCCCGCGCCGCGCCATGTCCGTCAGATCGACGGTAAACTTCTGGATCGTCTGGTACTTCTCCTCGGCGTCGCGATCCGTCACCCGGTGCGGGCCACGCATCGCCTGAATCGCCTGCGACAACTCATCCGGCGCCACGCCCAGACCCTTCAGCAACGGGCCCGTCGTGCTCGCCACCTCCGAGTCCAGAGCCAACAACAGGTGCTCGCTCGACACGTACTGATCTCCGAGCTCCCGCGCCTGCTTGTCCGCCTCGTCCAGCACCTGCCCAAGCTCGCGCGAGGGCATCGGCGCTCCGCCCCCCTCCTGCCGCGACAGCCGATCCAACGCCTCGTTCACCCGCCCCTGCAACTCGTCCTGTCGGACCCCCAGCCGACCCAGCAGCGGGCCCACTACGCCGCCCTCCTGATCCAACAGCGCGTGCAGCAGGTGGACGTCCTCCACCGCCGGGTTGCGCATGCCGCTCGCCAGGCTGAGCGCAGCCTGAAGCGCCTCGCCGGCTTTCACGGTCAAACGGTCAAACGAGATCATCTATGCTCAAACCTCCGGGTCTCCTTACCATGTCATGACAAGATGAAGGCAACTCGCGTGCCAAGGCGAGCTGCCATTCCGGCAGGGTAATGGGCATGCGGCGCTGTCAACTGACTCCCAAACCGTCACTCGCTGTCGAGTGCCGGCCGAAAAGCGACTCAATCGACAGTGACGCTTTTGGGCTGCTCGCTGGCCGCCTTGGGCAGCGTGATCTCGAGAATCCCGCCCTCGACGTGGGCCGTGATGGCGTCGCGATCGAAGCTGGTCCTGAGCCTAAAGCGGCGGTAGTAACCCCATGGCAGGGAACTTTCATCGTCGGCTCTGCCGGCGGCAACCGCCTCGATGACGAGTTCATCGCGATCGAGAGTGACGTTGAGGTCCTTCTTGCCAACGCCAGGCACATCGGCCGTGACGACCATCTCGGAATCGGTGGAGTAAATATCGACCTCGGGCCTGACGTAATTGCGTCGTCGCATGCGCGATTCGCGCTCTTCGCCGGGTGTGGGATCGGGATCCACGTCGTGCAGTTCGTCTCTGGTCATATCGTTCACCCTTCGATCTCGTCTGACTTTGCGGGGTCTTTTTCGGCAGCGTCCTCGATATCGATCGGCCGGCCACGAGTCGAGGGCTTCGGCAGGTGGATCTCGAGGACGCCATCGCGCATCTGGGCGACGACGGCCAGGGCATCGACTTCCGCCGGCAGCTTGATGGAAAGATCGAATTCACCGGAGGGCCGCTCGCTGCGGAGCAGGCGGGCGCCCTTCGGGGGCTCGAGTCGTTCTCTGTCGCCTGTCACGGAGAGCGTGCGGCCGGAGACGGAGACCTCGATTTCATCGCGCTTGAAGCCGGGCAGCTCGACGCGTGCGCGGTAGCCATCGTCTTCGACGCGGAGCTCGTGTCTGGGGAAAGCGCGTCCGAACCTGAAATCGGGAGCGAGGCCGGCGACCTGTTCGAACAGGCCGGTGACGGCGTCCTTGAACTCGGCGAGGGCGCCGCGACCGGAAGCGCCCGAGGTTGATTCTTCACTCACGTCAGAACCCTCCTTAATGAACAGCCCAAATGGAGTATCGAATAGTCTCGGAATGATACAAAAGCTATGCCCGTCATCCAGCCGTACGAGCGACCCGGGGGCTACGGTTTCGACGGGCGCGTTTCACGGACGACGACCGTCGACGCGATGCGGTCCTGCAGGGCCTGCCGATTGTCGTCCCAGAACATCTCGAAGAAACCCAGCAGGCCGGTGAATATCGAGGCGGCGTATCCGCCGAAGCGGTTGAGCGCCGCCCACCACCCAAGGGGTTTGCCATCGAGGCGAACGATTCGGACGCCGAGCAGGCGCTTGCCGGGCGTCCGGCCGCGCCAGAGAGTCGGGACCTCCTGGTCGAGGTCTTCTTCGAGGTCCTCGTTACGGTCCGCGAGGCTGCGATTCCGTTCCTCCAGCTCCGCGATGCGACCGGCCGCCATCGCTTCGACCAGCGGCCGGCGCAGGGCCGCGACGGCCATGGAATCGTCCGCCTGCAGGGCCGACGCGTAGGCGATGGCCAGCGAATCCGGATCCTCGGACGGAACCTCTTCTCCCGGTCCAATCCCGGCGGCCTCGTAACCCGCCCGAACGGCGCCCAGCGCCCACGGCTCCTCGCGCCCAGCGGCGATGCTGTCGAGGGCCGAGCGGATCTCAGCAGGTGGCGTCCCGAGCCCTTGGAGATCCTCGGCGAAGCCCTGAGCTGCTTCCTGGAGTTCGGACTCGCTGTCGGCCGTCATCAGTGCAATCAACCCGAACACGGTCCCGGCGGCCTCGCCGACGCCCGGCTGGTCAGCGACATCGCCGAGGCTACTCTCAACGACCTCGCGTGCGATTTCCGAACCAGTGGGCACAAAGCTCTCGAAGCAGCCGCGTCCCCAGAGTGTCACGACGAGGGTCAGGGTACCCAGCGATCCCAGCATGGCCAGCCGGGTACGTGGGCGACGGCCGTCCGGTGCCGATCGCGTGGCTCCCCGAAAGAACATGAAGGCGACGCCGAGGCCGAGGAAGAACCAGCCGCCGATCCCCGAGATGATGGCGATCAGGACGAGATCGATCGCCATGGCCACGCCGCGCCGCCAGGGCCGGGCCAGTGGCGTGCCCAAAAGCTCCGGAGCGACGGAGAAGGCGTCCGGGGTGATGGTCTCGCGGGGATCGCGGGCGGCTTCCGCCATGCTACCTCCGTACTGAAACCCGGGGCGTCGAGCCGCCGAGTTATTCGGCTTTGAATCAGGTTCAGCGTCAAGAATAACAGAATCGGTCCCCATGAAACCAGCCAACCGGCGGAGTCCGGGCTTAACGCCCACCCTGAGACCGGCCCGCGGAGGCGGATGGCGGTCGGCTTCGCCCGCCAGCTATATTGAGAGGTCCGTCACAGCCTGTCCCCAACCATTCGGCACCTGTTGGCCTGCGCCACCCGGGTGCCCCTTGACCCCGTGAGGAAAAGGGACCGCACGACGAGATGCGCCACCTCGCCATAGCGTTATGCGCGCTGGCACTGAGCGTCGCGGCCCCCAGCGCGGCGTGGTCGCAGTCGACGGGCCAGATCCTCGGCCGCGTCCTCGAGGCGGACACGCGTCAGCCGGTCGCCACGGCCGACGTGAATATCGAAGGGACGGACCTGCACGTTCTCACCTCCGAGCGTGGTGACTTCATCTTCGTTTCGGTTCCAACCGGCGAGCACAAGCTGCGAGTCTCTCGAATCGGGTTCGCTCCCACCGTCGTCACTGTTCTGGTCCGCGCCTCCCGTTCGACCCAGCTGACGATCGAGCTATCGACTGCGCCCGTCGAGGTGGAGGGCGTCACCGCCGAGGTGGAGAAGGTACGGCTGATCGAGCCGGACGTGACCGTCACCCACGAAGTCATCCTGGGGACCGAGCTGCGCGAACTGCCGGTGGACAACGTAGAACAGGTCGTGGAGCTAACGGTGGGAGTGAGCGACGGGCGCTTCAGAGGCGGCCGGGTCGGCCAGGAGGTCTACCGGATCGACGGCCTGGAGGTCAAGAACCAGAGCGAAGCGGCGACCCAGGGCGCCGGGCTCGAGCTGGCGCCCAGCTCCATCGAAGAGATCGAAGTGGTGACCGGTGGGTTCGGCGTCGATAACGGAGCCGCGCTGTCGGGGGTGGTGAGCTACGTGACGCGTCGCGGAAGCCCCGAGCGCTGGCAGGGCCGGGCCTCGCTTTCCGGAGACCACTGGGCGCCCTCCGATCTCTCCTGGGGTTTCACCGGTCTCTCTATGTCCCTGGGTGGCCCGCTCAAGTTCCTAGGCGCGGGCAGCACGATCTTCGGCGACCTGCTGTTCCAAGGACTGGTCGACGGTGACGCCCGGGCGCGCGGCCTCACCTGCCTGGAGCCCGAGGACGGAGATGTCGATCTGGCAGCGGAGATCGATGCGCTGAGCAGCAGTCCGACGGCAGGGCACCTCTACTGTCCCTACACGTCGTCGCGCCTGCCCTACCAGCGGGGCGACAAGATGATCGCGTTCCTGCGGTTCGATCAGCCGCTGCACCGCAACGTCGACATGTTCCTGACCTTCCTCTACAACAGACGGCAGCAGGAGCTGTACACTCCCGAGTTCAAGTACAACCCGGTCTACCAGCTGGGGCAGCGCACCAAGGGCTACCTGGCGAACCTGACCATCGACTGGTCGACCCACCGGGCCGGGCAGGCCTATCGCGTGGTGGCACGCGCGGCGGCGATGCGGTTGGACCGCCACCTGGGGGCCGTTGACCCGTGGACCTTCGACGAGCGCGGTCGCGTGGCGGGATTCGGCCTGAGCGACTTCCGCTTTCTCGGAGAGGAGTTCGTGCGAGCGCCGATCGAGGAACAGCTCGCCTCCGGACAGGCTGTCCCCGGTTACGTACGGCCCGGCGGCTCGACGGGCACACCGTTCGGGCCGGCGGCGGAGGGAATCTTCTTCACCGAAGGCGCACCGGACATAGCGAACTGGAACGTGACCGATTTCATCGGTGGCGACCTGATCGGCGAAATTCTCTCGAGCGCCGGTCACGCGATCCGCGCCGGTGCGATGACGCGGCTCTACGAGATCGAGAGCTACGAGCGGACCCTGGCCTACCTGCCCGGCTCGCTGCCGAGCTATGCTCGCTTCTACCCGACGACGGTCGCCGGTTGGGCTGAGGCCGAACTGCTCGCCGCTCACGATGTGACGATCCAGATCGGCGCGCGGTTCGAGGGCTTCCGATCGGGCATCTCCTTCTCGGAAGACCGGGTCGACTTCCTCAGCCCGGTGATCGATACCGATTGGCACACGCTCTTCCTGCCGAGAGTCGGAGTGGCGGTCCCGGTACCCGGGACCTACGGGCGGACGATGTTCCGATTCAACTACGGCCTCGTGGCGCAGGCACCGGACTTCCGTTTCTTCCTCGACACAACGCTGGGCGACTCGCTGCGTACCGACATCCGCCGCCAGGGCAACCCGAACCTCACATTCGAGCGCGGGACGTCTTGGGAGATCGGGCTGGATCAGTTGCTGGGCGAGCGGCTGTCCCTCGGCGTTACGGGATACATGAAGGAACTGAACAACCTGATCACGAGCAGCTTGACGTTCAGCGGTTTCGCGGAGAACCAGTTCACGACCGGCGACTTCGGATCGGTGAGGGGCGTGGAGCTGACGCTGCGCGGGAGCTGGCCGGCGTTCGACTTTCGAATCGGCTACGCGCTATCGAGTGCGAAGGGCGTGACATCGAGCGCCTTCGAGGACCCGGGCGGCGGCCTGACCGAACGACGGCTGGAGTTCCCGTTGGCGTTCGACCGGCGTCACTCGATCGACCTGACGTTGCTGGCCGGCCGGGCGGCCGGCTCGACCGAGCGGAAGTGGGGCATCACGGGCACTGCGGCCCTGAGGAGCGGTTATCCGTTGGACCGGCGGGTCGAGCTGGTCGATGACGTCGTGCCCGAGATCGACGAGCGCCTGCCGTGGACGCACTGGCTGAACCTGAGGGCGACCTGGGATTTCGGGAGGCCGCCGGGTTGTGCCGGTTGCTCGTTTCGGGCAGTCCTCGATGCGCGGAACATCTTTGGCCAGGACAACGTGATCGCTCTGCGGCGTGACACGGGCAGCCTCGCTCCGAGCCTCGAGGACCTGCAGGCCATCGCCGGCGAAGTGCCGGATGACATGGAGCCGATCCCGCTCGAGTCTCCGCGTTACAGCTCGCAGGTGGACCTGAACGCTGACGGGCTGATCACGGCCGACGAGATGCGGACGGGCCGCTTCGCCGCCGCCCTGGATCGGAACGACCCATCGCTGTTCTTCGGGCCGGGCAGCTCTCTTAGACTGGGGATAGAGATTCAGTTTTGAAGAGATCGCTGGTGACCTGCTTTCTAGCCGCCATGATAGCGGCGATGCTCGCACCGATCGCCTGTCGTGACGATGTGGGGCCGTTTCAGCCAACGGACCGGCCGGTCAACCGGAGCGAAGCGGTCCGCCTCACCTACAGCCCGCGGAACGATTTCGCGCCGGCCTGGTCGCTCGACGGAGACTCGGTGTACTACAGCGCCGAGGGCTTCGAGACGCAGCCGTCGAGCCCCGGCGTGCTGGTCAGGATCCCTAGGGACGGTGGCTCCGGGGCGCCGCTCCTGAACGTGCAATCGGAGGGGAGCCGCACCGAACACTACCTCGCCGGACCGACGCCCGATCCGGCCGGCGGCCGAATGGCCTTCGTCGAGATCGTCCAGATCTGGGCGCCACACCCGTGCTCCCTGGACCTGACATCCCTGTCCTGCACGCCGCCTCGAGCCGAGGAAGACGCGAGGCGGCCGCCGCTGCGCAGCATAGCGGTGCGAGCGCGCGCTTCCGACGCGACCCAACCCCTGGAGGACGATCCGTCACTCGCCTTCGCCGTCCCGGGCGTCACTTTGGATTTCGACACCGGCGTGGTCTCGATCGTTCACTTCTACCCGTTCCAGCAGCTGTTCGTGAACGACCGGACGTTCGGGCTTCGCGCGTCCTGGGCGCCCGGCGGAGAACGATTGGCGCTGAGCGACGGCCTGCAGCTCTTCATCTGGACGGTCGGCGATTCGACCGCGACTCCTATCACGAATACCGGTGACGGCATCTGGCCCGCCTGGAGCCCGGACGGCGAGTGGATCGCGTTTACGCGGCTGGAGCGCGCCGACTCTACCGGCGCGACGTGCGAGTATCGTGGGGATATGGGCCAGCTGATATGCGTCCAGGAGCGCACCGAGTATGTCACCGGCCGGCACGTCCTCAGCCTGGTCCGAACAGACGGCAGCGACCTGACGGAACTGGGTGACGGAGACGAGCCGGCGTGGGCGCCGGACGGATCGGAGATCTTCTTCCACCGGGGCGGTCAGATCTGGCGCAGCGCGCCCGACGGCACCAACGCTCGGGCGGTCCCTGAAACCGAAGGCGGTCACCAGCCCGCCGTATCGCCCGACGGCCTGTCCCTAGCCATCGCGAAGCTCAACGCTTCCGGTGATTACGACATATGGATCGTTCCACTCGCGCCCTAGCGATAGCCGCCGCGGCGCTCTGTCTGGCGAACTGCGGCGACCCGTTCATAGTCACCGGTGACACGCCGGGGGTCGTGCGCATCGTTGCCGGCATACCCGAGACGCCGGGAGACAGCCTGGGCGCGCTGGCGACCGAGAGTTTCCTCGACACACCGCACGGACTGGCCACCGGGCCGGATGGGACGCTCTACATCGCCGACATGGCCAACGACCGCGTGCTGGCGGTCAACTCCGCCGGCCAGGTCGAGGTGCTCGTTGATCACACTCGCCGCTTCGTCGAACCCAGGCTCCGCACTCCAGTCGGGCTGGCCTTGGACGGTTCGGGCGGCTTGCTGATCGCCGACTCCGCCGGCCTGCGTGTCTGGCGACTCGAGTTGGAAAGCGGCGTCGCCGCCCCGATCGCCGGGACCGGCGGCTCGACGGAATCCGACACCTCGGACGCGCTGGCTACCGATCTGCGGAAACCCATTGGCGTCGCCGCCGGCCCCGACGGACGGGTCTACATATCAGAATACCTCGTGAACAAGGTGCGACGGATCGAATCCGACGGCAGCATCACCACCGTCGCCGGGTCGGGCTTGCCGGGCTTCGGTGGCGACGGCGGCCCGGCTTACGACGCACTCCTACTGGATCCGTTCGGTCTCTTCATCGCCGGCGACGTTCTGTACATCGCCGACAGCGGAAACCACCGGGTCAGAGCCGTCGACCTCGACTCGTTCGTGATCGAGACCGTGGCCGGCTCAGGCAACGCCGGATTTGGTGGGGATGGCGGGCCGGCAACCGAAGCCCTTCTGGACACGCCCGTCTCCGTGACCGTCACGGACGACGGCCGCTTCTTGTTCATCTCGGACGCCGGCAATCACCGGGTACGGCTGGTCAATCTGGAAACGGGAACGATATCGACCTTTGCCGGCACGGGCGACGTTGTCTACAGCGGCGACCTCCTGACGGCGGGAGCGACTTCGCTCGCCTCGCCCAAGGGGGTCGCGGCCTCGCCGTTCAACCTGCTGTTCATGTCCGATACCGGCCACCAGGTTGTTTTGAGGACGGCTTTGGGGATTTAGGAAGCGAACATCGAGCATCGAACATCGTTCATCGACCGTTGAGAATACGGCCCGATTTCGAACGTTAAACGTCGGAATTCTAACATTGAACATTGAGCAGAGGAGGTGCCGGCTGGGCGTTGCGCGGCCAAAACACCGACGCTTGACACACCGCTGCTAACGGCCTACGCTGTCGCGGCTTCACAAACAACCCAACCAGTACATATCGCAGGGGGCGGAGAGCGGCGCCGCAGAGCGCCCGAGCCGCCGGAACGACCACATTCCGAGACCTCGAGGAGGCCCTCGATGGACCCGAAACCGTACGAGCCTTACGTCCCGGCGGACACCCGGATGAAGGAGTTCACGCTGCGGGCCGTATTACTCGGCGTGGTGATGGCCGTGGTATTGGGAGCGGCCAACGCCTACATCGGCATGGTGGCCGGGCTCACTATCGCCGCCACCTTCCCGGCGGCCGTGGTGGCCATGGCGCTGCTCCGACCCGTGGGAGGTTCCATCCTGGAAGAGAACATCGCCCGAACGACCGCTTCGGTGGGTGAAGCGCTGGTCGCGGGCGCGATCTTCACGATCCCCGCCTTCGTCATTGCCGGCGTTTGGGATTCGGTGGATATCTGGATCTCCGGGATCATCATGGTGATCGGCGGCATGCTCGGTGTGTTCTTCGTGATCATCCTGCGGCGCACGCTGGTCGAAGATGCCGGTCTTCCCTTCCCCGAGTCGGTGGCGGCCAGCGAGATCCACAAGGCCGGCCAGAAGGGCGCGACCGGTGGTAAGTACCTGGTGTTGGCGGGACTGACGGCGGCCTTCCTGGAGCTGATCAGAAACGCATCGGGCCTGCAGGTGATCTCCGCCACCATGACGGGTTTCTGGTCGTGGGGAGTGGCCCGTATCGACCAGGGTCGGGCTCTGATCGCCGAGTACTCCGGCGGTATCTACCTATCGACGCCGTCCGCGTCGCCGGCCCTGCTCGGTGTGGGATACATCATCGGCCCGCGCCTGGCGGCGGTCGTATTCGCCGGCGGCGTCCTCGGCTGGTGGTGCCTGGTGCCCGTGATGGCTTTCTTGAACAGAGACCTCATCCCGCTGGCCGAGACCCAGGGCTGGGGACCGGTCTCCGTGAACGTGGTCTGGCAGACGATGGTACGCCCGCTGGCGGTGGGT
Organism: Gemmatimonadota bacterium; assembly: GCA_039588075.1. Taxonomy (GTDB): domain Bacteria; phylum Gemmatimonadota; class Gemmatimonadetes; order Palauibacterales; family KS3-K002; genus JBDHAL01. Next base: position 5,070 of record JBDHAL010000071.1, on the reverse strand, counting down.
ACGATGGTGGTCGGCGCCGTGTGGACGCTCTGGAGCATGCGCAAGAGTCTCGCTACGGGCGTCGGCCGCGTCCTCAAAGACGTCAAGCAGGTGAAGTCGGTCGAGACGGAGAGCCGGCTCGAGCAGGACATCAGATACCGCTGGATCGTCTTCGGGATCATCGGGCTGCTCGTACCGATCACGATACTGTACTACTACTTCAGCAGCAGCTTCGGTGGCTCCATCGTCGCCGCCCTGGTCATGGTGGTCGCCGGCGTGCTGTTCGCCGCTGTCGCCGGCTACCTGGTCGGCGTGATCGGCAGCAGCAACAACCCGATCAGCGGGCTCACTCTGACAACTCTCATATTGGCCGCCTTGCTGATGGTCGGCATCGGCCTGACGGGTGACGCCGGCGTCATGGCGGTGCTCGGCGTCGCGGCGGTCGTCTGCTGTGCCATGGGTATCGCCGGTGACATGATGCAGGACCTCAAGGTCGGCCACATCCTCGGCGGAACTCCCCGGTCGATGGAGAAGGGCGAGCTGATCGCGGTCATATTCGCCGCGCCGGCCCTCGCGGTAGCCCTCTGGTTGCTGGGCAGAGCCTACGGATTCGCCGGCGCGCCCGGCGCCGATCCCGCAACGGCGTTGCCCGCGCCACAGGCCGGCCTCATGGCGCTGGTCAGCCAGGGCATCGTCGCCGGCGAAATGGTCTGGCCGCTGTTCCTGGCAGGCGTACTGTTCGGCGTCATGCTCATCCTGGTCGGCGCGCCCTCACCGATGCTGGTGGCGGTCGGCATGTACCTGCCGATCAACAGCACCTTCGCGATCTTCTTCGGCGGCGTCCTCAAGTGGATCGTCGACGGCATCCTGGCGAAGAAGAACTATAACAACGCGCAGCTGGAGAAGGCCAACAACACCGGCATCCTGGTCGCATCGGGCTTCGTCGCCGGCGAAGCATTGATGGGGGTTCTGATCGCGGGCTTGATCGTCGCGAACTTCTCACTGCCCACGATCATAAGCAACGCCACGTTGCAGGGAGTTCTCGGGCTGCTCGTATTCCCGCTGGTACTGTGGTACTTCTACAAGTTCTCGAACGACGAAGCGCGCTCGGCCTAGCGCCGAACCGCGCTCGAACCCGACTGCCGCATAAGGTGCTCAGGGCCGTTCTGGCCCTGAGCACCTTGGCCTTCTGCTCCGCCTGCCAAGGGCGGGCCGGCGAGCCGCCCATCACGCGCGACAAATACGTCGAGGTCTACGTCCAGATTCTGCGTGCCGGGGATGAGGCGCGTGATTCCTTCGAGGCCAAGATCCGGGCCGTGGAAATCATGGACCTGCGCGACGTGACCCAGCAAGAACTGCTCGACTTCGCGAGGTTCTACGCCGACGATCCCGAGTACCTGGTCTCGGTGTGGCAGGAAATCGAAGATCGACTAAAAGCGCCGGTGGTGGTGGATTCCGCGGCGGCAGCAGGTGAGGCCGAGCGACCGGGTGAAGAAGGCGGTTGAACGTCGAACATCGCCCATCGAGCATCGAACGTCGGCCCGGTACTTCCCGACATCTAACCTTGAACATCGGATCTCAAACATGAACATCGATCCGCGTTCATGTTCAGCTTCCGATGTTCAAGGTTAAGTGTCGGTAAGTTACTCGACGTTCGATGACCGATGGGCGATGTTCGATGTTCACTTCAATATTGAACTAAAGCCCCGTCGGATAATCAATAAACTGCCACTCGCACCCAAACCTCTCACAAACATGCGAGGCTAGCGCCCGCACACCCAGCGTCTCCGTCGCATAGTGCCCGGCGAAAAACACGTTCAGTTGCCACTCCTCGGCGTCGAAGTAGCTGTGGTGCTGGCCTTCGCCGGTGATGAACGTGTCCAGCTCCCGGTTGCGGGCCTGGGAGATCAGGCCGCCGCCACCGCCGGTCACGATGCCGACCCGGCGGACTCGTTCCGGGCCGGTCGGTATGACGAAGGGTGCGCCACCCAGCAGATCGTCAAGTCGCCGAGCTAACTCGTCACGGCTCGTATCGAGTTCGCCCCAGACCCCTATGGCATGGCCCTGCTCTTCGCCAAAGTCGCCGGCCAGCTCGAGACCGATGCCGTGCGCCAACTGGACGTTGTTACCGACCTCGCGGTGCGAGTCGAGAGGCAGGTGGGCCGAGTATACGGCGATGTCGCCGGCGAGCAGGCGTGAAACGCGGCGATAGCTCCGGTCGGTGAGCGGCGTGATGCCGGCCCCCCAGAAGAGGCCGTGATGAACGAGCATCAGGTCGGCGCCGCGCTCCGCCGCGGCATCGATGGTCGCCTGGCAGGCATCGGTGCAAGCGGCGATCTTCTTCACCGTTCCGCCGTTCTCCACTTGGAGCCCGTTGTGGGCGCCGGGGAAGTCGGGGACCCCGGCGATGTCGAGGTAGTCGTCCAGGTAGGCGACCAGTTCTTCGAGCCTGACAGCGCTCATGTCACTCCAATGCGATGGTAGTGCATCTAGACGGATGGAGACTATGTCGACATAGTCTCCATCCGCTCACAGGTAACAGCTCTAGTAGGCTCTCGCCCACACCGCCTCCACCTCCGCAGGTTTTCCACAGATGCATTTGTCCGGATGACTTTCACTGCGGAACGCCTCGTCGGGGATCACTCGAATGGTCGCCTTGGTGTCATCCTTGACCTTCGCCTCGCATTCCTTGGTGCCGCAGTATCCCGTATAGATGAAGCCGCCGGTGGAGGCGACGATCTTCTTGAACTCCTCGTAGTCGGAAATTCCGCGGTAGGAGTTCTCTTCGCGGCGGCGGATTGCGCTGTCGAAAAGCTCCGCCTGCATCTCATCCAGCAACCGCGGAAGCGCCTCGAGCAACTCGGCCTCGGGGATCGGCGACTTGCGCGCCTTGGGGTCCGCCGTGAAGCGCCGCACCGCCATGACGTGTCCCTTCTCGATGTCTTTGGGGCCTATCTCCAGGCGGACCGGCACGCCTTTCTTCTCCCACTCGTAGTACTTGGCGCCGGGGTTGAGCGTCTCCCGGTCGTCGAGCTTGACGCGCGCGACGCCGTCGAGCCGATCTCTCAGACGCGCGCTCGCCTCCAGGACCCTGGCACGCTGGTCGTCCGACTTCCAGATGGGGACGATGACGACCTGGATCGGGGCCAACCGGGGCGGCAGCACGAGACCATTGTCGTCGCCGTGCGCCATCACCAGGCCACCGACCAGCCGAGTCGACACGCCCCAGGAAGTGCTCCAGACGTACTCGTGTTCTCCCGCCTCGGTCTGATACTTCACGTCGAAGGCCCGGGCGAAGTTCTGACCGAGGTCGTGCGAGGTGCCGGCCTGGAGCGCCCAGTTATCCTGCATGAGCGCTTCGCAGGCGTAGGTCCGCACGGCGCCGGCGAACTTGTCCCACTCGGCCTTCACGCCGGTGACCGGCGGCATCGCCATCCACTCTTCCATGAACTTCCGGTAGATGCCCAGGATCAGCAGGGTCTCCGCCGCAGCGTCTTCAGCCGTCGCGTGCGCCGTATGCCCCTCCTGCCAAAGGAATTCCAGCGTTCGAAGGAACGGCCGGGTCCGCATCTCCCAGCGCACGATGTTCGCCCACTGGTTGATCAGCATCGGCAGATCGCGATGGCTGTGGATCCAGTCGGCCATGATCGGCCAGATGATCGCTTCGGATGTCGGGCGGACGACGAGCGGCTCCTCCAACTTCTTGCCACCGCCGTGAGTCACGATCGCCGCTTCCGGCGCGAAGCCCTCCACGTGCTCGGCTTCCTTCTTCAGAAACCGCTCTGGTATGAACAGCGGGAAGTAGGCGTTCTGGTGGCCAGTAGCCTTGAACATCCTGTCCAGGGCGCCCTGCATGAGCTCCCAGATCGCGTAGCCGTGGGGACGAATCACCATGCAACCGCGAACGGGGGTGGAATCGGCAAGCTCGGCCTGTTGAACGATCTGGTTGTACCAGGCGGAGAAATCCTCGCTCCGCGTGACCAGCGCTTTCTCATCCGACATCGGCGCTCTACATACCTCCAGACTTGTCCGAAGTTCGAGTTTCGTCAGGTAACAGGGTGTCCGACTCGGCGCTTCCCTGCTCCGGCCCCTCTGAATCGACCGGCTCCGACAACCACCACAGTCCCAGCGGCACGAGCGACGCGGCTGCCAAGAGACCGAGGGCCCGGGCGCCACCTCGTCCGACGGCGCGGCGCAAGACTGCCCGCGCGCCGACGATCACGACGCTGGTCGCCACGGCGCCGGCGCTGAGCGGCGCGAGTCGTTCCCAGGTCGAGGCGACGCCACGACCGAGAAAGCTCTCGGAAACCGCCTCGATCGCCGTTCGTTCCTCGCTCATGGCTCGGTCCCGCCCTCGACCAGCGTGTCCGGGGCCGCCCAGCCGGGATCGATGTTGTAGGTGTACGTCCGATGCGGCGCGCCGAGCGAAGCCGTCGTCGCATCGTCCCAACCCTCCGCTGTCAGCCACTCGCCCCAAATTCTCGCTCTCAGGCGAAGTTGTTGTGCGCCGGCCCGGCGAGCCAGGTAAAGGACGGCGCGCGCGGCGACGAGCGTCGAATCAGCCCGGCCGATTGAATCGAGGGCCTCGTGAAGCGTCTTGCTCAACACAGAGGCGGGCGCGTCTTCGCTGATCATCAGCGAGTACGTCACCTTCCGCGGTTCCTCGCTGTCGACCTCGGTCTGGAATACGGCGAACTCCAGCGATGCGACCGTGTCACGGTTCACTCCGGGCGCCACCCCGGCCGGCGCTTCCGGAGCTGCCGATGTCGACCCGTCTCCCGACTCACCTACGCAAGCCACCGCAACGCACATGGCGACGGCCACGATCGATATCACCGCAAAAGGACTTGTCCTATTCATTCCCCCTACCATCGCGTATCGCTCGAGCGATTTGATCGAAAGAGACCACGACCTCGTCCCCATTCGACATGTCGCGTATCCGCGCCTCGCCCGCCTCGATCTCCTGCGGACCGAGGATCACGGCCCAGCGCGCGCCCACCTGGTTTGCGCCCTTCAACTGGTTGCCAAGGCGGCGATCGCCGTAGTCAAAGACGGCGGAAATCCCTGCCGCCCTCAAATCTCGCGCTGCCC
>JBDHAL010000070.1:0-14268 GCA_039588075.1 Gemmatimonadota bacterium | reverse complement strand
GCCTGCGAACCTCCCTGTACCATCGAGACGGCCACCGCGAGCGCCCAAAAATGCCAGGCCTTCGACATGAAGAACGCAAACACCGAGATCAACGCATAAACCGAGAGAGCGATGTAGATGCCGTTGCGCGCGCCAATGCGCCCGGCCAGCGCGCCGAACGCGAACGTGAACGGAATACCGAGAAACTGCACCAGGACAAAAGCGCCGATCAGAGTGTTCTGGCTGATCCCGATCTCGGCGCCGTACACCGTCGCCATCTTGATGATAGTCCCGATGCCGTCGGTGTAGAACCAGAAGGCGACCAAGAACGTGAGCAGCTCTTTGTACTGCCGGATTTCTTTGATCGTTTCGAGCAGGCGCTGGAAGCCGGCGCGTGCCGGGTTGATGCGCTCGCTCTCGTCGGCTTCCAAGCGGCGCGGCGGCTCGGACACGTCTCGGAACAATGGGATCGAAAAGCCGGCCCACCATATCGCCACGCTGACAAAGACAACCCGGGTGGCGATCCCGGAATCGGCCAACCCGAACAAGTCGGGTTTCATGATCATGGCAAGATTGACGGCGAGAAGGATGCCGCCGCCCACATAGCCGAGCGCGTATCCGGCGATGGAGACTCGATCGACCTCGTCCTCCGACGCGATATGCGGTAGCAGCGAATCGTAGAAGACATTCGCTCCGGCGAACCCGATGTTGCCGAAAATGAACAGAGTCGATGCGAGCAGCCACTGGCCCTCTGTAACGAGATAAAGGCAGGCGGTCGCGACGACGCCGAGCAGCATGAAGACGGCCAAGAAACGCTTCTTCGCCCCCATGAAATCGGCCGTGGCGCCGAGCACCGGCGAGGCGATGGCGATGATCGCCATGGCGATGGCCGTCGTCGTCCCCCAGTACGCCGTCGCCACGTTGCCCGGCAACTCGCTGGCAGCCACGCTCGCGTAGTAGATGGGCAGCACCGCCCCCATGATGGTCGTCGCAAAAGCGGAGTTGGCCCAGTCGTAGAGGGCCCAACTTCTCAGTTCTCGCCGGTGTAGGCCTAGGGAATTGAGAATTCCGGGTTTGTTGGGGGAAGTCATTTCATTTCCTAATTGGGGGAAGTTCTTGGGAACTAGAAGGTGAATTGATTACGGAACAGGGGAGTTTGAAAATTCGACCTTACTTTCAATTTCCGAACTCCGTGCTCCGTGATCACGTAATCAAATTCGAGATTCCCAACGACTTCACTCACTCTAAATTCGACCCCGAGAGATCCCCAACCTGCACGCGCCTCGTTACTCGCTGATCCCCAATCATTCCGCCGATGATGTAAATCGATCGCCCCGCGACAGCGAAGCCACGATGGTCCATCGAGGCCAAGGGTTTTGCCGGGAGCGTTTCCCATTCTTCGCTCTCGACATTGAAGCTAAACACCGCACTGCTGGGCTCCGACGGCCGCCCATCGTAGCCCATGCCGTCATAGTTATACGGATTGGCCAATCCGCCCGCGAAGATCACCCGCGCGCCGAAGGCGGCCGAGGCCATCCGGTACAGCGGGGGTCCGGGGTGCGGCGGAATCGCTCGCCACACGATGTTGGTCGGGTCGCTCGGATTGATCTCGCCCCGGTATGCCGCGGCGGTGATCTGGTAGCGTGGCCGCGTCGGCATCCGTCGCACCCCGTCCACGTAGACGATCGTATTACCGGCGATCGCACCGGCATGGCCGAATACCCGCGGTCCCGGGATCGACGTCGCGGCCGCCCAACTGTCGTTGAACGGATCGTAGATCTGAACGTCAGGCACATTGTCGGTATCGTGCCAACCGCTGATCAGGAAGATCAGCGAATCGCGCCAGACACCGGACACCGCGTCGTCGACGGGAACCGGCATCGGCGCACCCGAGCTCCAGCTACCGTGCGCCGGATCGTAGATATCGACGTCGGGTGTCGACTTCTCGCTTCCGTCCGCCGCCACCGTGTAGCCGCCGAACAGGTAGATCTTCGCGCCCACCGCCTGGGCAGTGCCGGCGATCCGGCCCACGCCGGGCCCGGCGATCTCTGTCCACTCGTCTCGCGCCACGTCGTAGCGGAACGACCGATCGTGAATTCCCGAGTAGACCCGTGTCGAATCCAGCCCCAGAAAGCTGAACACCAGGTCTGCCCCATCGACCTGCACAGCCGCCACCGCGTTGTTGCTGGTCGGCACCGGCAAAGGCGCCGCCTCACTCCAAGCGACGGCGTTCTCGGCGACCTCCGCCTCGCCCGTGGCGGCCCCGGATCCACCGGAACCGCACGCCGCCTGGGCCGCCGAGGCGCAGATCACCACGATCGATAAGACCTCTGCGCGCTTGCTCATGCTCTAGTCGCCCGTTGTGACCTGAACTCCATGACACTAGGATAGATGCAGGATGACAAAGAACCTACAGGATCTCTCAGACCTGAGAAAGCTGCCCGCGAGCGATGTGGTGCCAAGGGTCGAGGCCGCGCTGGATGAAGCGACGCGGCTCGGCCCCACAGGCGCGGGCTCGCTCGAGCTGGACCGCGAAGTCGTCCGGCTACTCGAGACCTCGAGCGAACGCGACTCGATCCTCGACCGAATCGACCTGGAGCGTATGGCGGCCTTATTGGAGCGATGCGTCGAAAGGGTCGAGGACAGCGGAGAGCCTCCGGACATCGCGCTGCGGAAGGGCACCTGGGACGCACTCGACCTACTCAGGAGTCCGGCGGTCCTGCGCAGGATCAGCGACGCCGGGGCCACCGGGCTGTGGGCCCAAAGAATCTTGTCAGCGGTGGAAGCTTCGCATTTCACGGTCGGGCCGCTATTCCGGCAGCGAGCGGCGACCTACGCGGAGAAAGTGCTGTACGAGGTGCCGACCCACGGAGGCGGTGAGAGCCTGACCTGGAACCAGGTCACGGAACGCCTCGAGACATTGGCCCGCGGCCTTCTGTCGCTCTGCGGCACAGTCGCGCCGGCCCCGATCGCCATCCTCTCGGAGAACCGGTTGGAGGTAGCGCTCATCGATCACGCCTGCCTCACCTCCGGGCTGGTGAACGTGATGGTTCCGGCGAACGCGACGGACGCGGATGTCGGCTATATCCTGAAGCACGCCAAGGTCGGGACCGTCATAGTCTCGGGCCGCGAGCAGCTGGACAAGGTCAAAAAGAACCGGGCGTCGCTGCCGGATCTGGAGCACGTGGTCACGCTGGATCCGCTCGCCGATGCGAGCGGAACGGTGCTGACGCTGGACGACGTGGAGGGTCAGGCGAGCCGGGTCCCAGCCTCGCAAATCGAGCAGCGGTCCAACGCGGTGCGCATCGGCGACCTCGCCACCGCGATGTACACATCCGGTACGACCGGCCTCCCGAAGGGAATCCAGTACTCGCACCGCAACCTGGTCTTCAAGCGCTTCGCACGCGCTCTGGCTCTGCCCGAGATTGGGGATCGAGACGTATTTCTCTCCTATCTTCCGCTGTTCCACACGTTCGGTCGTTTCTTCGAGCTGATGGGGAGCGTCTTTTGGGGCGCCAAGTATTGCTTCCTCACCGATCCCAAGGTCGAAGCTTTGATCGCCGCCATGCGCCGCTACAAGCCGAGCGTCTTCATCAGCGTTCCCCGCAAGTGGATCCAGCTCCACGAGGCGATCACAAAGCGGGCCGACCCCCTGCTCGCCGCGGAGGAAGAGGTCAGGGACGCAGCGCTCGATCTGACGGGTGGAGAGCTGCGATGGGGGCTCTCCGCCGCGGGCCATCTCGACCCCGAGATCTTCCGCTTCTTTCACGATCACGGCGTCCAGTTACTCAGCGGCTATGGGATGAGCGAGGCCACCGGCGGAATTACCATGACCCCCCCGGGCCAGTACAAGGACAACTCGTTGGGTCTCGCGCTGCCAGGAATAGAGCTGAAGCTTGCGGAGGACGGCGAGCTGTGGATGCGCGGTCCATACGTGATGATGGGTTACCTCGATCCCCCGGATAACCAGCCTTCATTCGATGAACACGGTTGGTTTCATACGGGCGACCTGATGCGAGAGGATGAGGCCGGACACATCCGCCTCGTCGATCGCAAGAAGGAGATCTACAAGAACATAAAGGGCCAGACCATCGCGCCCCAGCGGATCGAGAACCTGTTCCGCGAATTCGAATCGGTGGGCCGCGCCTTCTTGGTGGGTGACCACAAGGAATACAACACGCTCCTTATCTACCCGAACCCGGACTACAAGGAGTTGGATTTCTCCTCGATGTCCAACCAGGACGTGCGGGACCACTTCCGCTCGCTGGTCGTATCGGTCAACAAGTTCGTGGCGCCGTTCGAGAGAGTCGTCGACTTCGCGATCATCGATCGGGACCTCGACGCCGATAAGGGCGAGCTGACTCCCAAGAGCTCACCGCGGCGCAAGGTCGTCGTCGAGAACTTCGAAGAAGTCATCGAGACCCTGTACCGGCGCACTTACCTGAAGGTGAGCGGGGTCAACCTCACGCTTCCCAACTGGCTCTTCCAAACGCTCGGGCTGACCGCGGGTAACGTCCGCGCCAAGGTCGACCACCTGGCGATCCGATCCATCGACACCAGCCTGATGGTTCGACGCTACGATGTGGACAGCGTGCAGGTGGGCTCCTGCCTCTACCGTTACAGCGACAGCGCGTTGAACCTGGGCGCCATTATGGCCACGCCGCGCCTTTGGCTGGGCAACGACGAGCTGTTCGCTTTCGCGCCGCTCGACCCCGACGACCGGCAGCGACCGGGACGCGCGGCGGATACTATTGAATGGGTGGGGCGAGCCAGACCCTACGAGCCCACGCAGAAGGACCGCGAGAAGCTGGCGGAGTCCGGCCGCCACATGGATTGGAGCCTGGCGGATCTCGATCAGGCCGCGCGCATGCTGGCCTCCACAGATGCGGAGAGTGCGCTCGACGCCGTTCGCCTGTTCGAACGCGTCATCACGAACGCCGAAGAAGGACCGCTGGCCGAACCGGCCCGCTTCCTACTCGCCCGCGGCGCCGTGGTCCAATCCGCCGAAGTGAGACGGCGCGCGTTCCAGGTGCTGGCCCCGGTGGAGAAGACGGGACGATTCCGCGATACCGTGGCCAGGTTCCTCGCCCGGGACCCACAGTTGCTGGACCCGGAGACCCGAGCCGTCCTTTGCGAGCGCACGCTACCCGAACCGCAGATCGAGTCGCTCATCGACTTCGCCTGGGATGCGTGTTCCAATGCGAAGGAGGGCCAGGACGACGAGAAGACGGCGATCTCGCTGATGGAATTCCTGGCCGACTACGGAGGTTCGCACCCGACCCGCTACCGGAGAATCCGGGCGTTCATCGTGCGCGCCTGCCTGTTCGCGGGCACAATACGCCTTCGCGAGCGAGCCGAGGCCGTCCGCGCCGATCTGCGGAACGCGTTCTTCAGCTGGATCGGACCGACGCTCAGAATCGCCGTCGATCCGGAGACCGGCCAGGAGTATCGCTGGGAGGACGTCATCGTCTTCGAGGAAGGCATCGACGACGAAGACCGCTGGCGCCTGCTCTCGGGCATCAAGAACACGCCTCTGATCAGCGGATCCGTCTTCCTGCTCTTTGGCAGCAGGCTGATCCGGCTCACCGATATACCGCCGGGCGGCGTCTGGATCCGCCTGGCAGGAGACCGGCACGGCAAATCGGTTTACCGAATCACCATCCAGACGCGCAGCCAGGATTCCTACGACCTGGCCGCCAACATGAACAAATCGCTCAGCCGGGAGCGGGTGCGGCAGGAGATCGACTGGCTGATCCTGTGCGGCGAATCCGAAGACAGGGATCCCGTCGTGGAAGATTTCGGCGGCTACGTCCCCGAACAGGACATCTGGACGGAAGAGTTCATATCGGGAGCGACGCTGGCCCGGGAGATGCGGCGGCTGGCGCGGCGACCGGACGATGGAGAGCTATTCGCGCAGCAGTGGCCGTTCATGGCATGGAGCGCCCTGAGCGCGTTCGTCGATTTCTGGGACCGCACGGGCAGGCGCTGCGAGATCGCCGAGCTGAGTCCGCACGACATCGTAGTGCCGACCCACGACTACCACCGTGGATCCCGCATCGTGTCGTTGTCGGTCAGGTGCGACCATCAGGGCATCCTGCCGATGCTTCGGTCGTTCAAAGAACAATTCGTCAACGCCATCGAGGACGAGTACCCAAAGTTGAAGGGGCTTGTCGGCTGGGACGTCGTCTTCTCGTCAGTTCTTGAAGTACTGGGCGAGCAGGATGGCCTGGCCGCGTACGAGCTCGCACTCGAGGCGGGCGAGGGCGTTGGCGACGATCTACGCGTCGCGATCCAGGGCTACATCTCGGCGGTACGAGGACGCGGCTTCCTACCGGCGCGGCTCTACTTCGCGGGGAAACGTTATCGTCGCTGGGCCCATCTCAACCAGGAAGCCACACTCGAGGCGCGCGCGCGGACGCTGATGGAGTTCTATGACACTTATGGACTCGATCGATTGGCAAAGTCATACCCAGAAGTCAGGCTGCGTTTCTTCCGCGAAACCGTTTTCCGCGACAGCTCGCGCGAGCTCATCGAGGGCCTCGATGACCTGATTCGCAAAGTCCGCGCAGGCGAGATGCGAGACGCCGAGCTGGCCGGAGCGATCGCGGACCTGCGGAGTCGTCTCAAGGTAAGTTCGGACGACGACTACTTCCTGGCACGCGTTCCGTTCGGCTATCTGCGGCCCGAGGACGCCGTCGACTTCGTCAGCACGGACATCGGCGGCGAGTACCAAAGCGAGATCGTCGTCACTCTCGACGACCTGGACGGCAACGCCTTCCGCGTCCGCCACGCCCTCATGCCCAAGGAGATCGAGCGCCTCCACCGACTGTTCCTCGCCGCGAAGCTGGACGTGCGATTCGGACCCGAACATCGCTATCTGGTAGCGATCAACGACCGGGAACAGATCATCGGCGGCATCTACTACACCGCCGAGGAAAGCGGTACCAGCGCTCACCTCGAGAAGATCGTCGTCGCCGAGCGCTATCGCAGGAAGGGCGTCGCCGACGGCTTGATGCGAGAGTTTTTCAACCGGCTGCGCGCCGCCGGCTTCAAGATCGAGCGCCGCTACGCGGGGCTGGTCAAGGAACTGGGCGACGAGCCGCCGGCCTCCAGCACAAGCTGACGCTTCATGCGCCCCTCGATCGGAGGGGCAAGGCAATGGGACAAAGGCGCCGCAGCCAATAGGACGTATCGTTAGCGACCACAAGCATTTCCACTACGCCCCACCCCCTGTGGCAGAACGTCCCTGTGGTTTGAGCCGCGCGTTGAACCGCCGGAAGCTCAGCCTGGTTAAATAAGTGTGGGCAAACCGTTTAGCGGGCCGCAGCGGACAGCGGCCACCGGCATGAGTTATGCGTTTTGGGGGGTGTCCTCGTATGCCTATCGTGGAGCTGGCGGCCGACTGGAAGCCGACCCGCCCGCTTTGGCCAGGCGAGCGGCTCGGAGAGCGCGGTCGCTAAAAGGAGGCAACATGTCCTTACAGAAGAAACTAGCTGAGAAGATCGAAGCTTGGCGGCCGAGAACGACCCGGCTGCTGAAGGAGCATGGAGGCACCAAGGTGGGTGAGGTGACGATCGCGCAGGCGATCGGTGGTGCGCGCGGCGTGAGGTGCCTGGTCACGGACATCTCCTACCTGGACCCGGAAGAGGGCATCCGCTTCCGCGGCAAGACGATCCCCGAGACTTTGGAGGCGCTGCCGAAGGCTCCCGGCGCCGAGATGCCGTACGTCGAAGGGCACATCTGGCTGCTGCTGACGGGTGACGTTCCGACGGAGAAGGAAGTCAAGGGGCTTGCGGCGGAGCTTCAAAAGCGGAGCGAGGTGCCCGGCTACGTCTGGGATGTTCTGCGGGCGATGCCGGTCGACACGCACCCGATGACGATGTTCGCGGCCGCGATAACGGCAATGCAGCGCGAGTCGGTTTACCAGGCGGCGTACCAGAAGGGCATCGGCAAGATGGACCATTGGCAGCCCACGCTGGAAGACGCCCTGAATATCTGGGCCCGGCTGCCGCAGGTCGGCGCTTTCGTTTATCGCCTGAAGTACAAAGGCGACAAACAGATCGACCCGGATCCCAGCCTCGACATGGGCGGCAACTTCGCCCACATGATGGGAATCGCGTCGCCTTACGACGAGGTAGCGCGGCTCTACTTCATCCTTCACTCGGACCACGAGAGCGGGAACGTCAGCGCGCACGCCGGGCACCTGATCGCCAGCGCGCTGTCCGATCCGTACTACGCAACCGCATCGATGGTCAACGGGCTCGCCGGACCGCTTCACGGACTGGCTAACCAGGAAGTCCTTCGCTGGATCCAGGGTGTGATGGACAAGATGGGCGGCAAGATCCCCAGCGAGGACGAGATGAAGGAGTTTGTCTGGAGCACGCTGAATTCGGGCCAGGTCGTGCCCGGTTTCGGTCACGCGGTGCTGCGCAAGACCGACCCGCGCTATGCCGAGCAGCGTAACTTCTGCCTCAAGCACCTGCCGGACGACCCGATCTTCAAGTACGTGGACCTGCTGTACAAAGTCGTCCCGCCGATCCTCGAGGAGCAGGGCAAGGCGAAGAACCCGTGGCCGAACGTCGATGCGCAGTCCGGCGTGATCCAGTGGTACTACGGCCTCCAGGAGTACGACTTCTACACCGTGCTGTTCTCCATCGGCCGCGCGCTGGGCGTCCTGTCCAACATCACCTGGGACCGCGCCCTCGGCTACCCGCTCGAACGGCCGAAGTCGGTAACGACCGCGATGCTGGAAGAAGTCGCCGGCATCAAGTAGACTGTCTTTCAAAGAAGAAGAAGCCGCTCCGGGCAACCGGAGCGGCTTTTTATTGAGTGGGAATTCCTGAATGTTGATTCCGGGATTACGGAATGGGGGACTTTGGAAGTTGGAAGCTTGAGAAGACCATATCGGACTTCCAAACTCCCTATTCCCTGAATCCCGGAATCAACATTCGAGAATTCCCATCCTACAAAGCCTCGAGGCTTTCCGGGTCGTTCCTGACGATGTGCTCCAGTCGATCAATGACACGGGCATCGAACCAAACGTCGCGTTTGTCCTTGAGGGTGTCGAGCGCTTCCTGGCTGGAGAAAGCTGGACGGTGCGGTCGGTGTTCGGTGATCGAGGCGAAGTGCTCGGCAATGCCTATGATCTGGGCGGCGAGCGGGATGTCGGAGCCCCGCAGGCCCTGCGGGTATCCCGAACCGTCGACTCGCTCGTGATGGTAGCGTATGTAGCTGACGGCACGAGCTATGTGAGGTATCGGCTCGAGTATCCCAACGCCGGTTTCAACGTGCTCGCGGACGAGCACGTACTCTTCCTCGGTGAGCTGTCCTTGCTTGTGCATCACCGACTCGGGCACGGCGATCATTCCGATGTCGTGTAGCAAGCCGGCGTCACGAACGTCGTCCACGTCCTCCTCTTCGAAGCCGAGAGCCCTGGCGAGTTTCACCGCGATCAAGGCGACTCTCTGGCTGTGGCCGCGCAGGTACGGATCCTTCGCTTCCATCGCTTTCACGAGGGCGAGCAGCGTCGAGACCGAGACCATCTCGAGTTCCTTAGAGCGGCGCTCCAATTCCTCGGTTCTCTTCTGCACCTCAGCCCGCAGCCGGGCCTCCTGCTGTCGGCGGTAATCGGACTGGGCCCGGTGACGCAGCGCGCGGCCGACCGATTCCACCAGGTCTTCGTTGCTGATCGGCTTGTTCAGATAGTCTTCCACGCCGAGCCGCAGCGACTCGACGGCCGTCTCGGTATCGCCCCGGCCCGTAAGAACGATCACCGCGAGGTTCGGATCTTCCTCGAGGGCGCGCCTTACCAACTCGATCCCGTTGATGTCGGGCATGAAGATGTCGGTGAGCAGCAGCGCGACCTGGCCGCCCTCGGTGAGCCGCTCCAACGCCTCTGTCGCCGAATCGAACGTCTCCACGGGGTACCCCTCATCCTCCAGCACCCGACTGAGATAAGCGAGCACTGAGGCATCATCATCCACCACGACGATCGGGGAGTCCCCCGGCCCCGGCAATCCTGCGCTGTCTGCAGCTCGGTCGTCCGGCTCGAAAGGTGTCAAATTCATATGCGGTAAGCGGTTATATCTGCTCTGGATTGCTGTTCTTGAGGATCCAGCCTGGGGCCGATGGCCGGGCTCGGCGCCGAAGCAGCCGGCCTTCCTAATAACCTGATAGCGAAAATTAGTTTCAGGCGCCAGTGCTGGGGGCCCGGAAGATCAGTCATGGAGCGGCGTTAGCCGATTCGGAGCCGGCGTGGCGCGGTGAGCATGAGGTTGAATCTGGGAATGTCGCCGGGAAGTCGAACGTGATTACGTGATCATGGAACAGGGGAGATCGGAAGCTCGAAGCAACCGACGAAGTCACTCCGAATTTCCAAACTCCCCTGTTCCGTAATCACGTAATCGCCTTCGGTATTCTCAATGATCATTTCCGGCAGTTCGAACTTATCGCTTCCGCAATTTCCGTGGCTCATCCCCTCCACGAATCCGCTGCTCGATCTCGCCCAGCAGTGTATCGCTGCCCGCCTTGCTGCCACCGAACAACCCATCCCGGTCCGCCCGCCTCGACGCACCATACAGGTTGAGCCACAGGTCCGCCTTCTCCCCAAAGCGCAGGATCGAATAAAACAGGCGCCCGCGACGCTCGCCGCCAAAGAAGATCTCTACCACAGCCACGGCAATCGACAACGGCGCCAGCGTTAAGTCGATCACACCGTCAAGGAATAACTTCAGTTGGAACAGCAGCAGATCGCGCACGATGACCCTCCGGGGAGTGCCGCCTTCCGTGCCGAGCTTCGTCTTTTGTATTCCGGTTGGGTCCGAACGATACGTCATGTCATGTTCCAGTCGAGATTCCTGTTGCCGTCAGGGCAGGCGGCGGCCGCTGACGCCTGCCGTTTGCTCCGCGATGGACCACAGTGTGTCTGGATGTAGTTATGCCCGCCGTACCAATACACGCTCGCCGTAAACCATGTCAAGGACCCTGCCCTCCTGCCCTCACCTTCCGGCGACGCCGCCCCGCCGTTAGTCTATCGACTCCAGTAACCACGCCGCGACAGGAGAGGCTACGCATGTCAACGCCCACGGATTCCAGCCCGTTCCGCACCGATCTGCTCGCCGACCAGGTCGCACTCGTCACCGGAGGCGGCACCGGGATCGGTGCCGGGATCACACGCGCACTGGCCTCACACGGCGCAGACATCATTCTGGCTAGCCGCCGCAAGGAGCACCTGGAGCCGATGGCCGACGAGGTCCGGCAGATCGGCCGCGACGTGCTCGTCTCGACGATGGACGTCCGCGACCGCGATGCCTGCCAGGCGACCGTTCAACAGGCCGTCGATCGCTTCGGCCGCATCGACATCCTGGTCAACAACGCGGCCGGCAACTTCCTCAGCCGCGCCGCCGACCTGTCGGAGAAGGCCTGGAGAGCAGTCGTGGAAATCGTGCTGAACGGCACGTTCAACATGAGCCAGGCGGTTTACCCTGCCATGCGCGACGCCGGCTGCGGCTCCATCGTCAACATCACCACCACCTACGTGGGCAGCGGCGCCCCCTTCATGGCCCACTCCGGCGCCGCCAAGGCCGGCGTCCTCAACCTCACCCGCTCGCTGGCCGTCGAGTGGGGCGGCGACGGCATCAGATCCAACGCCGTCGCCCCCGGCCTCGTGGAGGGCACGGAAGGATCCAAGCGCCTCGCCGAGTCCATCGGCATCGTCGACGACTACATCGCCCAGGTGCCCCTCGGACGCCTCGTGCACACCAACGACGTGGCCTCCGCCGTGCTCTTCCTCTGCTCCCACGCCGCCTCCCACGTCACCGGCGTCGAGATCACCGTCGACGGCGGCGCCGGCATCGGCGGCCATTTCAAGCAGATCGGCCAGGCGTTGGCAGACACCCACCCGCCCCGCTGACCCCCGCCAAAAACCCGGCCTTGCAGACCAGGCCGCGGTGTATTATTATCTATTACAAATATAGTAGCAAAGCTGCCCTTCAACGCAAAGGACACTAGCGTGGTCAGGCTGACGAATCGAGAGCTGGATATAATGGCAGTGCTCTGGAAAGAGGGTTCTGGGACCGTTTCAGACGTGTGGGAGGCGTTGGAAGACGAGCTGGCCTACTCGACGGTGCTGACGATGCTGAGGACGCTGGAGAACAAGGGGCACGTGCGCCACGAGCAGGAGGGGAAGGCGTTTCGCTACTACCCGGTGGTGCAGCCCGACGAGGCCGGCCGAATGGCTCTGAGACGTCTTCTGGACAAGATCTACCAGGGGTCACGGGAGACGCTGATCACGCGTCTAATGGCTGATGAAGACATCTCGGCCGAGGAGCTGCGCAGGATTCGGAAGCTGCTGAACGAGCGATTGAAGGAGTTGGAGGAATGATCATCGGGTGGATCGCCTATGTCCTGGTCGTCTCTGCGCTGCTGAGCGCGAGCGGGCTTGCGGCGGACAGAGCGCTGAGGCAGCTGGGCCGTCCGACCCGCTGGGTGTGGGTCGGAGTTCTGGCCGGCCCGATCGTAGTGCCCATGGCCGTTCTTCTCCTACGCTATGTGACAACGGTTGGAGCCGCTTCTGCGACGTCGCCGTTGAAGGCGAGCTCGAGCTCGGCGGCGAATTGGTGGAGCGTCGCGACAGAGCGTTGGGCAGACACCTACACCGCACAGTCGGCGCTGGATGCGCCGGTTCTTCTCATATGGACGGCGGCGACGGCGTTGATACTGTGCACGCTGCTGCTGTCCCACCGACGGATGCAAAGGGAGAGCGTAAGGTGGAAGTCCGCGCGACTGGACGGACATCCCGTGCGAATCTCCGATGGTCTGGGTCCCGCCGTGATCGGCCTGCTGCGGGGCCAGGTCGTGCTCCCGCGCTGGGCGATGGATTGGGAGAGCAGCCGGCGCCGGCTGATTCTTCTTCACGAGCTGGAGCACCTGAAGGCAGGGGACGCCCGCCTTCTCTTGATGGGGCTGCTCGTGGTGAGCGCTATGCCGTGGAACGTCTTCGCCTGGTGGCAGCTTCGAAGGCTGCGGCTGGCGGTGGAGTCCGACTGCGATCAGCGCGTGCTGCGCTCCGGGGCCGGACTTCGCGAGTATGCCACGGCCCTGTTCGATGCGGGGTTAGCACAAGTGGGGTCGCACTCGCTCGCGGGGGCGATCGTTCAATTCGAATCTCAACTTGGAAAGAGAGTGGTTAGGATGATGGAGAGACCGGGGAGACGTCCTTACACGACGGCGATACTATCCGGCCTGGCGACCGCGGCCATTCTGTTCGTGGCCTGCGAGACGCCAACGCCCACGGGCCCGGAAACGAATGAGGCTGCAGAGGTATCGGTTGATGCGGCGGTCAAGCAATGGATCTATTTCTCGTACCACCTGGAAATCGATTCCAGTGCCGTGATCGATTCGATGACCAACGACATCTCCGAGTACGGCGAGGCGGCGCCGTTCGGAGTCCATGCGGATCCTTACGTTAAGATCCGGTTGCAGCCCCTGATCGAAATCTCGGAAGACGCGCACTTCGACGGCAAGGTGATCTTGGGGATTCCAATCGGTCATGTGGAGGAGGGACAGTTGGTCGAGCTCACGGAAGGCATACCGTTGCAGATCAAGGAAGACCCGAAGGCTAAACTACACCAATAAGTTGCTAGCACGACGCCCGATGACCCTACCCGTAGGCTCGGGGTACGATCATCGGGCGTCTTACATTGCCTAGCGAGTCTGTATCTCGCCCAGCGGTTTGACCGATACGACGGCCGAGCGTGGCAGCAGCAGCCGGTCGTGCTTCTTCCACACTCCGACCTTCGCCGCCCTGGTGACGAACTCTTCCTTCGTTCGCCCGTCCTGTCCGTCCTCGTGCTCGTCGGCGTCGAGGAGGATGATGGTCTCATCGGTCATCTCCCAACATCGGCCGATGTACACGAAGGAGGTATTCGTATCGACCACCACGGTGATGCCGTGGAGCTCGCCTTTATCGTCGTGAAAAGTGCCCATCAGGCTCAGGCCGCCGGCGCGCAATGTTCGTCGAGCGCTTTCGCCAGGTCGCCGGCCACCATCTCGGCCGTGCGGCCCTCGATCTGGTGCCGGGGCACAAAGTGCACCAGCTCGCCGTCTCTGATCAGCGCCATCGACGGACTGCTCGGCGGATAGTCGGCGAAGTAGCCACGGGCGTGGGCCACCGCATCGATATCCTGCCCGGCGAACACCGTTGCGAGCCGGTCGGGTCGTGGGCCCTGTTGCAGGGCGAGCCGGACGCCAGGCCGCGCCATGCCGGCGGCGCACCCACAGACGGAGTTG
>JBDHAL010000069.1:0-25779 GCA_039588075.1 Gemmatimonadota bacterium | reverse complement strand
TTCACCAACTACAACGGCAACGAGTTCATCTACGCCATACTCGCCACGATGAACGGCGACGATTCCGGCGTCGATCGGGTCGAGATCATCGTGCCCTCGACTTTCGGTCTACCCACCGTGGACAGCGTCCGCGTGGGCGGTACGGCTGTCACCTATACCGACAACACCGGCGGCACGAGAACGATCAGCGTCGATTTGGATACCAAGCTGGCCACCACCGACAGCATCCAGGTCTATTTCACGGCCGACGCGCCGACCTCAGCCGATGCGGGCGGGAAAGACTTCACCTCCACGGTGGACGATTCGGGGACGAGCGTCCCGGCGCAGCCCGCGGTTGAAGGAAGCGCCGACGGCGATGGCTCCGATGCGAACGACTGGACGGTGACGACGACGAATCCGGGCCCGGCTGTGTCGTCGGCGGTGGCGGAGATCCGGCCCAACGACGTGATCGAAGGCACCATCGACAACGCCTTCGTCTACGCCATACTCGCCACAATCGGCGGCACGAATACAGGCGTCGACAGCGTCGAGATCACCGTACCCGCCATCTTCGGCGACCCGACGGTCAACGACGTCCGTGTGGGCGGTAGCTCGGTAGCCTATACCGACAACACGGCGGGCAAGATCATCACCATCAATCTGACGTCGAAGGTGACGTCGACCGACAGCATCCAGGTCTACTTCTCCGCCGACGCGCCGGCCTCGGCCGACGCCGGTCAGGACTTCACCTCCAAGGTGGACGACACCGAAAACGCCGCAGCCGCCGTGTCCGCCACCGAGGGTAGCGCCGACGGCGACGCGAGCGACGCCAATAGCTGGACTGTCGTTACGTCATCTGCAGGCTCGACGCCGGCCAACCTGATCGGCCGCTACTGTTTCAACGAGGCTTCGTCAGGCACGGGGCCCACGCAAGTCGCCGACGACCAGGCGAGCCCCGTGGACATGACCATCACCTACGGCGGGATGTCGTGGACAGAAGTCGGCGGCAACCGCGGACTGGGCGCCGCGGGCCATTCGGGTATCACAAGCGGCGACGCGACAGGCTCCAAGTATGTGTCGACACTCGACGACGCCACCCAGGCCACGATCGTCGGTGTGGTGTCATGGTCCGGGAGCGGGAACGCCGATCGCATGTTCGGCTTCTTGGACGATGGCGGGGGCCGAATCTTCTACGTGATGACTGTCGGCAGCCCCGCCGGCCTCGAGCTTCGCATGAACACGTATTCGCAGGGCATCCGGTGGAAATATAACGGGGCGTGGAACGACGGCTCGCGGCATGTGATCCACGCCGTCTACGATGCCGCCAACGCCACCCAGACGGAGCGTATTCGCCTCTACGTGGACGGGATCGATCAGGGAGCGCCCGATGAGATGACCGCCGGGACCTGGCCCACCCAGACCGAAGGTATCGATTTCAGCCCCGCGACGCCCCTGGTTTTCTCGTTGAACGAGCCGGACCTCAGCAACCCTATAAACGGCCACGTCTTCTACTTCGACGCTCGTGACGGGGCGGTAACGGACGCGGAGGCTGCCGACGACCACACCGCGCTCGACGCCGACGACGACTGCGGCGGCGGAGGCGGAGGGGGTGGCAACGCCGTCACCTCGGCTGTGGCCGAGATCTCGCCCAACGACGTCGAGACCAGTTCCACCGGCAACGAGTTCATCTACGCGATCTTCGCCACGATCAACGGCGGCGGCGGTGACACCGGCTTCGAGCGCGTCGAGATCCCCGTACCCGGCAGCTTCGGTCTCCCGACCGTCGACAGCGTCCGGGTGGGCGGAACGGCCGTCACCTACACCGACAACACGGCGTCACGGCAGATCAGCGTCGACCTGAACACCAAGGTGACGAGCACAGACAGCGTTCAGATCTACTTCACCGCCGACGCTCCAACGGCCGCCGACGCCACGGGCCAGAACTTCACCTCCATGGTGGACGACACGGCAACGGCGACGTCGCCGCAGGCCTCCACCGAGGGGAACGGAGACGGCGACGCGGCGGACAACAACGACTGGACGGTCACCACCACGGACGCGCCCGTAGCCACGCTGCTCGGTCGCTACTGGTTGAACGAGGCGCCGTCCGGCCAAAGCCAGACGACCGTCAACGACGACCAGGCAAGCCCGGTCGACCTGACCGTGACGTGGGACACCGGCGTGGAGTGGACCGTCGACAACACCCACCGAGGCTTGACCGCCGCCACCGGTAACCACACCGGCGTGGCGGAAGGTGACGCCACCAGCACCAAGTACCAGACGAACCTGGACGCCGCCACTCGGGCCTCCTTCGTGGTCGTCACCGAGTGGACGTCACACGCCGACGCGGCAGCCATCGCCGGGTTCTACACCAGCGCCGGTTCGCGAATCATGCACTTCGGTACGCTCAGCAACGGCGCCATGGAGGTTTGGATCCGCACCGAGTCACAGACCGATCTCAGGGTGCGCTGGGGCGGCACCGGCTGGGCCGACGGCACGCGCCGGACCTTCCACGTCGTCTACGATTCCGACGACAACACGGCGGAGAAGCGAGTTCGCCTCTACATGGACGGCGTCGACCAGGGCAACGGCACACTGGGCAGCGGCAGCTGGCCGGCCCAGGGCGAGGCGCTCGACTTCAGCGGCACGATATCGCTGGACATCCTGAACGAAGCCGGCGTCGGGGACGGCACGCAGGGAACCGTCTACTACTACGCGGTCTACGACGGCGAGATGACGGCCAGCGAGATCTCCACGAACGCGTCGGCGCTCGACACCGACGACGACAACATCACGCTGTCCGTGACGGTCACGCCCGACGGCGCCGCCGTGACGCAAGGGGCCGGCACCGAGTACAGCCGGGAATTCACTATCGCTAACGGCGCTTCCGTCACCGACGACTTCGACCTGCTGGCGTGGACCGGACCGGCGTCTTCATTCATCACCGTCGACTCCATCACGTTCAACGGACTGAGCTTCACCGCGCCGCCCGACAGCGCGCGGCTCACTGGATTGGCCGCGGCAACCTCCGATACGGCCACCGTCTGGTACACGGTCGCCAGCAGCACGGATGGACGCGTCGACACGCTCTTCATCCGCGCTCGCTCGATTACCGACAATGCCGTGGTCGATACGGGCTCTGTCCAGGTGGAGTTCAGCGCGCCGCCTGCCGTGCTCCTGGGCCGCTACTGGTTCAACGAAGCCCCGTCGGGCCAGGCCCCGACGACGGCCTACGATGACCAGGCGAGCCCGGTCAACCTCGCCATCACCTACGACACGCCGGTGAACTGGACCGTGTCGAACCAGCACCGCGGGCTCGGATCACCGACATGGAGCCACGCGGGCTACGCTACGGCCAGTGTGGCGGGCACGAAGTACGACACCAATCTCAACGGAGCCACGCAGGCCTCGTTCGCGACCGTGGCTGAATGGGGAACCAGCACGACCACCCAGCGGATCATCGGCTTCCAGGACAGCGGGGCCCGGGTCGCCATATTCTCCATTCGCGGCAACGGTGACATGGAGATCTGGGTCCGCACAAATCTGGACACCTACATCGCCTACTGGGGAGGCGGCGGAACCTGGGCCGACAGTACGCGCCGCGTCTTCCACTTCGTGTTCGACCCTAGCGAGCCGGTTCAGGAAGACCGCATCCGACTCTACATGAACGGCGTCGACCAGGGCGCCGGAACCTCGGCCACCGGATTGTGGCCGACTTCCGGCGAGACGCTGAACATTGGCGCCTCAGCTGATCTTGGCGCGCTCAACAAGCTCGGCGACCCGACCAAGGGCCTCAACGGCACGCTCTACTACTATGCCGTCTACGACGGCGAGCTCACCGACGCCGAGATCTCGACGGACTACACCGCGCTGAACGCCGACGACGACAACCTCACGTACGCAGTCACCGTCACGCCCGACGGTGCGACGGTCGCGCGCCAGATCGGCACCGAGTTCAGCTTCGACTTCACTCTGAACAACGGCGCCACCGTCCTCGAGGACTTCGACCTGCTGAGCAGCACGGGACCAGCGTCGTCGTTCATCACCATAGACTCGATCACCGGCGGCGGTATCACGGACAGCGGCGTGGCCGACAGCGCCAGGATCGTCGGCGTCGTAGCCGGCGCCGACAGCACCGTCACCGTCTGGTACTCCGTGGCCAGCAGCACCGACGGTCGAGTCGACACGCTCTTCCTCACCGGCCGCTCGATCAGCGACAACTCGGTGACCGACCTCGGATGGCTCAAGATCGAGTTCGAGGACGTAACGCTGAGCGTCACCCTCGACGGCGTCGACACGCTGCAGCTGCTGCCCAGCGGCTCCAACGGTCCGTCGTCGTACAAGTTCACGATCACCAACAACTCGCAAGTCAGCGAGACGTTCGACCTGCTGGCCTTCCCCGGCGACGTATCGACGTTCCTGACCGTCGACTCCATCGTCGGGCCGAACGTGACCGGCGGCTCGCCCGGCGACAGCGCCCGCACCGGGGCCATCGCCGGGGCTGCAAGCGACAGCGCTTTCGTCTGGTTCAGCATCGCTACGGCAACGCCGGGCGCTCTCGACTCGCTTTACATGGCAGGCCGATCGGTGAGCCAGCCGACCTCGGCAGACACCGGCTGGGTGTTCATCGAGCAGCTGCGGCCCAACATGACCATCGGACACGGCGTCCTTCCGGGCGGCAACCAACCGCCGGGCACCGACATGACGTACAAAGTCACGATCACCAACAACGGCAACTACGACGCGGCCTCGGTTGTCTTCTCTGACTCGCTCGCCGTCGAGGTCGAGTTCAAGGTCGGGACCGTCGCCAATAGCCTCCCGGTCGGCGTCACCGTCGAGTACTCCGACGACGACGGCGCCAGCTGGACCTACACACCGGTCTCCGCCGGTTGCAGCGCGCCGGCCGGCTACGACGGATGCGTCACCCACATCCGATGGACGCTCCAGGCCGACCTCAGCTACGTCGGGCCCAGCAACACCGGATACGTGGAGTACGTCGCCAGAATCAAATGACGGTCAGGGCTCGCGGCGCCACGCCGTGAGCCCCTAGCCAGACCCCGCCTCGCTGTACCCAGCCCGCCTCCCGGCCACATCCCCTGCGCCACCGACTCCCCTGCAAGAAAACAGTGAAAAATCACCGAATAGCCGCACGGTTACGCGCCCGCGAACCGTTACCGACCCCGTTACCAATCCGTAACAACGCCCTGGTACGGCCCCAAAATCGGGCCCGGGGCGATCTCCATAAATACTTATATCACAATCGTTTAAGGCACCTAGCCCGATCCGGGTTACATGGCATGGACCCTGCCCTTAGAGAGCCCGGCAACCCCCGCCCACAGACAGGAGAATTCCATGCTACTCAGGTGTCCGCACTGCAATCGATCAGGAGAGCACGTCCGAAGCGACTTCTTCGGCGACTGGGTGGTGTGCTCCGTCTGCGAGCTGCCGTTCGCATGGCGCGAGGCCCGGGCCGAGGAGAGTGGGCGCAGCCCCAACGGTCACGGCCCAGACGGCCACAGCCCGAACGGAAACGGGCAAAAGGTGAAGCAATCCGAAGTCAAAACCCACGACGAGAGGTGAGAGAGATGAAGAACTGGCGTACTGCCGCGTTGCTGATCGCGCTCGCGGCCCCGTCGCTCGCCACGCCGGTCGCGGCGCAAGCGCAGGGGCAGGAGAACCCGCTGGCGGTCTCGGCGGAGAACCTGATGGCCGACGACGCACGTCACCAGGAGTTGGCGGACCAGGGTCAAGACCCGAGCACGCTGCTTCCGGGAGACGTAGTCCGCTTTCAGCTGACTTTCACGAACATCACGGACGGTCCGGTCCGCAACGTCGAGTTCAACGATCCGCTACCCGCGGGTCTGCAGTACCTCGGCGGCACGGCGATGGCCGACCGTGAAGACGTTGTCATCACCTACTCGATCGACGGTGGTCAGACGTTCTTGGCCCAGCCGATGATCGAGGAAGTCATCGACGGCGAGCGTGTGACCCGCCCGGCGCCGCCGGAGATGTACACGCACATCCGCTGGTTGGTGAGCGACTGGGTTCAGCCCGGCGCGCAAGTCACTGCGGAGTTTCGCGCACAGTTACCCGTCACTGAAGCGCCCGAGGAGCCCGGCCAGTCCTAGAAGGTCCGGGCAATTTTTCACCGTAACCTCTACAGGAGGTACACATGAGCAGGAAGGTCTCACACAGGGCCCGGACTTTGATTTTGGCTGGGCTCGCTGCGGTCTTCGCCGTCAGTACGGCGCAGGCGCAGACTCCAGAGGGAACCGAGATCTGGAACAAGGCCACGGCGACCTACACCGATGCGAACAGCAACTCGTACGCAGCGATCGCCGACTCGGTCATGATTACAGTCGGGTTCCAGGCCGGTATCGACGTGATCGCAGGCGCTGCTACAGCCACACCGGCGGTGAGCAGCACGGACAACACGATCACGTTTGATGTCGACAACATCGGTAACGGTACCGACAGCGTGAACGTCGCCGAGAACATCTCGGTCGGCAGCATCATCACGGTCACCGGATACCAGGTCGAAGCAGGCGGCTGGCTCACCACGCTGGCCGAGCTGAACGACTCACTTTCCGACATCTGGCCGCTTGCAACGGGCGCCGGCAACGGCATCACCGTCACGGTGAGGTACGACGTGCTCGCCGGAACCGGTGGTCAGACCACGTACTACCGGCTGACGGGCACATCGCTGAGAGACGGCGGGGAGTCCGACGTCGACTCGACCGCGATCACTCCTGGCCAGACGTTCGGCGTCACCTTGACTTCGTCGCCGGGGCCGGCCGACACCGTTACGGCCAGCGAACTGCCGAGCAACGGCACCAACTACACGGTCATCTTCCGGATCACCAACAACGGTAACGGTCCGGAGGACTTCGACCTGTTGACGACTCAGATCCCGGGCAGCGCCATTACCGTGGTGTCGATCGCGGGTACGGGCGTCACCCAGGGCGGAGATCCCGACAGCGCTCTCGTATCGGCTGTGGGCGCAGGCGCATTCGTCGATCTCACCGTGACCTACTCCGTGGGCCAGGTGGCCGCGGGTACGGCCGACACCCTGGTGATGACGACGTACGCGAGGAACGACAAGCCGACCACGACTGACGATACGCGACTCGAGCTGACCGTCATCAGGCCGGACATGAGCATCACCAAGCTGGCCTACACGGATGCAGGACGTACGACCCCCGTGGCCGGCAACGTGTTGCCCGGCCAGTCGATCTGGTACGAGATCACGGTCACCAACGGTGCGTCCAACTCGGATGACGCGACCAGCATCGACATCAACGACGATCTGCCGACCGAAGTCACTTACGTCACGCACGGCGATGACGGATCGGGTTGGACGATCAGCAAGCTCGACGGGCCACCGGAGCACATGGACGCGACTCTGGCGTCGCTCGCTCCGGGAGCCTCCGCTTCTTTCTGGGTCCAGGTCACGATCGACTAGTGATCCAAACGGACTAGAATGAGGCTCCTCGGCGTTTCAACAGGTAGAGGGCGCAGGCCCCGCAGCGATCGCAAGGTCGCCTGGGTGGTCTGCGCCCTCGCCTGCCTCATCCTGACGCCAGAATTAAGGGCGGAGGGGACGCCGGCGGGTACGCAAATCTCAAACGTTGCCCAGGTCAGTTACGATGACGCCAGCGGCAACACCTACAACCTCACATCGAACACGCTACTCTTCACAGTTGGACAGGTAGCGGGCGTCGATCTAGAACCCCCGCGATCGAGCATAGTCGATCCGGGGGCCACGGTGGTTTTCTACCACACACTCGCAAACATCGGCAACGGGACCGACAGCTTCGCCCTGTCCGCAGCATCGCGGGCAGGTTGGCCTACGCGCATCTACATCGACGCGAACGGCAGTGGCGGGTTGGATGCCGGTGATCCTCAGGTCTCAGGTCCCATCCCCCTGGCGGCTGACGATACGGCACATGTGCTCATAGCGGTCGACGTGCCCGGCTCGGCAGCGGTCCGCGGCGTCACCGACACCGTGGACGTGCAGGCCGCCAGCCTGTTCGACGGTACGGCAACCGACCAGCTGGTGGACGAGATCCAGGTCCGGGACGCCGGCATCGTGGTGAACCTCAGCAAGAGCGTCGATCGCCTCAGTGCAACGATCGGCGACGTCTTGACCTACACGATCACCTACGACGCGGTCGGACCGAGCAACGCGACGAATCATGAGATCGTCGATCTCATTCCGCTCGGTAGCCAGTACGTGCCGGGCACGTTGCAGTGGAACGGCGCGGCGCTCACCGACGTCACCGGAGACGACGAAGGGATCTACGACGCCGGTGGCAACCGGGTGGTGTTCCAGCTCGGCAACATCTCCGGGGGCGACAACGGGACTGTCAGCTTCCAGGTCAGCATGGGCAGTCAGGGCGACGTCACCAACACGGCGGCGTCGACCTACCAGACCGTCGTAGGCCCCGACTCGGTCGCCTCCAACTCCGTGGTGACGAACCTCGTACTGCCGGAACTCGTGCTCGAGAAGACGGTGGACGGCACGACAGTCGCCTACGTCGGCGAGGAGTTCGGTTACACGCTCCTCTACGGCAACAGCTCCGCTTTGGCGGTGGCCCAGTCCGTAGTGGTGAGCGACACGCTGCCACAGGGCCTCGATTTCGTGTCCTCGCAGCCCGCGGCGACCGTGAACGGACAGATCCTCACCTGGACGATCGGCGACATGGCGCCCGGCGACACGGCCCAGATCCAGATCACGGTCCGCGTGAGCGATCAGATTCTGGATACTGTGACCGTGGCCAACGTAGGCGTCATGTCGGCGCTCAATGCTTCGGCCGAAGAAGTAGCGCTCGCCGAATTGGTCCAGTTGGTCAACCTGGCCGCCTCGGAACTGACGCTGGATAAAGCGGCGGATGTCCTGGAGGTCGGCCTGGGCGAGACCGTGCCTTATACGCTGACGCTGGAAAATACCGGCACCAATGCGCTGAGCGATCTGCGCATCTACGACCGACTCCCCGAAGGCGGCGCCTACTCACAGGGCAGCGCGATGGGCGTCGATTCGGTTCACGTCGACGGTCGCGACCTGACCTTCTTCGTCGCCGGTCCGCTGGCGCCGGGAGAGACCCACACGGTGCGTTACGCGGTAGCGATCGTCTCGGCCGGCGAGCCGGTCCTGGCCAACACGGCGTACGCGACGGCGGAAGACGATGTCGTCGTGTCGACCGAGGTGACGGCCTGGGTACGAGTTCGGTCCTCGTATCCGCTGGAGACGCGGGCGGCCATCGGCAAGGTCTGGATCGACCTGAACGGCAACGGCGGCCAGGACTCGGGCGAGCCCGGGATCCCCGGCGCCGACATCTGGACCGAGGATGGCGAGGTCGTCAGCAGCGATAGCGAAGGCAAGTTCTCGTACAGCAACCTGCGGCCCGGCCGGCACGCCTTCAGGCTCGACCCGGCGACGATCCCCGTAGGCTACAGACTGGCCGGCGGTACCGCCTCGGATGACTACCTCACCCTCATAGCGGACGGCTGGACTTCGCCGCGGATCAACTTCCGCCTGGTCCCGCGTGCGACCCTGCTCACACAGGTCCGACTGCCGGTCTCCTGGCGGTTCACGGCGCGGCCAATGTGCGCGGGTCTGGACGAAGTGTTCCCGAGCGGAGACGGTGACCGCGCCACGCTCGCTCACTTCGAGAGCAACAGCGCGCGTTTGCAGGACGGCTCGACGCTCGTCCGTCGTGTGGCGCTGGCCCTGGCCAACAGCAGCGGCTGCCAGGTGGAGATCGCCGGGCACGCCGACAACAGGCCGATCCGCAGCGGGCCCTACATGAACAACTGGACCCTGTCGCAGGCGCGGGCCGACTCGGTTGCCCGGGCGCTGCGTGACAACGGTTTCGACGCCCAGATCACGGTGCGCGCACTTGGCGCCAGCGAGCCGACCGCCGACGGCAAGGATCCGTACTCGCTCTGGCTGAACCGTCGCGTCGAGATGCGGCTGGTCGGACCCGACAACGGGATCTCCACGCAGCCGGTGGTGGAGTACGAACTCCGGATCGACAACGACTACGACGTGGCGTTGAGCGGGCTCGCCGTGCGCTTCGAGCCTGCCGCCGATTCGGTGGCCCTGGTCGACGGCGATTCGATACTCGTCAAGCTGCCTGGCCACCCGGCGCTGCTGCCTTCAATTGATCCGTACTCCCGGATAACGCTGCGCGCCTGGACGGTGTCCGGCGCCGACTCGGCTATCGCCGTGCTCGAGCGCTCCGACAGGTCCGCCGGCCGACTCGCCGCGGCTGTACACAACTACGTGATGCCGGTGGACGGCATCGACGCCGTTTTCGCGATCGCCGACACGCTGCCCAGCCCGACCAAGATCCGCCCGGGCGGCACCGTCGAGGTGATTCTCCACGCATCGCCCGCCGGTTGGCCTGAAGCGACCTTCCAGCTCCCGCCCGACTGGGAGTACGTGGAAGGCTCGGTGAAGGTCGGCGGCCTCCAGGCCCCCGATCCCGAGATCCGAATCGACCGTACCGGCGACCCGGTCCTGTTCTGGCGCTTCCGCGGCCGCTCCCTCGAGCCGATCTCCCTGCACCTGCGGCCGGTCGACTCGAAGCCGGTGGAGCCGGTCCGCCTCCCGGCGCTGCGCAGCGACGAAGAGCGGCAGGCCGACCAGAGCCAGGCCTTCTTGAGCGGACCGGCGCCCGAGATCTTCAGTCCACAGGACGGAACGATCCTGCGTAGCGACAAGCTTTTCGTCGGCGTGCGCGGTGAGCCGAACGTCCCGATCGCGCTGTTCGATGGCGACATCAAGATCGCGGAAGGCGACATGCGGGTGGACGGCATCTACGACTTCATCGCCATTCCGCTCGAACGCGGACCGCATCACCTGCGCGTCCGCATGAAGAATTCCTGGGGCCAGGAGCGTTGGGACAGCCTGGCGATACACATCACGGGAGCCCCGGCAGAGATCTTCACCGAAGAAGACGAGATCTCGCTCGTCGCCGACGGCCACAGCACCGTCCGCGTCCGGGCTCGCGTGCTGGACCGCTGGGGCGTCCCCATGGTCAACCCCACATACGTCACGGTCTCGGCCGAGGGCGCAACTCCACTGGGTGAGGACACCGACCTCTCCTCCGTCGGTCTCCAGTTCCGCACTGATCCAGCGGGCTGGTTGCAGGTGGACTTGCGTCCCGGCCTCGAGATTGGGATGGGCAGGTTGACACTCAAGGCGGATGACGCCTGGCGCGAGATCGAGCTCGAGATCGTTCCACCCAGCCGGCCCCTCATGATCACCGGCGTGGGCCAGGTCGGGATCGGGTCGGCCCCCGCAGACTTCGGCGCCGTCACCGCCCGCGGTCGCATCGATGACAAGACCTCGATCATCCTGAGCTACGACAGCCGGCTGCTGGACGGCGGCTCGAACTTCTTCGGTCGTGGCTACAACCCGTTGGCTGAAGCTCAGTACCCGCTGTTGGGCGATGCGAGCCTCGAGCGCTCCATGAGCGCCTCGGACTACGCGTTCTCGGCACGCGTCCAGCGGGGGTTCGATTTCGTCGAAGTCGGCGACATTCGCACCAGCGACTTCAGCAGCGGGCTGATCCTGACCAGCTACCATCGTTCAGTCACGGGCGCCACGGCACACGTGACGACGGGTCCCATCGTCTGGAAAGGCTTTGGCGCCTCCACGACCCAGAGCCTGAACACATTGCAGATTCGCGGCCAGGGTACCTCCGGGCCGTACGGCTTGCAGCCGAACATTCGACCCGGCACCGAACGGATCTCCATCGAGACCCGCGCGCGAGACAACGCCGAGCGGACGCTGAGCCAGCAGGGTCTGGTTCGCTACATCGACTACCAGATCGATTACCTGGCCGGTACGATCATCTTCAAGCGCCCGATCCCGGCGGCCGACCCGAACGAGAACCCGGTCTTCATCGTGGTGAGCTACGAAGCGGAGACCGGCGGCGAGCGCGAAGCCGTTTGGGGCGTTCGGGCCGCGGCCGGCATCAAGGGTGGCGCGGTCGACTCGTTGCGGATCGGCGGCACTTATATCAGCGACGACCAGAGCATCGAGCCGTACCGGCTCGCCGGCGCCGACCTGCGCATGATCAGCTACGGTGCCCTGGATGTCGGCGCTGAGGTCTCCTACTCCGAGACGGCGGACTCGGCCGACATCGCGACCTCGGTCGACGGCTCGCTCCGCCTGTTCGGAGGCATCATCAATCTCTCCGGCGGCTACATGCTGGTCGGCGACGAGTACAGCAACCCGTCCAACCCGGGGCTGCGTGCTGGCACGGAAGAGATTCGGGCCGGCGGCGGCCTGAGAATCGGGCCCAGCGAGTTGCGCGTCGAGCACGAGAGCCAGCTCTTCAAGCCGCAGGCCGTTCGGCGCGAGCGTACCAGCGGCGGGATCGTCCAGCGAGTCGGCTCACAGTTGCAGCTGGATGCGTTCGTTGCCCGCGACCGATTCGATACCGGCGGCTCGCTGGACGAATCGCAGGCGGGCGAAGCCAAGATCACCTGGACCCCGACAAGCAACTTCAGCCTCTGGACCGACGGCCGCTACCAGTTCCAGAACGTCGGCGCCGTCGTCGTACCGGATTACTTCGGCGGCGGAGCGGCGTTCAGGGTCTCGCCCAGGCTGTCCCTGGAAGCCGGGTTCCGCCAGGTGATGCTGGATCGCGACTCTCTCGGCTACTCGATCGGCAGCCTCGGCGTTCGCAGCGACCTCGGCCTCGGAACCCAGGCCTACGGGTCCTACCAGGTTGCCGGCGGTATCAGTGGCGCCCGTAACGCCGCCATCGTCGGTCTCAACAACCAGCTGAACGTCGGCAGCGCCTGGAAGATCAACACGATGTTCGAGCGCCGCTTCGGCCTCCAGGACGCGGTCATCTCCGATCCGGTCCGCGCGCTGCCCTTCCTCCAGCAAGAAGAGGATTACTGGTCCGCCGGACTCGGAATCGACCTGGTGCCGCAGGACGCGCCGTTCCGTCTCAGCACGCGCGGCGAATTCCGCGACGGCCAGTTCCGCTCCACCCGGCACGCATACCTGGCCGGCGACCTGTCGATCAGCCGTTCCCTCGCCCTGCTGACTCGTAACGAGTGGATCTGGACCGAGCAGGAGATCGGCGGCGGCCTGGCGAGCAGCGAGCGCAGAGCCAGCCTCTGGGGCCTGGCCTTCCGCCCGATCGGTTCCGACGCCCTGAACGTCCTCACCAAGTTCGAGTGGATCGAAGAGCGTAGCCCCTTCGGCGGTGGCGTCCTCACCACCGACGGCAAAGAGCAGCGGATGATCGGCCTGGCCGAGGCGATTTGGGCGCCGTTCAAGTGGAGCGAAATGGACGTGCGCTACGCGGTTCGCCGCACCGAAGCCGACAACCCGCTCGAGACCGGCGAGGTCCAGAACCTGACCTCCTGGGCTGACTACCTCGGCGGACGGCTGAACCTCTACCTGGCCAAGTGGGTGGCCGTCCGCAGCGAAGGTCGCATGCTGTACGAGCACACCAGCGGCGCCATGCGCTGGGATGCTTCTCCTTCGCTCGTCTTCATCCCGATCGATGGTTTCGAGGCACAGGGCGGCTACCGGTTCGGCGACCTGAAGGATCCCGACTTTTCGGTGCGCGGCGGCGAGGGCTGGTACGTGATGTTCACGGCCCGCCTCACCGAACGCGTGTTCCCGACCTCCGCCGATTTCTGGCGGTCACGCTTCTAGCGGCGGAGGAGATAAGCGATGGCGACGACACTGCACCACGAGCGCGACGGCACGGCGGCACTGCCGCGGAGCCAGGCCGACGATGCCGGCTTCGGCCTCGCCGCGGTGGCCAGGCTTGCCGTCGCTTGCTCGCGCTTCGTAGCCGATCACTATCGCTGGCTGCTTTTGATGATCCCGCTGTACGCGATCAGCGCGCACGGCATGTCCGCCTGGCCGTTTGCCGTCGCCCTCGCGACCGCGGTGGTCACCTATGGCACCACGCTCTCGATCGCCGAGCGCCGCTGGCCCGATTGGGTGGCTGAGCGCGCCCTCTACCTGCGATGCACGGAGATCGGGTTGATCTGTATCGGGCTCTCGCTGCTCTACCTGCGGAGCGAGAACCTGGAAGGGCAATTCTACTACGACGGTTTCTACGCGATGGAGTGATCCTATACTCCGGCGTCTTTGGACTGTTCTTCGTGGCCATCGGTTTGCTGGCTCACCTCGCCACCGACTTCGAGTCCCACCAGGCGGCGTCCATCGCCGTCGCCGACGCGCGAGCCAACGGCCGTCGCTCCGGCGCTGAGGTCGTGCTGGCCGACTTCACGAGCCCCGAACGGATCGTCGAGATCACCGCGCATCGGGAACGGCTCGCCACGGTCGGAGAGGTCACCGCCAGAGTCGTTCACGAGCTCAGCAATCCGCTGACCGGCATCACGACCCTCATCGATGACCTCCTGGAGTCGAGCACCGACGGACAACGCGAGTCGCTCAAGTTGGTCGGAAAACAGGCCGAACGCGCGGTCACTATGGTTCGCGAACTGCTACACTTCGCGCGCCGAGGCAACGCGTCCGATGCCGCGCCCGTCAACGATATCGTGGAGCGGGCGATCAGCTTCTTCACCCTGTCGGACCGCTACTCCGGCGTGGAAATCGTTCGGGCGCTGAGCTCGGAAGCCCTGCTGGTTCCCGGCGGCCCGAGCCTCCTCGAACAGGTCGTGCTCAACCTGCTCGAGAACGCGCGCCACGCGCTCGAAGGCCGAGACGGCGCCCGCATCACAATTCGCACCCAAAGCGACGGCGAGCGCGTCATCCTGGAGATCTCGGACAACGGGCATGGCGTCCCACCCGAGCTCCAGGGCCGCATCTTCGAGCCCTTCTTCACCACCAAGGAAGCCGGCGTAGGCACGGGCCTTGGCCTGGCGATTGTCGAAGGCATTGTGAGCGAGGTCGGCGGAGCGATTTCGGTCCGCTCCCGACCTGGCCGCGGCACCACTTTCCGGCTCGAGTTTCCAAATCTGGCATACGCTGGTTAACGGATTCAACAGCCGACAGCCGACAGCCGACTACCTACCCTTAAGTATTATTGAACTCTCGACGCCCGACGTCCTCTATCCAACGTCCGACGCAGCCGCCGCGGCACATAGCCGAACGTCGCGAATCGGACGTCGATATTCGACCGACGGGTAGTGAGCCGGCAGTCGAGCAACGGCTGTCGGCTGTCCATCGAACATCGAACATCGCCCGTCGACCATCGAACGTCCCTTGCCACGCGGTCACATCACGTACATTCTGTAGCGGTGCGTGTCAGGAGGGTGGATGAAGATCGCAGTCGTGTTCGATACGGTGAATTCCGGCTGGGAAGACGCCGATTTCAAGGAAGAAGTCGCAGACGAGGTCCCCGAGGCCGAGTACGAGGTCGCCGAGGCGCTCATGGCGAAGGGCCACGAGGTCTATCTCATCGGCTTCCACGACAATCTCCGCCACCTGTTGGAGCAACTCGAGGACTTCGAGCCCGAGCTCGTCTTCAATTGCACCGAGTCGTTCATGGGAAAGGCCCGCTACGACTATGGTGTGACCGCCCTGCTCGAGATGAAGGGCTACCGATATACCGGCTCGCCGCCCGAAGCCCTGCTGCTGGCCCGTGACAAGGCCACCAGCAAGAAGGTCCTCGCCTATCATTCGGTGAAGGTTCCCCGCTTCGAGGTCCACGCGAACAACGGCGACGCGATCGCCCCACCCGACGACATCGACTTCCCGCTCATCGTGAAGCCGATGCACGAGGATGCTTCCGTGGGGATCTCGCAGTCATCCGTGGTCACCGACGCGGCGAACCTGGAGGAGCGCGTGTCGTTCATCCACCGAACGCTCAGCCAACCGGCGATCGTGGAGGAGTTCGTCGCCGGCCGCGAGCTCTACGTCGGACTCATCGGCAACCGGTCGCCCCAGGTGCTTCCCTACGTGGAGATGACGTTCGACAAGGTCGATGACCCCAGCATGCGAATCGCCACCTACAGCGCGAAGTGGGACCTGGATTATCGCGGCCGCTGGGGTATCAAGAACGTTTTCGCGCGGCGGATCGGCGAGAAGACCCGCGACGAGATCGACAGGGCGTGCCACGTCGCCTTCAGCGCCCTCGGGCTTCGCGACTACGCGCGCTTCGATTTCAGACTGACGAAGGACCAGGAGATCTACCTTCTCGAGGTCAACCCGAACCCGTACATCGCCTTCG
The DNA here is from genome assembly GCA_039588075.1 of Gemmatimonadota bacterium. Classification (GTDB taxonomy): domain Bacteria; phylum Gemmatimonadota; class Gemmatimonadetes; order Palauibacterales; family KS3-K002; genus JBDHAL01. Next base: position 9,619 of record JBDHAL010000069.1, on the reverse strand, counting down.
GCGAGGACATGGCCAACTCGGCGGAGCGCATCGGGCTCGAGTACTACGAGTTCATCGAGCATATCGTGCAGGAGGCGGTCTCGCGCTATGAAAAAGCATAAGATCGAGACCTGGGCCGCCGCGACCTGCACCCGCTGTAGTCGAGAGCTACGCCGCTATTGGTACTTCTGCCCCGACTGCGGGAAACGCCAGGCTTGGCTCGATGAGAAAGGCGCTACCGGCGCCGAATGTTACTACTGTGGCTGGATTGTGTCGGATAGCTACTCCTACTGTCCCTGGTGCGGCAGGGACATATCCGACGAAGCCTCCAGCGATGAGCCGCTCAAGCGCCCGCGTGGATTCCAGTACCATGCCCGCTGCGACTACAAGAGTTGCGGAGGCGGCCTGCAGTATCCGATGCAGTACTGCCCCTGGTGCAGCCGCGCTCAATACTGGCCCTACGAGAAGCTCTTCGACGGCATCTGCCCGCACTGCGACGGCGGCGTCGACGACCTGATGGACTACTGCCCGTGGTGCGGGGGCGATGCGACGGGCCGCGACCTTCTCCAACCTGCCATGCGGCGAGTTCGGGGATTGCTGCGCAAGGTGCACGTGCCGGATTGGGGGTACCGCATCCTGGTGCGACCCGGCATCTCGGGCGTGGACCCCAAGTACCCGAAGATCGTCGAGATCGAGCGCCGGCTGGTGAACTACCGGGACCGGATCTCCTGGCCGGCGATGGTCGGCCTGATCACCCACGAGCTCGGGCACAGCTTCCTCTTCCATCACTGGCGCTTCGCGCGCTCGAGGCGGTTCAGGAAGGCTTTCGGGGACGTGAGCAAGGCGTACCGCGGCGTGGACGAGAGCTGGGTCTCGTTTCGCAAGCGCAACCTGTCAGAGACCCCGGTCAACCACGTGACGGCCTACGCTTCGAAGCACCCGCTCGAAGATTTCTCCGAGACATTTCGCTTCTACGTCATCCGGCGCGGCCGCCTGAAGGACCTGCTGGCGGAGATCGGCCGCCTTGGCAAGGGCGTCGTTGTGTACGAGAAATTCCTGACGCTTCACGCCTACCTGCAGGAGCTGCGGCGCCGGGCGCGTAGCAAGGAGTAGCGGCGATGACCGAGAGAGCCCGGGAAGGCGAAGCGATCCGCTGGTACGATTTCGACTCGCCGGTGGGACGCACCTATGCCGCGGTCGGCGACCGCGGTCTCTGCCGCCTGACCTGGCACACTAGCGGCTCCGAGGCCTTCCAACATGAGCTCGCCCAGCGCTTCCCGAACCGCCGCGTGGTTCGCGACGCCGGCATCAGCGAAGGAATCGCTGCCGAGATCCGCGAGTACTTCTCGGGCGACAGGCACGACTTCGACCTGGAGATCGACCTCTCGGGCCTCACTGACTTCGAACGCGACGTCCTGGAAGAAGCCTGCAGGATCCCCTACGGCACCACCATCCACTACTCGGAGCTCGCCCGTCGAATCGGTCGACCCGGCGCCGCCCGCGCCGTCGGCAACGCGCTCCGTGAGAATCCTCTCCCCATCCTCGTACCCTGCCATCGCATCACTCGCGCCGACGGCACACCCGGAGGCTATGGCGGCCCAGACGGGACGCCGGAGAAGGTGCGGCTGCTGAATTTAGAGGCGGGTGTGGTGAAGCTCGACATTTGATCGTTGCTTCAACATTTATCCGTTGAATCTTAAAGGACTGTCGAACACCGAACACCGCCTTTCCAACTCCGATGGGGGCACTTCAATCCTTGATCACTAATGACAGATACCGAACCCCGAAGATTCACCTGCTCCAGGCTTCACTTCAGTCGTTGGTGATTCGCTATCAGGTTGTTAGGCCTTTGGGCCTTGTAGTGCCACCTTCGGAGTTGGAAAGGCGGTGTTCGGTGTTCGACAGTCCTTCAACATAAAGAGGGGCCGTCCAAAGGACGGCCCCTCTTTCACACTTAGAAATTCCGAATTCTACGCGCCAGCGAGTTCGATCGCTGCCCAGGCGGTGATCGAAGCGAACCAGAGAAGCTGGATCGCGACGCGTGGGTGCGTGGCCGATATCTCGATCGCGCGGGCTTGCAGCAGCTTGGCCTCCGCCAGCAACATGGCCGGGACCGAGTTGGGAGCGACGCCGAGCAGCGCCTCGTCGGCGGCCGCAATCGTCGCATCGCTCACCGTGATCAGCCAGGCCACCTTGTCGGCATCGGGGCCGGACTCCAGCAACACGACCACGAGCGCCAGGTTGGTGGCCTCACGCCCCAGGTTGAGGGCGAGGCCGTAGCGGCCGGCGTTGAACGCCATGAGGGCATCGTTCCGCAAATGCATCGCGTGCCTCAGCACGTGCCGCTGGCGCTCGGTCATATCCTCACCGGCGATCTGCGCGGCCAGGTCGATCGCCCTCGTGGCCATGAAGATCGCGTGCCGGGCGTGCTGCGCCATGTTCATCCGACGCTGGTGGACCCGCTCGCGGTGCCCGATCTGCATCGCCAGGATCAGGCGCTCCATAGCCAGGATCGCGTTCTCCTCCGAGGTCAGGTCGTCGGTGGGATCCGCGGCGCGGATGTCCTCCGCCTCCTGCCTCAGCTGGCGGATCCGGGCGAGCAGATCTGAGGCCTGCTCGTCGACCTCCTCCTCCAGCCACGCGATGATGTTGTCGACCCGCAACAAGGTCTCGTCGTAGACCTCGACGCCGAACACAGTGACCAGCGCCTCGGCGACCAGCAGCCGCGCCTCGAGGGCCAACTGGGCCGCCAATTCGGTGTCGCCGTGCAGCCAGGCCTCGCGCGCCAGGCGGAACTTCTCGCGCGCCTGCCTCAAGAGCTCGCGACCCGCCTCTACATCGGCAGGATCATCCGGAGTCTCGGCAAGCAGTACGCCCTGCGGGAGTGTCATGGGTGGGCCGTCGGCCGCCTCGATGGCCGCCTCGGCGTCGGTGAGGATCGCTTCGATCAGCTCCTCGTCAAACGTGAGGTCCAGCTCGGTACCCTGCAGACCCTCGGTCGTCGGATCGAAGAGCTCGCTGCCTTCCTCACACGCGGCCAGGCTACCCACCAGCAGCGCCGCCGCGAACATGTTTAAGAATCGGTGTCTCATCCTCTTCCCCTCCTTGGATTCCGCCCAACTCGGCGGGTAGCCGGGCTCGCGGATTCCTCCGGTCTCACTAGTTAGACGGCCCCTACGCCGAAACGTTAAACGGCGGCCGCGCCGAGGCCCCAGTCGCCTAAAGCCTTGACAGGGCGGCTCTTATGCTGTACCGTGACATATCCCTGTCCCACCACCCGCGGCACCCCGCCCCGAATGGGTAACCCATCCTATTCACCCGTCGGGGGGGAGGACCGCCGTGCCAGATTTCAGAATCACCGCAGGTCGAACCACGTCCGAGGGCCAGCCGGAAGCCATCTCGCTGGTCGAGGCCCTGATCCACCGGGCCGACGACATCGCCCATCGTTACCGGCTGGTGGCTGCCAACCTGCCTTACCGGGCCTTCAACGACCAGATCTTCCCGGAAGATATCTCGGCCGTCGCCGCGCAGCTCGCCGCCGCGACCTGGAAGCGGCTGAGCGACGAGGTCCCGAGCTACGCCTTCGCGGAGAAGATTGGGCGTCGTTATCGGGAGGCCGGGACGCCCGTGGCCTCGTTGATGCTCCACTGGCAGATCCTGCGTCGCGCCGTCCACCTGGTGCTGGCAGACCGCCAGATTCGCACCGGTGAGGGCAGCCACGATCGCCTTCGCCAGGCGACGTTGATGAACTATACCTTCGATTGGGCGATCGAGGCGTCCCTCGTGGCCTACGTCATCTCCGGTCAAGGAGAGGCCATGTTCGACGCTCCCGACTGATCTCGAAGCCCGTAACGCTCCCCCTTACTTCTTGATGACCCGGCCGGCAGGCCTGGTGAAGCGCCGTGTCAGGTCGCTGCGCTCGCGCCCGGCCCGGGCGCTCTTCGCCACGCTCGTCCAAGCCAGAGTGTGACCGGCGGCCGTGATCGTTAGCTGCGGCACGCCCGCCGGGGCGGCGCCGCCGACCTGCGTCGTGCTCAACGTGTAAGGGCCCGACTCGCTAGGCTCGAACGAGTTCGCGATGACGAGGGCTGTCGCATCCACATCGAACGCCACCGTGATGGCCGCATTCGTGCCGCCGCCGCTGTCATCATCATCCCCCAGCACGTTCTCATCCACATCGCTGATCAGCAAGAATGCATCGAAGCTCGACGAACTGAGAAGCACCTCCAACGAGTCGCCCGCCGCTCCGTTCAGTACGTACACATCGAACAGGCTGCCGTCGTCCAGCTGGCAGTCATCGGCCGTCAGACTGTCGGCGATCTGTCCGTCGATCGTAATCTCGGCTTCGGCGGCGCAACCGAAGAACTGCAAGACGTCCAATGAGTACAGGTTGACATCGGCTGCCACCGTGGCCGTGCCGAACCCGTTGCCCGACAGATCCTCTATCTCGAAAACCCAGCTCCCGGTCAGCGTGTCGCCGACTAGCGCCGTCTCCCACGTGGGGATCAGCACGTTAGCTCCGAACGCCTCACCACCAATGAACCCCGACAACGTCATCACACCGGCCGAGTCGATCGTGCCCTCGACCTCTCCGGGAACCGAGCCCTGTGTAATCACTCCCATCACCTGGGAGGCCAGCTGATCCAGGTCGAGGTCCAAAATCAACGAGGAACCCACCGAAAAGAGAAAATCGCAGAAGAACGGATCCGTCGCCCCGGCCAGCTCACAGCTCGTCACGCTGTACTGCCCCGACCACAGCCCCCGCACGTCCGGATAGCCGGGTTCCGTCACCGCAACGTCCGCCGTGCCGGCCGCTCCCGCTGCGCTGGCCGTTATCGTCGCCGTACCCACCGACACCGCCGTCACCCGGCCGGTTGAACTCACCTGCGCCACCGATGTATTCGAGCTCGACCACGCCACAGCCGAATCGACCGGAACCGAGTCGCCCGGGTTCCCCAGCGCGGCTGGGACCACCCGCACGACTTCCGCCGTCAACGTCGCCGTATCCCCGGGTGTGAGCCACGCGGTGCTCGGCTCGACAATCACGTCGAAGGTCACGTCGCTGGGCCCCGTCGCGTCCTCACCGCACCCTGATACGGTGATCCACGCAAAGACAACGGCCAACAGGGTTCCGCGGACTGCTCTCATTAGGGTCACCGTCTGAATGTCGAGTGTCGGTCTTCAGCGTACATACCTAGCATACGCACGGGCGAGGGAAGTGGAAACCCTTGATTGTCTAATTGAAGACTGCTCGGAAATCTCGAATGCTGATTACTTGATTATGGAATAGTGGAGTTTGGAAGTTTGAAATCCTTCCTACTTCCAAACTCCCCTAATCCGTAATCACGTAATCAGCATTCAGCATTCCCACAAACAAAGAGCCCCCCAAAAAAAGGGGGGCGAACCCAACTGCCTTGCGCCTCACACGCACATCGACTAAACCCGGTTCTTTTGGTACCGAAGGTTCCTCGGAGAGATCCGCCACTCCGTCGTCTTCTTCAGCAGCAGCCCGTTGTTCACCCGTGGGTCCGCGCGCTCCGCCGTCACCGTGACCCTTACCTGCACACCCACGATATCGTCATAGTCGTTCGAGGTGTCCGAGTCGTAGGGGTTTGCGATCTCCAGCGTGTCACCGTCGGCGAAGATCAGCGCAGCATCGAAATCCTCCACTCCGAAGGCCACGACATCTCCGTCGGGCGTTCCGTCCGGGTTGAGCCGCTGAGCGCGGATCAATCGCCCCTCGTCATCTATGTAGTACATGACGACGGCCAGCTTTTGGATCAACGTTCCGGGGACCTCGACCTGCAGATCCTTGAGACCGGCGGGCTGCCGCAGCAACGTATCGGTATCCGTGAACGAGATCTCGAGCTCTATGCCGTCGACTACCACGTCGGTGACCATGATCAACCGGCGCACGCCCTCGACCTCGAGACGCGCCAGGTCGCCGCCTTCGATCTCGATCGGCTTGGTGTCGTCGTACAGCACCTCCATACAACGCGGACCGCAGGTACCCTCACCCTCGGCCGGCTCGTCCTCCGTCGGCTCCACATCGTGGGACGGGGCCGGCTCGGGAACGAAGGGGACATATAACAGGAAGAGCGTGTCACCGACTGTGCCGGGCCAGACACCTACCGTCGCGAACTCGGTTCTGCTCGTGATATCGATGCCGGTCAGCTGAAGGTCCCTACGCAACAGCGCGCCGATGTAGCGATCGTTGCGGGCAACGTTCTCCCGGATGTCGGCGCCCTCCAGCGACCGCATGTGGGTGATCAGGAACGTGATCGCTGCGCTGAGAATGATCGTTCCCAGCAGCAGGCCGATGATCAGCTCGATGAGCGTGAAGCCACGGGTCGATGTCTGCCGCGCCACTATTCCCCCACCCCCTCGTAGATGATGGTGACCAGCTCCACCCTCCCCATACTCGCACGACCCCTGGGATACCGCACCGTCACTGTGACCAGTTTCGACCTTGGAGCGGCGCCATCTTCAACCTTTAACTCGCGTAGAAAAGTGGCGCTCGCCTGCGCTAGCCCCGAACTGAGCACGCTGGTCTGCGGCTCAGACACGAGGGTCGTCGTGTTACGAGTCTTGACCTCTTCCATGTATGCGGCGGCGACGCCGGCCGCCGAAGAGCGCACGCTCGACTCGGTCTGAATCGACAGCACGTACACCGTCGTGCCCGATAACGCCACAACCGCGACGCTCACCAAAACGACGGCGATCAGCACCGTCAGGATGCTGAACCCACGCTCCGAAGCCAGGAGGCGTTCGCCCGTCGTCATCGCTCCCATCTTCCGTCGATATAGCGCCACGCCTGAAAGGCGCCGGCGCCTGATATCGTCACCGCCGTCACCGCCGACGGATCGTTTTCGTGCTCCAGGAAGATCACCCCGCTGCTGCCCAGCGGCATAACCATCCCGCGGCTGTTGAACTCCACCTGGTCGCTATCCAGCGTGATCGGATCCGACGTCGCGCCACCCAACGGCCCCGCACTCGCATCGCCCGATCCAAACTTCAACGTCTTCGGGAGTTCCACTCCCGGAAGCCCGCCGTAATTGCCACGCGCTACCAGCCGGCTCTCCCGAACCTCTTCCTCTATCTCCTGGATTGTACCATCACGCGTATCCGATATGTCCATGAAGGCCGTATAGAAATCACCCGACACGTCGAATTTCATCCGCGCCGTTCGCTTCGCCGACACCGCCTGCGTCCGCACCTGCTCCAGGTCCCGCGCCAGCTGCCGCGCCGCTCGGTTGGCTTCCTGCCGCGGGGTCGTCTTCAGAGCTCGCGGTATCGCCAGCGACGCCACCAGCCCAATCAGCACGGTGACCACTATCAGCTCCACCACCGTGATTCCGCGCCTGTTTCGAATCGCTTTGAAATCCATACGCCCTGCGCTTTTCCTCCTCCGGCAGCCCACACCGGGCCGCTCGTCTGCGTTTTCGTCCGTTGCATTCCTTATGCCGCCGACCATCGGATCACATAAGTATCATTCCGGCAATGACTTAAGACCTTGTGGCCCCGTCGGTTTTGCCGCCAGAGCCGTCTCGCCCCGGTCATTGTGACTGACTCAAGGGTCACTCTGGCCTTGACACCCACCTCCGTCTCTCAGGCGCCGCCCTCTGTCGAGCCGCCAAGTCCTTGTGTTTTCTGGCCTTTTGACCGAATTCACCAGGTCACCGCGGCCACCCTGCGAAGGGTCCAGATCTTGCACTTCCAAGCTGTGGAGTAACTCGCCCGACCGACCCGCCCGGTATGGCAACTCACTGTAGCAGAATGGTTTAGAGGAACTCTAAGCGCTTGCAGAGGAGCTCAATGGACGGTCTATCTGGGCACCGACTTTCATGCTTGACGCACCCGCGTGCGCGGCTGGGAGCACCTGTCCGTAACCGGAGTGGCCTGGCTCTGACGACGACCCTGATGGTCATCGTGCTGGTCGGCATCGTGGTGGCCGCGGCGGTGAACGCGGCGGTAAGCACGACGCGCACCGTTTCGGCGGACTATCAGGCCACGCGGGCGTTCTACGCGGCGGAAGCCGGGGCGGAGGCGGCGCTGAGCCAGATCGAGGACGCTGTTGTTGACGGCCAGATATCCAACGAGGAGCTGGCCGCCATGGCGGCGCCCCAACTTGCGGGTTTTGAGTTCACGCGGTTCGTGGTAGAACGTGACGGCGTGCTGCAGAAAGAAGCTATGACGGACGGGCCGTTCGCCGGCATGTACTCGCTGACGCAGAACATGCTCATCACGTCCCAAGCGACGAGTCAATCGGGAGCTAGCGCTGCCGTGGTCCTGGGCGCGAAGGCCCAGGCGATCCCGATCTTCCAGTTCGCGGTCTTCTTCGAGGGCGGGCTGGTAGACGGCGCCGGCTCTAGAAAGGACATGACGGGCCGAACTCACTCGAACCTCGGGTTCTTCTTGAGCGGCTGCGACCTCCACTTCCACGAGGTCATGACGACGCCGGGCGGAATCTACCGCGACGGCTTCACTGATCACGAGCTGATCGGTGGCGATGCCAGCAACCCCTGCGGCATCCACGTCTATATAGAGGACGCGTCCAACAATGACGTGGAGCTCACTTTTGACAGCGCCGATACACCGGACCCGGAGACCTTCAAGCAGAGAAGCCAGACCGACTTCGACGAGCGCCTGCGGACCGGCGCCTTCGGCACCGACAGCCTGAAGCTGCCGCTGCCGGACGGAATGGATCCGCGCGAACTGATCAGGCCGCGAGAAGGAACTGACACCAACGCCGAGAAGGCCGCCAAGTTCGCCTGGAAGGCCGACATGTATGTGACCGTCGACCTGACCCAGCATGTAGACAAGAACACGGCCTGCGGCGGTCTGCCGCCCGCCGATGCGCCGGCTCTGCTGCCAGTCATCACGGTGACCCGATATGACGGCGGCACGCCCATGCCCGATGCCAGCAAGTGCCAGGTATTCAACTTCAAGTGGGAATCCTTCTTCGACAACTCGGAAGAGGGCTGGGTCGACGTTCTGGATGTCGATATCTCACTATTGATAGACTGGGATTGGACCTATCCCGTCGACTTCCTGCCGGAGATCGTCTACGTCGAGTTCATCAACGGCACCGTGTCGGATGAAATTACGACTGACCCCAACAGTTTCGGAAACTTCCAGAACGAGTACTTCCCCGTCCTCAGGATCAAGAACGGCGATGAGCTTCCCAATCCGATGACGATCGGAAGCGAGTACCCGCTCTTTGTCTGGGGAGACTTCAACACCGTCAATTGGAAACCCGCCGCCCTGTTCGGCGATCGCCTGGCGGTGCTGTCCAACTCCTGGGACGACGGCCACTGGGCCAACCAGGAAGACAATGAGGACAACCGCAACCCCAATGCATCGGACACCGACCAGTACTTCGCCGTGGTCACCGGCACCGGTGAAGGCAACCTCGGCTGTTTCCACGAGGACCCGAGTTGCATGTCAGCGCTACCCTACGGTGGCAGCGGATGGGTGAAAATGCTCGAAGATTGGAAGGCTTGTTCCGGCGGCCCCGACAACGGGCGTTGCGTTCACACTATGATCGGGTCGTACGTATCGCTCTGGGCCCCACAAGTGGCATCTCCGTGGGGTGGCTTCCCGGCACCAGCTATTACCGCAGGCCGGTCCGCAACTGGAG
>JBDHAL010000068.1:0-14303 GCA_039588075.1 Gemmatimonadota bacterium | reverse complement strand
CCAAGTCTGGCGCGCGGCATTCAGCCCGGACGGCGAGCGGGTGGTGACGGTGAGCCGGGACAACACGGCGCGGCTCTGGTGGGCGGCGACGGGTGAGGAGCTCGCCGTGCTGCGCGGGCACGCTGACAGGGTCTACCACGCGGAGTTCAGCCCGGACGGCGAGCGGGTGGTAACGGCGAGTTTCGACAACACGGCGCGGCTCTGGTCGGCGGAAACGGGGGAGGAGCTCGCCGTGCTGCGCCACGGGGAGGACGTCATGCACGCGGAGTTCAGCCCCGACGGCGAGCGGGTTGTGACGGCGAGCCGGGACAACACGGCCCGGCTCTGGCTGGTGCACTTCAGCGACGTGCTCGAGCTGGCCCAATCGCAGCTACCCGTAACGCTCACGCCTGAGGAACGTGCACGGATGTTGGAGAGATGAGGGTCGTGGTCCTTATGTTCGACACGTCAGGCTAAAGAAAGTCCTACCTGGCCTTGCCGTTTGGCTGGCAAATCTGGATAGCTGAAGACAGCGCTACGCTCTGACTCTGGTAGAAGAAAGGTGGGCAGCTGAAGCCGGTCGAGAAGTGGTTGCGGCCCTTCACCGAGGTTCGGGCTGGAGAGAGCGGAGTCGTTCTGCTGCTCGGCCTGAACGTCTTCCTCATCCTGATGGCCTACTATTTCATCAGGCCGGTCGAGCAGGCGCTCATCCTGGAGGGCGTCGGGGCGGAGTTTAGGGCGTACTTGAGTCTGCCGCTGCTCCTCCTGCTGCTGGGTGCCGTTCCGCTGTATGGAGCGCTGGTCAACCGAATGCCGAGGCGGCGGCTCATCAACGTCGTCACGGCTTTCTTCGCCGCTTGTCTTGTCGCCTTCTACGTCATCTTCCAGATCGGAGTCCCGCTTTGGGTACAGGGCATCGTGTTCTTCCTTTGGGTCGGCGTCTTCGCCAGAGTGGTCGTGGCTCAATTCTGGTCGTTCGCCTACGAAATCTACAAGACAGAACAAGGAGAGCGCCTGTTTCCCATAGTTGCGTTTGGCGCCTCCTTCGGCGCGGTGTTCGGTGGATTCATCTCGGGCGGCGTCATCGAGCTGGCCGGTTTGTACCTACCGATGCTTCTGGCCGGCGGTCTCCTGGTGGTCAGCCTGCTGATCACCAACTACGTGGACGCACGGTCGCGCGAGGAGCAAGGGGACGATCTTGCCGAGAGCCAGGGGGAATCCCAGGCCGATGTCGAGATTGGCGGGGATGAAACCCCCTACCGCGTGGTGCTCAGGTCTTCTTACCTGTTGATGATTGCCCTTCTAGCGCTTTGCCTAACCCTCGTGGACACCAACGGCGAGTACATCTTGGGAAAGCTCGTGGAGAGCGCAGCCGCCGAGGCGGTGATGATGGGGCAGGCGGAAGGCCTGTCGGAGGGCGAGCTGATCGGCAGGTTCTACTCGAGGTTCGACCTCGTCGTGAGCACCCTCAGCCTCTTCATCCAGCTCTTCCTCGTCTCACGGGCGATCAAGTACTTCGGTGTCCGGGGCTCACTCGTTGTCCTGCCGTTGCTCGCGTTGGGCGTGAACACCCTGATCGTGCTGTTCCCGTTGATGGCGGCCGTACGATGGGCGAAGACGGCGGAGGCCGCCACTGACTACTCGCTTCAGAACACCGTGGAGAACATTCTCTTCTTGCCCTGCACGCGTGAGCAGAAGTACAAGGCGAAGCAGGCGATCCACACGTTCTTCGTGCGGGCGGGAGCTGTGATGGCGGCGGTCGTGGTCTACGTCGGGACCACCTTCCTGGCGTTCGGGCCTAGGGGTTTCGCGGCGTTGAACGTGGTCCTCGTGTTGATCGCGCTGGCCCTCGCGGTGGGGATCGGTCTGAAGTACAGGCGGTTTGTCGACACGGGCCAGACACCCTGACGAACGTTAGTTGCCGTCCTCCGGTTGCCAAGCAGGTCTTTCGAACGGGAAGCTAGATGGTCGCCTTTCGGACCTTGTGCTTGAGGCGCTTGATCTTGCGTCGGATCAGCTTCAGGTCGGCGTAGTCCTTGGCCTCGATCGCGGCGTCGCGGTTGAGCTTGAGCTGGCGGATCTGGGCCTTGATGGAAGCCTTGTCGACGCCGACGACCTCGTGGCGCTTGTGGTCCTCGATGCCGAGGACGTGGCAGAGGGCGATGACGAGGTCCTCTTTGTGCATGGTCGAGTAACCGCTGAGCTTCGGGTCATCGAGGCCCTTTGCGATCTCTCGCAGGTGTGCGACCGTCGTCTTGTGGAGTTCTTCGTAGGTGTGAGCCATCGTGATCTCTCCAGAACGCGTGACAGTGAGTATTGGAAGCCGTTTCGGCGATTTGGCGTTCCCTTTGCGCGAGGGGATAAGGACATTATTTGACACTCAAGGTCGCGAGTCAATATGGCCGGCGCACCCTGAGTTCCTTCGGAACCCTGCTGCTCGTGCTCGCCGATGCGATGGAAGGCGGAGGTGGCTCGGACTTTTAGTACTGCCTCGGGTACTGCAGGCAGAGGACCCGGCCACGACGCTCTGCGCGCGGCCGGGTCCGTCTTTCTAGCTCATCATCTGGTAGAAGAACATCCCTCCGAGCAGGGCCGCAACGGAGAGTCCCAACATCAGCGCTACCAGAATTCGCGCGCGCGAGTTGCCGGTTCCCGATCCCGCCAACTTGATGGCCTGTTGGACCTCGAGCGGGCTCATGCCCGGGTGCGTCTGCTCGTACTCCTGGATCACCTGTCCGATCTTGGCGCCAAGCTCTTGGGCCCGCTGGGAGACGTTGGGGACGTAGCCCGGGGTTATCGGTACGTAGGTGTGCATGTCTGCTCCTCTCGCGGAAGCGGCAGGAACCGCGCCATGCCGCCGGTCGTTCATAATGTGAGTCGCTGAAGCGGCCGCAGCGTTTGGCTACGCGGCGTCTTGCCCCTCATATATATTTACGACAGACAACAAGCGTAAGTGTCGCCTATTCCACCCGGGACGCTGTGAATGGCGAGTCTCGAAAAATACTTCGATCGATTCCGGCGCAACATAGTCGGTCACGACCAGACCTTCCGGACGCCCTACGGCGAGCAGCGGCTGGTCTACGCGGACTGGACGGCCAGCGGCCGGCTGTACGCTCCGATCGAGGAGAGAATCTCCAAGACGCTGGGTCCCTTCGTTGGCAACACGCACACGGAAGCCAGCGTGACCGGTACCCGCATGTCGCGGGCCTACCACAGGGCGCGTGCGATAATAAAGCAGCACGTCAACGCCGGTCCGGACGACGTGATCCTGACGCCGGGCTTCGGGATGACGACGGCGGTGAACAAGTTCCAGCGGATCCTGGGTCTCAAGCTGCCGGAGCAGCTGATGCCGCACGTCGACTTGCCGGCGGAGCGGAGGCCGGTGGTGTTCGTGACGCACATGGAACACCACTCGAACCAAACCACGTGGTGGGAGACCATCGCCGATGTCGTCTGCATCGAGCCGGACGAACAGGGTTTGTGCGACCTGGGCCACCTGCAGGATCTGTTGGAGAAGTACAGAGACCGGGAAGTGAAGATCGGCGCGTTCACCAATTGTTCGAACGTGACGGGAGTACGGCCGCCGATCCACGACCTGGCGAGGATCATGCACGAGCACGGCGGCGTCTGCTTTGTGGACTGCGCGGCGTCGGCTCCTTACTCGGCTATAGACATGCACCCGGAAGATCCGCTGGAAAGATTCGACGCGATCTTCTTTTCGCCGCACAAGTTCTTGGGTGGCCCGGGCGCTTCGGGCGTGGTGATTTTCGATTCCAAGCTCTACGAGCGTGAGATACCCGACCAGCCGGGCGGGGGGACGGTCGACTGGACGAACCCGTGGGGTGGTCGCAAGTACTTGAGCAGCATCGAGGATCGAGAGGACGGCGGGACGCCGGGTTTCTTGCAGGCGATCAAGGCGGCACTCTGCATCAAGCTGAAGGACGAGATGGGAGTCGAGCAGATGGAGGCGCGGGAGGAGGAGCTGGTGAAGCTGGCGTTCGAGGGACTACGGCGCGTCCCGAACCTGCACATCCTCGCCGACCAGCATGAGGACAGGCAAGCGCTCATATCGTTCTACGTGGATGACATCCATTACAGCCTGATGGTGAAGCTGCTGAACGACCGGTTCGGGATACAGATGAGGGGCGGATGCTCGTGCGCCGGAACGTACGGTCACTACCTGCTGCACGTGGACCCGGCACGATCGCGGCGGATCACGGAAAAGATCGATGACGGCGATCTGTCGGAGAAGCCGGGCTGGGTCCGGATGTCGATGCATCCGACGACGACCGATGAGGAAGTCGGGTACATAGTCGATGCGGTCGAAAAGGTCGTGAAGAATCGCGGGGAGTGGGGGAGGGAGTACGACTATTCCAACACGCGCAACGAGTTCGTACCTTGCGGCGGGGAGCCATGGGGAGAAGAGGATCTCGACGCGTGGTTCGACATGAGCGAGTGAAGCTCGGTGACGAGATGAGCGAGGTACTGTACCTGTCCAGGGATGACGTCGTTCGAACGGGCGTCTCGATGTCCGAGATCATCGAGGCGCTGGAGCGGATGTTTGTGCTGAAGGGGAAGGGCGAGGTGGAGATGCCGCCGAAGCCGGGGATACATCCCGGCGCCGACGCGTTCATCCACGCCATGCCCGCCTACATCCCGGGCATGAAAGCCGCCGGACTGAAATGGGTGGCGGGCTACCCCGAGAACCCCACCAAGGGGCTGCCGTACGTCTCCGGCCTGATCGTGCTCAACGATCCGGATACCGGAATCCCGTTGGCCGTGATGGATGCGACCTGGGTGACGGCGATGCGGACCGGAGCGGCGACGGCGGTGGCGGCGAAGCACCTGGCGCGGCCCGAGAGCCGTTCGGTGGGAATCATCGGCTGCGGGGTGCAGGGGCGCAGCAACCTGGAAGCGCTCTCGTGTGCCTTCGACCTGGAGTGGGTGAAGGCGTATGACATATCGAGTGAGGCGGCGGAGACGTACGCCTCTGAGGTTGGAAAGCGCTACGGCCTCGAGGTGGAAGTCGTTGGGAAACCTAGAGATGCGGTGAGCGATCTCGATCTGATTGTAACCAGCGGCCCGATCGCCAAAGAGCCGAGTCCGACCATCGAAGCGGGCTGGCTTTCGCCTGGCGCGTTCGGCTGCGCGCTGGACTTCGACTCGTACTGGAAGGGCGCGGCGCTGGCCGAAGCGGAGAAGCTGGCCACGGACGACGTGGGGCAGTTGGACTACTACCGGACGGTGGGCTTCTTCCGGACCACGCCGGAGCCCTATGCCGATCTCGGCGAGCTGGCGACGGGCCTGAAGCCGGGGCGCGAGTCGGACGAGGAACGGACGATCGCTGTGAACCTGGGTCTGGCGCTGGAGGACATGGCCACGGCGACGCTGATCTACGCGAAGGCTAGAGAGAACGGGATAGGGAGGGAGTTGCCGTTGTAAGAAGGCATGTGTTGTTGGAGTCGCGGGCGCGGGGCGTGAGGCGCGGGCGACGACGGGGCGCGGACGTCGACGTAGGGGCCTCGCGGAGTTCTCCGCTCTATCGAGTGACGAGATTTTCGAACAGCTCGCGGGTAACGCCGGCGACCTCTTGGACGGCCTTGTCAAACGCCTGCTGGTTCTGCTTGGACGGGGCGCGATAGCCGCTCACCTTCCGCACGAACTGCAAGGCGGCTTCCTCCAACTCCTTGTCGGTGGGAGGCCCTTCCTCTCGTCGAAGCTTCTTGATGTTTCTGCACATGTTATGACTCAGATCTCCTCGAAGTCGATATCGTCGTCGAGCCACTCGTCGCCGTCGACCGTTTCGATCATCGGTCGTTCTTCTCGATCCACTAAGAGACGAAATATGTCGGGCCTACCGTAGTGACCGGCCACATCGAGCTGGAAGCGAGGGCCGCGCATCTCGTTAGGATCGACCTCGCCGTAGAGGATCGTCTTCTCCTTGTTGACGGGGCCGCTGACGAACTTGCCGTCGGGGTCCACGATGACGCTGTCGCCCGGGTTGAGCCACTCGAGGTCGGCGGGCAACAACTCCTTGAAGGCGAAGCGATCGGGGATGTCGTCCCTCTGCATCGCGGTACAGCAACCGATGACGTAGACGCGTCCTTCTTTGGCGGTGTGACGCAGGGTCGAGATCCACGGTTCGCCGCGATCCCAGGTGGGCGCGACGTGGATCTGGGCGCCCCAGGCCCACATGGCATGGCGGGCGAGGGGCATGTAGTTCTCCCAGCAGGTGAGACAGCTAAGCGTGCCGATATCGAGCTCGAACACATCGAGGGTGCTCCCATCGCCCTGGGCGTGGACGAGGCGCTCGGCGACGGTGGGCATGAGCTTGCGGCGCTTGCCCACGATCTCACCGCCCGAGTCGATGCACAGCGTCGTGTTGTAGAGGGTCGTCCCGCTCGCTTCGGCATTGATCTCATTCATGCCCATGACCACCGCGATGCCCGCGTCGCGAGCCGCATGGCACAACCGGACCGTGGTCTCGCTTGGAATAGCGACGGCGTTGTCGAGAAGCTCGGTGTAGAGCTCGCGCAGGGCGCGGGTATCGACGGGACGTATGAACCAGACCCAGAGCGGGTAGGTGGGGATGAAGCACTCGGGGAAGACGACGAGCCGGGCGCCGGCGGCGGCTGCCTCGGCGATCAGGCCGCAGGCTTTCTCGACGGTGGCTTCGCGATCGAGGAAAACCGGTGCGTTCTGAACGGCGGCGACTAAGAAAGGCGCACGAGCAGGGTCGCTCATCAGCGGCCTCCAGATGGTTGGAACGAGCGTTTCGACGGCGACATATTATCCGGCCTCGGCAGCCACGTCCAGAACGACGGCTGGACGCCGGGACCCCAACGCCCCATTCTTCTCGGTCATCGCTCGCTGCCAGATACCTATTTCCAGACACGGAGGCCGTCATGTCGGTATGCCGCGCTCCCGAAGCCCGGACGTGTTCGCTAATCCTCGTTGCCACGATCAGCCTGCTCCTGAGCGGGTTGGCCGTGACGCCGTTGCAGGCCCAGCAGGAGATCCCCTCGATCGACGACAAGACGGAGGGGATGGATCGCCAGGAGGGCTTCTTCGACATCTACTGGGACGAGTCGGAGGGTAAGCTTTACCTGGAGATCGAGGACTGGGGTACAGAGTTCCTCTACCAGCTGTCGCTCGCCTCGGGCCTGGGCAGCAACCCTGTGGGGCTGGACCGCGGACAGCTGGGCGGCACGTACGTCCTGAAGGCGGAACGGGTGGGGCCGACGGTGCTGCTGATCGAGCCCAACTACCGGTACCGGGCCCGATCGGACAACCAGGACGAAGTCAGGGCGGTTCAGGACGCGTTCGCGCCTTCGACCATCTGGGGGTTCAAGGTAGAAGCCGAGTCGGGAGACCGGGTCCTGGTGGACGCCACCGACTTCTTCCTGCGCGACACACACGGCGCGGCGCGGCGGATCGAGGGCGCGAGGCAGGGCAACTTCAAGCTCGATCGCAGTCGCAGCGTCTTCTACTTGCCGCGAACCAAGGCGTTCTCCAAAAACACCGAGGTCGAGACGCAGCTCACCTTCACGTCCGACCAGCCCGGGCCCTTGGTCCGCAGCACCGCCGCGAGTGGGAACGCGGTCACGCTTCGCCAGCACCATTCTCTCGTAGAACTTCCAGGCGACGGCTACGAGCCGCGGGTCATGGATCCGAGGGTCGGGGCGGGCGGGATCACGTTCAGCGACTACGCGACTCCGATCAACGAGCCGCTGGAGGTCCGCTGGGCCGCCCGTCACCGCCTGGCGAAGAGGAACCCGGGCGCCGAGCGCTCGGAGTCCGAAGAACCGATCGTCTACTACGTGGACCGCGGGGTGCCGGAGCCGATTCGCAGCGCGCTGATCGAAGGCGCCTCGTGGTGGAACCAGGCGTTCGAGGCCGCGGGCTACGAAGACGCGTTCCGGGTCGAGGTCCTGCCGGAAAACGCCGATCCGATGGATCTGCGTTACAACATGATCCACTGGACTCATCGTTCGACGCGCGGCTGGTCGTACGGCGGATCGGTACGCGACCCGCGCACCGGCGAGATCCTGAAGGGCAACGTCAATCTCGGTAGCCTGAGGCTGCGGCAGGACTACCTGCTGGGCATCGGGGTGCTGCCGCCGTTCAACGTATCGATCGGCGAGTGCGACCTGGCCGGCGGACCGACGTTCGAGTACCTGGCGCAGGTAGCGAGCGACATGGACCCGGTGGAGATGGCGCTGGCGCGCGTGCGTCAGCTGTCGGCGCACGAGGTGGGTCACACTCTCGGGTTCGCTCACAACTACATCGCCAGCACGTACGCGGATCGCGCCAGCGTGATGGACTATCCGGCGCCGCTGGTGAACATCACCGATGGACAGCTGGACCTGTCGGATGCTTACGCCGTTGGAATCGGTGAGTACGACAAGTTGGCGGTCACCTGGCTCTACAGCGATTTCCCTTCCGGGACCGACGAGCAGGCGGTGCTGGAGGAGATCATCCAGGACGGATTGCAGCGCGGCATAAGGTTCCTCACCGACCAGGATGCGCGACCGGCGGGCGCGGCGCACCCGCTGGCGGCGCTCTGGGACAACGGCCCCGATCCCGCCGCCTACCTGGAGCACGAGATCGATGTGCGGCGGATCGGGCTGGAGTCGTTCGGCGCCGAAGCTATTCGGCCCGGCACGCCCATGGCTTCGCTGGAAGAGGTTCTGGTGCCGCTTTACCTGCATCACCGTTACCAGCTCGAGGCCGCGGCCCACACGTTGGGCGGCGCCGACTACAGCTTCGCGCTGCGCGGTGACGGCCAGACGCCGATCGAGATCGTTCCCGGCGATAGGCAGCGCGCCGCGCTCGACGCCATGCTGCTGACGGTCGAGCCGGATTTCCTCGTCGTTCCGGAGCGCGTGCTCGAGTTGATACCGCCGCGGGCCTTTGGGATGAGTCGCGGTGAGGTGTTCTCCGGGTGGACGAGCCCAACGTTCGATCCACTGAGCGCCGCGTCGAGTTCGGCGGACCTGACGTTCGCGTTCATCCTGCAGCCCGAGCGCATGGCGCGGTTGGTGGAGTACCATTCCCGGGATGCGGGTTATCCGGGGCTGGAGGAAGTGGTCGATCGGACTCTCGATGTCACGTGGCACGCGCCCGCGGAAGCTGCGGAGTACCGGGGTCAGGTGCGGCAGGCGGTGGAGCGCGTGTTGCTCGATAGGATGATGGCGGAGGCGCAGAGCGCCGAGAACGTTTTTCAGGTGAGGGCGGTTCTCACGGCGAAGCTTGGAGAGCTGGGTGATTGGCTCGAGTCGCAGGAACAGCTCACGCCGCATCAGGGTTTGGCTTTGGAGGACATCAGGCGCTGGCAGCGGCGGCCCGAAGGACTGACGTCGCCGACGGAGTCGGAGCCGCTGCCGCCTGGAAGCCCGATTGGGAATCAGTGACGTGACGCGGGGGCGCGGACGACAGGGGTCCGCCGAGCTCCCGCAATGAACCAACTCCGCTCGGCGGACCCCTGCCGTCCGCTTGGTCGGTAATGACACAATCGGCGTGGAGGTTATTTCGGTGATGAGGGTTCTCACTGTTGGCTTGGCGTTGGTGCTGGCGGCATGTAGTACGGACATGCCGGAGATCTCGGTTGGGGAGGTTGAGTTCTCGGGGGTTGCTTGGAGTGGGGAGGTGAGCCTGTACGGTACGGCTGATGGAAGGGCGGTGCTTACTTGGCATGAGCCGGTGGGGGAAGAAAGATTTGCGTTAAGGGTTGCGGTGCGGTCGGGAGAGGGGTGGTCGGAGCCGGGGACGATTGTCGAGAGCGATCGCTTCTTTGTGAATTGGGCGGACTTTCCTTCGCTGGTGGAGTTCTCGAATGGGGATTGGATTGTTCACTGGCTGGAGAAGGTGCCGGGTGGGACGTATGCCTATCACGTGAAGCTCGCCAGGTCGAGCGACGGCGGGGTCACCTGGGGCGAGAGCTTTTCGCCGCACCGGGATGACTCGCCGACGGAGCACGGCTTCGTTTCGATGGTGTCGGTGCCGGGCGGGGAAGTGGCGCTGGTCTGGCTAGACGGGCGGCAGATGCAGGTTGAAGACCCGGAGGGGCACGGCGGGCTGGATCGCGGTGACATGAGCATCCGTGCGACGACGGTCGGACTCGACGGGACGCTGGGACCGGATGTGCTTCTGGACCCCCGCACCTGCGAGTGCTGCCAGACGGCGCTGGTGCGAACCGATCGCGGCCTGGTAGCCGCGTATCGCGACCGAAGCGAAGTCGAAGTCCGCAACATCTCCGTGGTTCGCTATGAGGACGGTTCGTGGACGGAGCCGTCCTACGTTGCCGATGACGCCTGGACCTATCCCGGCTGCCCCGTGAACGGGCCGCAGCTATCGGCGTCAGGTGAAACGGTCGCCGTGGCCTGGTTCACCGCGCCCGAGCAACAAGCCAAGACCTACGTCGCGTTCTCCCGCGATGCTGGCACCACGTTCGGAGCGCCCATCCAAATCGATGACGGCGACCCCCTCGGCCGCGTCGACATAGAATTACTCCCGGACGGCAGCGCCCTGGTCGTCTGGCTGGAACGCACCGGCGTCGCGGCGGAAGTGCGGGCGCGGCTAATACGGCCCGATGGCTCGACAGGTGAGTCGCGGATGATTGCAGAGAGCAGCGAGAGCCGGGCGAGTGGTTTCCCGAGAACGACCCGGTTGGGTGATACTGTGATCGTAGCGTGGACACTGACCGGCGAAGACGGCGGTGTGCGCGTGGCAAGCGTCTCGGTAACCGGTGACCGGTAATCGGTAACTGCGATCTGTCTTTACTTGTGGTCGAGTTACCGCGGTAGGGAGGGCGCGCCAGGGGGTCGCGAGCGGATATTTGGAGCCCGGCACTCAACCGGGTCGGTCGTGCCACCCGAGTTGAGTGCCGGGCGACATGGAGCGAAGACCCCCTGGCGTGCCCGACCGCACACCCGCGCCCGACCGCTCACCCGCGCTGAGGTCTAAAGCTGCGGCAACTCCCCCTCCAACCAAACGTGCTCGCCTTCCAACACGTGCTTCGCGAAGCGATACGTGACCGCATCGTCGTTATCGAACACCTGTCCAAACAACGCCTTGATCCGACGACGGCTCTGGCGACAGAACACATCGGCCGCCTCGATCGGTCGTCTGCCTTCGTCCTTCCTCAACGCCCTAGCCCGGGAAACCGTCACCGCCATGGCAAATAGTTCAGCGCCGATGTCGACCAGGCGCGCCAGCACCTTCTGCCGCTTCTCGAGCTTGGGCCCGAAGCGCACCATGGCGTGGAACAAGGTGCGCGCCAGTTTCCTGGATGTCCGATCCACGTAGCGCAGGTGCGTGGCGAGGTCTCCGAACTTGGAGTATCGCGGCCAGCGTCCCCAGCCGAGCCAGCGCGACGGGTACCACCAGGCGTAGAAGGCGGCGGCGCGGAACAGCGCCTTCAGCTTCTTACCCGCAGGCGCCTTCGGATCGACCAGGTCACCGCCCACCGATAGATGCGTGTCCAGCGCTTCCCGGGCGATGAAGAGTCGCATGATCTCGCTCGACCCCTCGAAAATCCTGTTGATGCGTGAGTCGCGGAGCAGCCGCTCGATGGGCACCGGAGTCTCGCCGCGGGCACGTAATGATTCCGCCTTCTCGTAACCGCGGCCACCGCGTATCTGCAACGCGTCATCGATGAGCCGCCAACCGACTTCCGAGTTGTAGAGCTTGGCGAGCGCGGCCTCGAGTCGTATGTCAACTTTGCCGTCATCGGCCATCGCCGAGGCGATGTCGGCGACCGATTCGAGGGCGAACGTGCTGGCCGCCATCGAGCCGAGCATCTGGGCGATCGAATCGTGCTTGCCGATCTTGTTGCCCCATTGGACCCTCGAGTTCGCCCACTCCCGGGAAACCTCCACAGCCCGCTTGGCCCCGTATGCCGAGCTCATCGGCAGCGTCAGCCGCCCTGTGTTGAGCGTGATCAGGGCAAGCTTGAGGCCGGCGCCTTCCTTCCAGATGACGTTCTCTTTCGGGACGCGCACGTTGTCGAACCGCATCACGGCGTTGTAGATGGCGTCGAGCCCCATGAAATGACATCGGTGCGCGATCTCGACGCCGCGCCAATCGGTCTCGACGATGAAGGCCGTGATCCGTCGTTTTCCGGTGCGCGCCATCACGACCAGCAGTTCCGCCACCGTGCCGTTCGTGGTCCACAGCTTCTCGCCGTTCAAGATGTACGAATCGCCGTCTTCGCTCAGCTCGGCCGTGGTCCCCATCCGTGCCGGGTCCGACCCGACGTCGGTTTCCGTCAGCGCGAACCCGGAGATGGCGCCGTTGGCGAGCCGCGGAAGATACTTTTGCTTCTGCTCTTCGGTGCCGAACATCTTCAAGGGCTGCGGCAGTCCGATGGACTGGTGGGCCGAGACGAGGGCGGTCAGCGAGCCATCGACGCTCGAAATCTTGCCCACCGCCTTCACGTACGTCCGCTGCGAAAGGCCGAGACCGCCATACTCCTTGGGGATCTTGATCCCGAAGGCGCCGATCGCGCGCAGCTCCTGGACGATTTCGTCGGGGATCTCGCGCTCGCGCTCGATTCGGTCCGAATCGACGCGTTTGAGAAGCGCCTCCAGGCGATCCAGGAACGGACGCGCCCGGCGCTCTTCTTCGGGGTCTTCTGCGGGGTAGGGGTGGATCAGCTCGAGGCGCAGGTTGCCCTCGAACAACTGGCGGACGAAGCTCGGGCTCGTCCATTTCTTCTCCCGGGCCGCCTCGGCGACGGCGCGAGATTCCTGCTCGGTTACCTGCGGTTTTGCCGGCTCCGCCGGCTTCAGCGTGGTAGTCATGTGTCTATCCTGTCTCCCGTCTTTTATCCATCAGCCGCGGGCGTCGCACATCGTGGGGCGCCGCAGCTCTATAAGAGCCATCAGGACCGGGCGGCCAGGGCGGGCGAATCTGAAACCGCCGAACGGGCGCCCCCGTCCTATTTATTAGAACACCAAAAAGGCGTCAGAGTTCGCGCGCGATGTGCTGGGAAATACAGTCGTCGGCCCTCGCGATGGCGGGCGTTTGGTGTACTTTAGCTGGAACATCGTAGGAATGTTGATTACGTGAGTACGGAATGGGGGAGTTTGGAAGTGGGAAATCACTTCAAAACTCCAAACTCCCCTATTCCGTAATCCCCTAGTCAACATTCCCCAGCTGTCTTACACGGAAGAGGAAGTCCGAATGCCCACAGGCCAAACCCCCACCAGCAAACTCCGCGAAGAACACCAGTTGATATTGAGAGTTCTGGATGTCCTACAGAAGCTGATCGAGCAGGGCGAGGCCGGCGAATGGGACATCGACGCCGTAGAGGAATGCGTGACGTTCTTCCGGTTGTTCGCCGATGCGTGCCATCACGGGAAGGAAGAAGACCTGTTGTTCCCGGAGATGGAGACGCGGGGAATGCCGCGTGACAGCGGGCCGATCGCGGTGATGTTGTTCGAGCACAAGCAGGGCAGAGAGCTGGTGGGGCAGATGGCGGAGGCGCTGGAAGGCGCGCGTTCGGGCGAGCTGGCATCGATCGCGAAGCTGGAGAACGCCGCGCGGGCCTACCTGCAGCTGCTCCGCGGGCACATATACAAAGAGGACAACGTCCTCTTCAACATGGCGGATTTCATGGTGGACAAGCCGGGCTGCCAGCGACTCTGCGATCAGTACGACGTGGTGTGCGCGAGGCATTTCGAGGGTCGCAGCAAGGCGGAGCTGGAGAGCCTGGCGAGCAACCTTCTGAGCCGGTTCGGGCATCCATAATGACAGAAGGCCCAACCTACCAAACGTCGTCTATGTGAAGCATCTCGTGCGGGGCGCGGAGCGCCTCGACCTGGACGTGGTCTTTTCATGAGGAGAAGTCCGGAAATGACAATGCTACAACGCCTTACAATCAGGAGCGTCTGTTCGCTGCTGCTGGCCGCGGTTCTAACGCCGGGCATCGCCAGCGCCCAGACCAAGCTCCTCCGCTTCCCCGACATCCAGGGGGACAAGGTCGCCTTCGGCTACGGCGGCGACCTCTGGGTGGCGCCTGCCGACGGCGGCACCGCCACTCGGTTGACGACCCACCCGGGGCAGGAGCTCTTCCCCAAGTTCTCGCCGGATGGCAACTGGATCGCCTTCACCGGCCAGTACGACGGGGACGAGCAGGTCTATGTCATCCCGGCAACCGGGGGAATGCCGGAGCAGCTGACCTTCTACCCCGCCCGTGGGCCGCTGTCGCCGCGCTGGGGTTACGACAACCAGGTCTACGGCTGGACGCCGGACGGCACGGCCGTGTTGTTCCGTTCGTTGCGGGACGCCTGGGACCTGGGCGACAGCCAGCTCTTCACGGT
>JBDHAL010000067.1:0-14326 GCA_039588075.1 Gemmatimonadota bacterium | reverse complement strand
CCCGGCGGCCAGCAGCATCTCGGCCGTCTGACGGACCTCGAGCGCGAAATCGACCGTCGGACCGTGCTGCGGTTTGACCCAGGCCGAGTAGAGCGCGGCGCGGGCGATCCGCTCCGCCAGCTCTTTCTGGGCTCGCTCCGGCAGATACCGGAGTGAATGATTGTAGATGTGCGGGTGGACCCGCAAAATCCTCACCACCGCCACCGCCGCCGCCGCCACCAACTCGTCGTCGGGGAATGGTAGCATTGTTGTGCCCGGCCGGGCTGCGGTCCAGCCGATGACGTGAAGGCGATGGCGGCCGGGGTCTCCTCGGAAGTCGTCGGGCATCGGTTGCTCGCTCCGGCGTCCCGCGCCCCACCGGCCAGAGATGTCCCATAATACATATTATGTTACCTATTCCATGAAGATCTCTCCCCTCCTGACTCTACCCCAATTTCGAACACCGCACACCGAACACCGCCTTTCGAAGGGCGCACTGCAAGGCCGTATCATTAAGCCCGAAGGCCAAATGCACATAGGCCTTCAGAGGTTGGCTATTTGTGATTAGTGATCAAGGATTGCCGTGCGCCCTTCGACAGGCGGTGTTCGGTGTGCGGTGTTCGACATTCCTTTCTCATTCCGGCGATTCACAAGCCATGATTCCCTCATCGACGGCGGGCGGATAAGCCTTGATACGTCCGACAAAGATCGAGCAGTAGTAATCATCCGCAGGCAACTCGGTCGAGTGCACTCGGCCGGTCCATCCCCAGGCGTCGGCGCGCAACGCGATGACCACCTGCTCGTGGGGGACGAAGCGAATATGTTCGAGCGCCTCAGCGTAGCGGCCGCCGGCCTCGCTGTCGCTGGTCGTCAGGTAGTAGGCCTCCTGGGCGGCCACCAGGTCCTTGAGCTCCGCCATCATTTGGGTGAGGTGGGCCGTTCGTTTGGCGTTGGTGTACCTGGCGGTGAGCGAGAAGACGAGAATGGCGATCACGACGATGGATACCAGCATCTCCAGGCCGTTCGGACCTCTTTTCATCCTTTAAAGGCCTCAGAAAAGGATGGATGTGCAGGTCAGGCCGCCGCCGGTCTTGCTCGACTCCGAGATATCGATCTCGACCGTCTCAAAACCGGCCTGCTCGATACGGGCTCGGGTCTCCGGTGCGCCTGTCGGAATCAGGACCGTCCCGTTCACCGAGAGACAATTGGCGGCATGCGCCTCTCGAGGCGGGACGGCGATTTTCTGGTAGCGTGCGAACGCCGGGTCCTCCAGGTGGCCGGGAAGCCAGGTGATGACATCGCCTCCCAAGTATGTGCAGGCGGACTTGAGGTGCAGGATGTCGCGCACCTCGATGGCCACGACCTCGTAGCCGTCGCCGGCGACTAGATTCGCGAGTTGCTCGACCGCGTCTTCGTTCGTCCGTTCCGAGAGACCCACGTAGACCCGGTCATCGATCCGCAGGACATCGCCTCCGTCCAGCGTGGCGGGGCCCTCGATACGATGAATCTCTTTGTGGTCCCCCAACATCTCTTCGACCGCCGCCGTTTCGCCGCGGCGCGCCGCCGCTCCCGGTGCCGTGATGATGCCCTTGTTGCCGATCACCAGGGCGGCGTCTTCGACGTAGCAGCAATCGGGTAGCTCGTCATCCGACGCGATGGCGAGAAGAGACAAACCGAGGCGCTCCAAGGCCGAGCAGTACAGCCGGTGCTGCTGGCGGGCGAGATCGGTGTCTATGGGTTCTGAGGAACCGGCGGGTCGGATGGCCCTGTGAAAAGAGCTGGGCACATTCCTAACGATCGCGTGCGTGGATCTGGGCGTTTCCATCGGCAACGCTTTGACCGCGTGCTAAAAGGTCAGACGGAGTTCATAGTCGAGAAGGGCGGGGCTCTCGGTTCACATAAAGCTGACGAAACATGCCGCGGAGCGCGGATTCCGTCAATCACTTGTGATCGCGGGCCATCTCAGTAGCGCCAGCTGGCCAGGTCCGCTCCTCGTGGCGCCGCCGCCTCGATACGGCGCAGGATCCTCGGCACGTACATCGTGTTGTAGCGAAGGCGCGAGATGTGGTTGGGGTTCTCCTGGTCTCCGTTCCAGCAGTGTTCCGCCCGGTCACCGTAATCGACCTCGCCGTTGTAGTAAGGGTCGGTCGTGCTCTCGAGGAATTCTTCCGTCAAGTAGACGGCATTATTGAGGTAGTAGTTGTCCATGTCGCCGACGTAGATGTGGATCTTGCCCTCGAGCTTTGGACCCAGCGTCTCCCAGTCGCGCTCCATGATGTAGCGGAGGTCGTAGTTCTCTCTCCAGTATTCGGCGACCTCGTGGTCGATCTCTCCCGTGTACTTGTCCCAGATGCGCTTCGGGTACCCGTCTTCGCCCATCGGAGAGTAGACCGCTTCCCAGATGTCGTACTGGTCTCCCGAACGGCTGTGCGTGCCGAGGACAAGCTCCAGGTGGTTGTAATCCTCGAGCGTCAGGTCCACCCTGCCCAGCCAATTGCGGTGCCCGGGTCGCGCGATGCGCTTAAACTGGCCTTCGAGGTAGTAAGCGTTGTCATCCTCGTAGATGTTGACCTGCGTGTAGTTGCGGAAATCAATGGGGTCCGGGCAGGCCGCGAACGTGCCGTTGTACTCGTCGGGATAGAATACCTGGACCGCCAGCGCCTCCCAGCCGCCGGTGGATCCGCCGTAGAGAAAGCGCGCCCATCCTTCGCCTATTCCCCTGAACCGTTCCTCGATGTAGGGGATCAACTCGTAGGTGATGGCGTCGCCGTACGGACCCAGGTTCGCCGAGTTCACCGCGTACGAGTCGTCGTAGTATGGGTTGGCGTGCTGGACCTGGACGATCAGCATGCGCGGGAAGTCCGGGCCCGTCCACCGGTTATAGAAGTCGTGAGCCTCCTGCTGGCGGATTCGGTTGTAGCCCTGGACGTCGAAGCGCGCGCTGTAGTCGGGCTCGAGACCCGGGTCGGGAGGGTCCGGTCGGAAGCCGCCGAAATCGGCGGGGAAGTGACCGTGAAAGATGGCGATCGGGTAACGCGCTTCGGGGTGCTCGTCGAACCCTTCCGGCAACAGCACATGAGCCCCCAAGTGCATGGGGCGCCCCCAGAACTCGGTCAAGAGATCGCTCTGGATCTTGACGTGCTTGATGTACTCGGTGTCCTCCGGCTCCTCGATCGGCGGGATCACCCGGTCCAGCGCGATGGAGATTCGCTCCGCATCGTAAGGGTCGACTCTAAGACGGCGCGGCGTGCTGTACAGGTTGCCGGGCGCGCGATTCCAGTGCTGCCCCTCGCCACGGTCCATCGGGAGCTTGACCGTCTTGCCGTTCGCCAGCTGGAAGGTCTCGTACTTGTGAAGAACCGCCTGAACGTAGTACTCGCCCGCCGGAAGATCCGCCAAGCTCTCGTGCGGAAAGCCGAATGCGTCCGCGTCGAACACGGCTTCGTTTCCCGGCGCCAGCCCATCGATATCGATCCCAAATATCTGCGCCCCGTCCAATCCGGCGCTGACCTGGAACCGAGGCTCCGACTCCTCTCGGGTCGTGAGGATCAGCAGGACGCGCCCGTCCAACGACTCGGCACTCACTGACTCGTCGAACGATACAGCGAGCTGCAGCCGGGCTGCGCCCGGCTGCCCAAAACAGGCGAAGCTGAGAGTCAGGGCGGGTAGCGCTAGAAAGATTCGAGTAGTCTTCGAGAACATGAGGCTCACTCCTGCGCCTGTTTTGGGGTAACCGGTAACCGGTAACCGGTGACCGGTAACACATTCACCCTTGGCTGTCTTCGGGGTACGCGACCGGATCCTGCTCGGGAACTTGATATTGCGTGCGAAGTCCGATTAGCAGTTCCTTCAGCCGTTCGAAATCTGCGGCGTACTCGGGATCGTCATAAACACTTCGTAGTTCCAACGGGTCTTCATCGAGGTCGAAGAGTTCCCACTCGTCGATCTCGTAGTAGTGGATCAGTTTGAGGCGGGCGGTGCGGACGCCGTAGTGGCGGCGAACGGAATGGACCGCCGGGTATTCGAAGTACTGGTAGTAGATCGCGTCGCGCCAGCCATCGGGCGAGTTGCCTTGGAGCAGCGGGAGCAGGCTCTGTCCCTGCATGTCGGCGGGCGGAACGGCTCCGGCGATGTCGAGAAATGTCTGGGCGAAATCGAGGTTCTGAACCAGGTCGGAGTTTTGGGAGCCCGGCTCGACGACGCCCGGCCAGCGAACGAGGAGCGGCATGCGGAGCGACTCCTCGTACATCCAGCGCTTGTCGTACCAGCCATGGTCACCGAGGTAGAAGCCCTGATCCGAGCTGTAGATCACCACGGTGTTCTCGGCCAATCCGGATCGATCGAGGTAGTCGAGCAGGCGGCCGAGGTTGTCATCGATGGAGGCGATGGTGCGCAGGTAGTCCTTGATGTAGCGCTGATACTTCCAGCGTACCAGGTCGTCGCCGCGCAAATTCGCCGCTTCGAACTCGGCGTTCTTCGGTCCGTAGGATTCGTTCCAGAGCTCGAGCTGCGCTTCGTCGAGCTGCGGTGGAGCGACGAACTTGAGGTCGCGGTCGTACAGGTGGTCCGCGATCGTCATCTCCTGGGTGCCCGCGGCGCTGGCGCGACCGTCGTAGTCGTCGAAGAGGGTGGGCGGTTCCGGAATCGAGATGTCGTCGTAAAGCGTCAGGTGCTCGGGTCCCGGCTCCCAGCGGCGGTGAGGCGCCTTGTGCTGGTACATGAGCATGAACGGCCGCTCGGCGTCCCTACCGTTCTCGAGCCACTCGAGCACCTTGTCGGTGATGATGTCCGTCACGTAGCCGCTGTGCTGGACGACGCCCTGCGGCGTTCGGAAGTCGGGGTTGTAATAGGTACCCTGGCCGGGCAGCACTTCCCAGTAGTCAAACCCGGTCGGCTCGCTCTTCAGGTGCCACTTGCCGATGATCGCCGTCTGGTAACCGGCCTCCCGCAGCAACTTGGGAAAGGTGACCTGCGCGCTGTCGAAGCGCTCGCGGTTGGTGAAGACCCCGTTCAGATGGCTGTGCTTACCCGTGAGAATTACGGCGCGACTGGGTGCGCAGATGGAATTGGTCACGAAGGCATTGCGAAACAGCATGCCCTCCCGCGCCAGCCGATCGATGTTGGGCGTCTGGTTTACTTGTGAGCCGTAGGCACTCAGCGCATGGGCGGCGTGGTCGTCAGCGAAGATGAAGATGATGTTAGCCGGAGGGCGCTCGCCCGGTTCACAAGCCACCAGCAGCGTCGCCAACAATGCCACGTACAACGGAATCGCCCTCGGCAACATTAGCAGCACTCCCTCCGACCGCCGATTACCGATTACCGATTACTGTCTACTTGTCTACTTGTCTACCGTCTCTACTCTCCCGCTTCGTCTTCCTCTTCAGCTTCGGCGCTGGGCCCGCCCAGCTCGGGTATCTCGTCCAGGCTCGCACCGATCAACTCTCCCAGCGCGGCCCGGGCGATGATCGGAGGAGCGGCCAGCCAGAGGACATCGTTGTCTCGAGCGTAGAAGTAGTGGATCTGGTTGTTGCCGAAGGCGGAGTGTACTTCTGTTCCACCAACGTCGAAGGTCATGTGGTGCCCGTAGCCGGCGCTGCCTTCGGTGAGGCGAGTTGCCATGGCCAGAAGCTGGGAGGCCGCTTCGGACTCGGAGGAGAAACGGCTCACAAACAGGGCGGCCTGGAGCCCCTCCGCGCTATACATGCCGATGTAGCTCTCCTCCGGAGCGACGCTCTCACCATGAAGCCGCGCGATCATGCCGGCGGCCGCCGCCCCGGACTGAGATTCCATGAGCGCCAGGCCGTGAATCTGCTGAGGCAGTTCGGCGATCACCGCGTCTTCGGACTGCTCCGAGCAACCGAAGGCCGAGAAGAGAAGTATCCAGAGGATTCCATGGCCCAGTCGCGCGGGCGGAAGCGTTTTGCAGTTCATCAATTCCTCGCTAGTGGAAAGAGTTCAGATTCGGTCCTGGCATCCTGCATGATGCGAGCCATCCTCGCGACGACCTCCGGGTTCTCCGCCGCCACATCGTTGCTCTCGCCGATGTCCGCTCTCAGGTCGTAAAGCTCTATGGGAGCGTCGATGGCCGCGCGGTAGGCCTTCCAGCGGCCCATACGAACGGCCTGCCTCCCCGTGTACTCCCAATAGAGGTACTCGGGCTGTTGCTGGTCGTCGTATCCCAGCAGGGTCGGGACGATGGAAATCCCATCGACATCGGCTCGAACTTCGGTTCCGGCCAGGTCGGCCAGGGTTGGCAAGAAGTCCCAGAAAGCGGAGAGCTGACCGCTCGTCGAGCCGGGCTCGATGCGACCGGGCCAGCGGGCGATGAGGGGAACGCGTATTCCGCCTTCGTAGAGCTGGGTCTTCAGGCCGCGCAGTGGTCCGGCGCTGTTGAAGAACTCGGAGTCGGTTCCGCCGTTGAAAGTCGGCCCGTTGTCGCTGGTGAAAAAGACGATCGTGTTGTCATCGAGCCCCAGTTCTTCGAGCAGCACCATGATGCGGCCGATCTCCCGATCCATTCGCGTGATCATGGCCGCGTAGGCCGCTCTCGGTGCGCGGTGTGGCAGGTAGCCTTTGTCGCCACGGTAGGGCGTCTCCTCGAAGGCTCCGTCGTACTCGGCCAGGGACTCCTCGGGCACCTGCAGCGACACGTGGGGAACGGGGAAGGGCACATAGAGGAAGAACGGCTCGTCCTTGTTGTGACGGATGAACTCGAGTGCCTCTTCGGCCATGAGGTCCATCGAGTACTGGCCGCCGGCATAGGGCTCGTACGACGCCGGATCGAAGGGGTCCGCGTCTTCGGGCAACCGTTGGTGCGGGTGGAAGTACTCGTTCTCCTCCAGCGAGTCCTTTTCGGTGTTTCGCCACAGCCAGGGTGGATAGTAGTTGTGCGCGATGCGCTGGCACAGGTAGCCGTACCAATGGTCGAAGCCCTGGCTGTTCGGCTCGCCCGTGCTGCCGGGACCGCCTAGCCCCCATTTTCCGATGGCGCCGGTCACATATCCGGCATCCTGCAGCATCGTGCCGATGGTGTACGTGTTCGCGAGTATCGGCCGCTGCCCCTCCAGACTCAGGTCGCGCCACACGTCGCCGCGATCCGACAGCTCGTCGTTCGCCCTGATGTACGAATGACCCGTGTGCAGGCCGGTGAGCAGGACGTCTCGAGACGGCGCGCACACCGGACTGCCCGAGTAGTGATCCGTGAAGCGCATGCCTTCAGCCGCTAGCCTGTCGATGTGGGGCGTGCGGATCTTCTCCTGCCCGTAGCTCCCCAGCTCGCCGTAGCCCAAATCGTCGGCCAGCACGAGGATGATGTTGGGCGGCCGATCGGTCTCCCCGCCGCATGAGGCGAGGCCGATCAGCCCCGCGCTCACAAACCACACGGCGGCCAGCGTCAATTGCGTGCGTCTCATCTATTTCGTCCCCATCCGGTTCTCAGGCGCGATCCGGTCGCCCGGCGGCGGCGTGCGGCTCCGGCTGCATCGATTTCTTCCATCTGATCTGGTTTGGGGTTCGCTTGTGCCCCATTCTAGGTTGCGCGAGGAGCGGCGGCCAGTATAGCCGGCCGGCCAGCCCCGCAGGGCCAGGCCCGACGCGGCTCGATCTTTGCACGTTGCACTGGAGATCGACGGGCCCATCTTTCGGCCTTAAAAGGAGATGTAATGCGAGCCAGAGTGGCATTGCTGCTGTTTGGGGCGGGACTTCTTGTCATGACCCCGGTTCGAGCCCGGGCTCAAGAGCCGGTGGACTCGGTCACGGCGGCGGAGGCGCTGCGCGTGTTCCTGGACTGCCGCAGCCGCTTCTGCGACTTCGACTTCTTCCGGCGCGAGATCACGTTCGTGAACTACGTTCGCGACCGTATGGAGTCTCAGGTGCACGTGCTCATCCTGACGCAGAGGACGGGTTCTGGCGAGGAGTTCAGTATCTCGTTCATCGGGCGCGAGGAATTCGCCGGGATAGATGACTCATTGAAGTACTTCTCGAGCCAGACGGATACGGAAGACGAGATTCGGAGGGGCCTGGCCCAATCGATCGGGTTGGGCCTGGTGCGCTACGTGGCGCGACTGCCGATGGCGGATCGGCTGCAAATCACTTACGACGCGCCGGGGGCTCAGGAGGTCACGCCACAGGAGGTGGATGATCCTTGGAACTACTGGATCTTCCGGGTCCGTGTCGGCGGGAACCTTGGCGGCGAGCAGCAGCAGCGAGACTTTTCGGGCAACCTGTCATTGTCGGCGAATCGAACGACGGAAGAATGGAAGATCAGGCTGTTCGCGAGCGGGCGGTATTCGCAGGACAATTTCGAGTTGAGCGATAGTACCGAGCTGGTCAGCATCTCGCGTAACTATAGCACCGGCGGCTTCATCGCGAAGAGCATCAGCCAACACGTGTCGTTCGGTTTGACCACGGAAGCCCGTGTGTCGACGTTTCGAAACCACGACCTCTTGGTCGAGCTGGGCCCGCTCATCGAGTACAACGTCTTCCCGTACTCGGAGTCGAGCGAGCGAATGTTCACGTTCGACTACTTCCTTTCGCTGATGTACGTCGACTACGAGTTGATCACGCTGTTTGGCAAGCTGACGGAAAAGCGCGCCCGGCACGTCGGGTTCATCAACTACTCGGTGGAACAGCCCTGGGGCTCCATCGATGTCGAATTGGAGGGATCGGCCTTCGTCGATGACCCGGCGATGCACCGGATCGAGTTGGGCGGACGGATAAACCTGCGATTGGTGAGGGGACTGCAGCTCAACATCTTCGGCAGCTTCGGCAGGATCAAAGACCAGATACACCTGGCTCGAGAAGGGGCGACGGACGAGGAGGTCCTGCTGCGGCTGCGCGAGCTCGGCACCGACTTCCGCTACTTCGGCAGCGTCAGCCTGAGCTACACGTTCGGTTCGATTTTCAATAACATCGTCAACCCACGATTCGATTGATCGCGCCTGGGCACCGATTATCGAATTACGCCTCTTTCGTACTACTGCAATGTCGAACACCGCACACCGAACACCGCCTTTCGAAGGGCGCACGGCAATCCCTAATCAAGAATCAACAAATCGCCAATCCTTAAGACCGATGGCTATTTGGTTGTAGTACCACCTTCGAAAGGCGGTGTTCGACATTGCAGTAGCGGGGCGGAGTTCAGGATTGGTTGAGGGGGCCGCCGTAGCTTGCTGGGGTGGAAGCCGACCGGGACCCGGAATGGACAGACCCCTCCGTGCCACCTGTGCTACGGCGCTGGATCGACCGCTTTTTGCCGCCGGTCTGCGTCTTGTGTGGGGATCCGCTGGCGCGGACCGAGGCCCGGACCTGCGGTCTGTGCTGGTCGCGGGCGCCCCGCCAGCGCCACCCCCGCTGCCCCCGATGTGGCATCTCGCTACCTGACATAGGCTTAGATGGGCAGACCTCTAGCTGCATCGAGTGCCGGGGCTGGCTGCCCTACCTGCGCGAGGCCCGCGCTCCGTACTACATGGCCGGAACCGCCGCGGCGGCCGTTCGCTGCCTGAAGTACGGTCGCTGGCGCGAGCTGGCCGAGGAGATGGGCGATCGGATGGCCCGCGTGCGCTTCTCGTCCGTTACGGAGGCGGAGATCGCCGCGGTGTTGCCCGTGCCCTTGAGCGGAGCACGGCTGCGGGAGCGCGGGTTCAACCAGTCGGAACTGCTTGCGGGGTGGGTGGCGCGGGCCCGTGGCCGGCCGCTGCTGCGGGGAGTGCTGGGCCGGCCGCGTCACACGCGAAGCCAGGCCCGACTGTCGCCGGGCGCGCGTGCAGCGAACGTGGCGGGCGCGTTCCGGGTGGCCGAGGATGGGCGCGACGCGATCGAGGACCTGCACTTGTTGCTGGTAGATGATGTATTGACCACGGCAGCGACGGCTGAGGGGTGTGTTCGGGCTCTGTGCTCGGCGGGTGCCCGCGGGGTGAGCGTATTGACGTTCGCGCGGGCGCGGCGCGAGCTGGCCGCAACGCGTGGCTAGACTCTAGCCATGAACCGCAGGTTGCCCTAATCTAAATGGCTAAACACACGGATGTGATCGTCGGTAGTCAAAATGCCATGGAGGTCGAAATAACATGTCGCTTCGAGTAGGCATCAATGGGTTCGGTCGGATCGGCCGAATGATCATGCGCGCGGCCAAGAAGGATGGCCGGGGTAAGGACATCGATTTCGTGGCGGTGAACGACCTCACCGACACGGCCACGCTGGCCCACCTGTTCCGTTACGATTCGGTGCACGGGGCTTACACCGGGAGCGTCGAGGCGAAGGATGAGTCTCTCATCATCGATGGCGACGAGGTCAAGGTGCTCTCGCAGCGCGACCCGGCCTCGCTGCCGTGGAAGGACCTGGAGATAGACATCGTCTTCGAGTCCACTGGCCTGTTCCGCTCCCGTGACGCTGCTGGAAAGCACCTCGCCGCGGGCGCGAAGAAGGTGATCATCACGGCGCCGGCCAAGGGAGAGGACATCTCCATCGTCCTCGGGGTCAACGAGGATCAATACGACGGGAAAAAGGACAACATCATCTCCAACGCGAGTTGCACGACGAACTGTCTGGCGCCCGTGGTGAAGGTCCTGTTGAACGAGTTCGGCTTCAGGCGCGGGCTGATGACGACCATCCACAGCTATACCAACGACCAGCAGCTGCTGGATCTGCCGCACAAGGATTTGCGGCGGGCGCGGGGCGCCGCTCTCTCGATGATCCCGACGACGACGGGCGCGGCGAAGGCCACCGGCGTGGTGATCCCCGAGGTTGAGGGGAAAATCGACGGCATCTCGGTCCGCGTGCCGACGCCGAACGTGTCGCTGACCGACCTGGTGGCGGTGTTGGATAAGACACCGAGCAGAGACGAAGTGAACGCGGCGTTCGCGAAGTATGCGAACGGCAAGATGAAGGGATACCTGGCGTACACGGAGGATCCGTTGGTGTCGGTGGACTTTGTGGGTAACTCGGCCAGCTCGATCGTGGACGGCATGTCGACCAACGTCATCGACGGCAACTTCGTGAAGGTGCTGTCGTGGTACGACAACGAGTGGGGCTATTCGTGCCGGTGCGTGGATCTAGCCAACTACATAGCCGGAAGCCTCTGACGGGCCAGGCGGAGATGCTAGACAAACTCACCGTCCTCGACCTGAGCGATGTCCAGCTGCAGGGGAAGCGAGCGCTCGTACGGGTCGACTACAACGTTCCTTTCGACGAAGACGGGAGGGTGGCCGACGACTCGCGCATCCGGGCGACGCTGCCGACCCTCGAGTACCTGCGGGGTCGGGGCGCCAAGATCGTCCTGATGTCTCACCTGGGCCGCCCGAAGGGCGAGCGGGTGCCGAAATACTCGCTGCGCCCCGTCGCGGCGCATCTATCGGACCTGCTGGGGGAGGATGTGGCACTGGAAGACACGACGGTCACCGACGACGCCGTCGCTGCCAGCGAACGCCTCGAACCGGGTGGGATCATGTTGCTGGAGAACACGCGGTTCGATCCCCGGGAAACCAAGAACGACCCGTCGATGTCACGCGAGCTGGCGAAGCTGGGTGACGTCTTCGTGAACGATGCGTTTGGCGCCGCTCATCGCGCCCACGCCTCCACCGCAGGAGTGGCGGACTTCATGAAAGCGGCGGTGGCGGGCCTGTTGATGGAACGGGAGCTGGAGCACCTCGGCGGTTTGATGAATGATCCGGCGAGCCCGTTCGTCACCGTTCTCGGCGGCGCCAAGGTCAGCGGGAAGATCGACCTGATCGAGAACCTGCTGCGCATGGCCGATCGTCTCTGCGTTGGTGGAGCGATGGCCTGCACATTCTTCCGCGCGATGGGACTCGAGACGGGCAACTCGCTGGTCGAGGAAGACCTGGTCGAATTCGCCGCCGGTCTGATGGAGAAGGCGGGTGACGCGCTACTTCTTCCCGTCGATGCCACCGTGGCCCCGGCGATAGAGAGCGGCTCGGAAGCACACACCGTTAGTCGCGAGGCGATCCCCAGCGACCAGATGCTGCTGGACATTGGGCCGGAGAGCGCGAAGCAGTTCGCGGCGGTCGTTGGAGAGGCGCGTACGGTCCTTTGGAATGGACCCGTCGGGGTCTTCGAGCACGAGCCGTTCGACGCCGGTTCTCGTGTCGTCGCGAAGGCGGTGGCGGATGCGACGGCTGCGGGGGCGTCGAGCATCGTGGGTGGCGGTGACACGGCAGCGGCGATCGCCGCATTCGGGCTTGCCGGTGAAGTGACCCACGTGTCGACGGGCGGTGGCGCGGCGCTGGAGTTCCTGGCCGGGCAGACGCTGCCCGGCGTAGCGGCGCTCACGGACAGGGGGGCGGCATGAGCCTGGCGAAGCCTTTCTTTGGCGGCAACTGGAAGATGAACAACGGGCCGACGGCTACCCGTGACTTCGTCGATGCTTTCGTAGACCTCTACCCGCCCGGTGAAGATCGAACCGTGGTCTTCTTCCCGCCCGCCCTTTCGCTCGCCGCGTTCAGGGCCGCGGCGGCCGGAAGGGAAGACCTGGGCGTCGGCGCGCAGGATGTCTTCTGGGAGCTTTCAGGAGCCTACACCGGCTCTATCTCGGCACCGATGGCGAAAGATGCCGGTGCCGCGTTCGCCCTGGCCGGCCACTCCGAGCGGCGGCACGTCTTCGGCGACAGCGACGAAGACGTTTCCAAGAAAACCTCGGCGATCATGGCACAGGGGCTAACGGCCGTCCTCTGCGTCGGCGAAACCCTCGACGAGCGCGATCGCGGCGAGGTCGAAGCCGTGGTCGGCCGCCAGGTGGACGCCGGTTTGAGCGGGCTGGAGACCCCGCAGATCGAGAACATCGTCATCGCTTACGAGCCGGTGTGGGCGATCGGCACGGGCCGAACCGCGAGTGCCGAAGACGCCAACGAGGTGCACGCGCTGATCCGCGCCATGCTCGACCAGAGGGTCGGCGAGGCGGCCGCCCGGGCCATCCCCATCATATATGGCGGTAGCGTCAAGCCGGAGAACATCGACGAACTGCTGTCGGCGCCAGAGATCGATGGGGCTCTCGTCGGCGGCGCCAGCCTCGACCCGGCCGGTTTCTCACGGATTTGCCGGGCCGGCTAACGTTGACAGCCTCGTAGCGCCGCCTATACTTCGGCGGTTAAGCTTAGAAAAGTCGACCAAGGGAAGGTGCAAAGCAGTGTACGGTTTCATACTAATGATGCTCATCCTCGACGCTTTCATCCTCATCTTCGTCGTGCTCTTGCAGTCGGGGAAAGGAAGCGGCCTGGCGGCAGAGTTCGGGGGAGCGTCATCGTCCACGGACAGCTTCCTGGGCGGCCGGCAAGCGGCAACTCTCCTGACCAAGATGTCCTGGATAACGGGCAGCGCGTTCATGGGCCTGGCCCTCCTCCTGGCGATTCTTTCGGCGCGGACGAGGGCACCTACATCGATTCTCGAGGGGCAGCTGACGCCTCCGACGCAGGAGGCGCCGACGCCGATATTGGACAGGGAAGAGCAGCCGGTTCCCGAGGGACTGGAACTGGGTACGCCGGGAGAGACGGAGGGGGATACGGCTGGCGGTGGGGGCTAGGGTTATCGTAGAAAGGGCCCGGGTTTCCGGGCTTTTTTTTGGAAGTGAACATCGAACATTGTTCATCGAGCATCGAACGTCGAGAATACGGCCCGATGTCAAACATTGGACGTCGAGACGTGAACATGAACGTTGAGGTCAGTGCCTCGGTGCCGGTGGCGTCAACGTTCACGTTTGATGCTCGAAGTCCAAGGTTCAAAATCGGGCAGTTCCTCGACGTTCGATGCTCGATGAACGATGTTCGATGTTCACTATAACAAAGGAGGCGAAGGCGGCTTGGCATCAGCCCTGAACTTCTCCCGCGGCGGAACGTCCATAAAATCCATAAGCCGCTCTTTCTCCTGTTCACCGATGACCCAGTCCTCAAAACCCGAGTCGACAAGTCCTCTGGAGTTCTTTCCGGCGCGCGCCGACTCGGTGGCGAGCATATCCACGTACTCGTTCTTGGGATCGCCGGCGTGACCTCGAACCCAGCGCCACTCGATCGAGTGTTTGGCCGCGACCCTAACGAGCTCGATCCAGAGTTCCAGATTTTCGATCGGCCCGCCTTTTCGCTTCCAGCCGCGCTTGGCCCAGGAGTGAACCCATTCTTTCATGCCCTTGATCAAGTAGTTACTGTCCGAGTAGAAGACGACCCTGCAGTGGCCTTTGAGCGAGGAAAGCCCTTGGATGGCGCTGCGCAGAGCCATTCGGTTGTTGGTGGTGTCGGGCTCGGAGATGAAGTAGTCGCGGCGGGTCCAGCCGCTCTTCTCGTCGAACGCCTCGACGAGGCCTGCGGCGGCGCCGGGCGTAGCGCGGTCGCTGAACTGGTTGCCCAGG